>JACRER010000021.1 GCA_016234365.1 Elusimicrobiota bacterium | reverse complement strand
AGCGGCAGCGCGGCCACGGTGTGGCCGACAGCGTGCCCGACGGGCCCACACCCCCCGTCGCCTGCCAGCCCATGGAGTCACGATAAAAATACCGGCTCAGTGGAGCCGGTTCTCTGTTCGGGACGGCGTTCTTAGAATTGTACGTCAAAGACGTAGGCGGAAAAGGGCGGCATCTGCTGCAGGCGCAGGCCGCCGGCCAGCTCGGAGGCCTTGAACGAGAAGAACCGGTCCGACAGCTCCTCGAAGATAGCCGTCGTCTCCCCCTCGCTCTTGATGGACACGTTCACCACGCCGCAGGACGTATCCCCGGAGTAGTTCACCACCACCACCTTAAGCGTGCGCCGCTGAGCCCAGCTCCAGGCCAGGATATTGGCGTTGGTGCGGTTCTCTTTGTCGCACTGCCGCACGTCCAGGAGCGCCCACTCGCCGCCGTGGAAAGCCGGGTGGTCCGTGATCTTAAGGAGCTTGGCGTAGAACTTCCTGACTTCCAGGTCCGGCGTGCGCTCGTACAGCTCTTTTAGCTGCAGCGGCACGCGCGTCTTCACGCCGTCTATCTGGTTATCGTTGTAAAAGCGCAGGCCTTTGATGGTGGAGATCACCACGCCGGCCGCCAGCGCCTTCTGGCGCCCGAACGCGGCCAGCGAGGGCTGCTCGTCGTGGTTGTCGATAAAGCGCGCGGAGCGCTTCTGGTAAAGTTTTTCGGCGCGCAGGTGGCCGCGCACTTCCTGAGGCCCCTGGAAGCGCAGGCGGTCGTAGGTGCCCTTGTCGTAGGTGTAGTCGAAGCCGATCTGCTGCACACGCCACTCCAGGCCCCAATAGACCTCGGCCAGGAAAACGAACTCGGGATGTTTTTCCCGCACGGCCCTTATGGCGTCTTCCCAGAACTCGTCCTGCGGGCGCTTATACCCGTTACGGCCCAGCAGCCAGCCCCAGGTGCCCTCGTGGATCTCGTTCAAGGTCAGCATCACCATGTCGCAGCGCACGCCGTCGGCCATGTCCGCGATGCGCAGCAGCACCGAGAGCATTTTCTCCCTGGTGGCGGGGTTGAAATAGTTAAGCTGGGCGCTGTCCGTCCACGCGGGGAAGTTGGGGTCGCGGCCGTAGGCGATGTAGCGCTTCTTATCGCCTTCGGGCAGCTCGAAGAACCAGTCCGGGTGCGCGCGGTAATCTTCTTCGGAGCCGTTGATAAAGCAGTCGGGGCATTCCTGTATGTAGGGGTTGTCTTTGGCCGTGTGGTTGGAGACCAGGTCCACCATCAGCTTCATGCCCATCGAATTCAGTTTTTCCTTCAGTGCCTTCAGTTCCCACTCAAAACCAAGTTCGGAATTGAGGCGGTACCAGTGGACGGAATAGGGCGAGGAACCTACCGCCTCCGGGCCAAAACCGGGCGGGAGGCCCTTCACTTCCTCCAGCAGCACGCGGTCCTGGCGGGCTATCCGTTCCGATTCCGGGCTGGGCTCCCAGACGCCCACCAGCCAGACTATGTCAAAACCCAAATGACGCAGCTCCAGCCATTCCTCGTCCGGCACCGAGGAAAGCGTCATCTCCGGCAGGGAATACTTTACCCGCAGCTGCTTAAGCCACAGCCGGGTATTGATTTCTATCAAGTGCGGGTTGGAACGAAGCACGGCCTCTCTCTATGGAACGCGTAATTTTAACTCTGTGATAACTACCCCACCACAATTATAGCAAATCGGTCACCGGAGGTTTAAAACCCTGTACTCCCCGGGCTGCAGCGTCCCGTTGAACCCCGCCTGCGGCAGGTCCGCCCAGGTGGAATTCCAGGTGACGTTGCCTATTACGGCCTTTCGCAGGCCGGGCTTGTCCTTCGACTTCAGTACGTAGCCCGCCCAGTTCTGCCCGGGCCCGGGCCAGAGCGGCTCGATATCGTAATCCCCCAGCTCGGCGCGCGTTTGCGCGGCCAGGGCCAAAACTTCCTGGTAGGTCCTCTTAACCTGCGGGTCCCCGCCGTTCCAGTTTATGGCGCACGGCGCGCTGAACGGCAGCGGCTTATGCTCCGTCGCAACGGCGGCGTCGTAGCCTATCTCGGCGCCGGAATACATCAGGACGGAACCAGGGTAGAGGAAAGTCAGCGCCAGCGCGGCCGGCAGGCGTTTGCCGTAGATCTTCTCCGGGGCGGGCTCGTCGTGATTGCCGGCGAACATAACGCTCCCGGCCCCGCCGGCCTGCCAGGCCAGGAAAGCGTTGCGGTTTATGGAACTCTGCATCGCGGCCGCGTTGCCGGCCTCGGAAGCGTTGTACCAGCCGGTCTGGCCCTCGGGTCGGGCCTCTTCATACTTACTGTAGATGGTGTCGAAACCGCAGGCACCCAGGTCCTCCTGGTAGGCGTAGGCTTCCGCCATGAAGGCGGCGGACGGCTTGGCAGCCTTTACCGTCCAGATCAGTTGACGGTAGAATTCGTCGCGTGGCATGGTTTTCTGCCAGGTACGGGAAAAAACGTTGTTAAGCGCCAGGTAGGCCATGTCCACGCGGAAGCCGTCCACGTCGAACTTGGTGACCCAGCCCTTGACGATGGAGGTCATCTTGTCGCGCAGGCCGCGGTTGGAATAGTTTATCTGCGCCGTGTCTATCCAGCTGGACACGCCGCCGCCATACTCGAAACCACCGTGGTGCACGCAGTACTTGGCGCCGTTCCACCAGGTGTCGAAGTAGCCGTCCTTGGGGCAGGCGCCGTCATAACGGAAGCTGACGAAGTGATCCGGGTTCTCGGCCAGCAGTTTGGAGTCCAGCGAGGTGTGGTTCACCACAAAATCCACTATGACCTTAAGCCCGGCCGAATGCGCGCGCCGCACGAACTCGCGGAACTCTTCTTCGGTGCCCAGGTCCGGGTTCACCGTGGAGTGGTCGCTGATCGAATACGGCGAGCCGCCGCCGGTGCCGGTCTGCCCCCGCACGCCTATGGGCAGGACGCCCATGGGCCAGACCGCGTCGAAGCCCATGCGCTTTATCACGTCGAAATCGGAAACCTGGAAATCACGGAAGAAGGACCCGTTTTTAAAGCCCGGCGAGCCGCGGCGGCCGGCCAGGTTGTAGGCGCGCGGAAAAAGTTCGTAAATCCGGGCCTTCTTGGCCCAGGCCGCGCCGTCGTAGCGGGCCATGTTGGCCTGCAGGCCGGCCACGTAGTTCTCCAGGATCAGGTTCAGGCGCTCGTTCTTCTGCGCGTCGGGAAGGCCGGAAGCGTTCAGTTCCGAAAGCGCCTTGCGCAGGTCCCCGGTCCAGGGCACGGGCTTAAGCAGGGAATCGAGGTAGTTGAAATAGTCTGCGGTCTGTCCGGCGAAGGCCGCGGCGCCGTACTTGCCCTCCAGTTCCTTCTTGGTCCAGAGGAACCCCTCAAGGCCCACGCTCTGCGCCTGCGCGGTCCAGCCTTCCTGGCCGTTCCTGAACATGAACTGCCGCAGCTGCGGCGCGGGGCCGTCCCAGCCGCCGGAGGAGAGAACTTCTTTCATCTGTTTCAGGAATTCGGTCGAGGCGTCGGCCTTGCCGGGGGAAAGGGGCGGCAGCGGCGGCGCGGGCAGGGTCCCGTCGAAAAGAGCGGCGGCGGACGCCCTGTCGGCTTCCGGAGTTGCAAAGACTCCGGCAGGCAGGGCCAGCAGCAGCAAGGCTGAGATTAGACGGCGGAACTCCATCGTAATGGTATACCACCCGGGCGGGCGGGCCGCAAGTGAGCAAAGGCCCCCCCGGACCTGCCCAAAAGGCCCAGGCCCGGGCTACTGCT
>JACRER010000001.1 GCA_016234365.1 Elusimicrobiota bacterium | reverse complement strand
TATCCCGTTATAATCCAGCCAGTCCAGCGAAAGCGGGCTTACGATGGACCCGGCCGGGACCTGGACGCTTTTAGCTCCGGGCTTATAGAGCCGGCGGAGTTCCCAGTCGCTGATAAAGACCCTCTTTTCAGGCCCGGCCTTTCTTTTCCCCAAGGGCGCCGCCCCCCCCGGAACTCCCGAGAGGTGCTGCATTATGAGGTCTTCGACTGCGCCCTTGGTCAGCATGGTGAGGAAGCGGCAGGGGGAAACGGCGGGACCGGGAAACTCCCGATCCCTTAGCCCGGCCCTACTTATTCACTACGCTTTTACCGAGATCTTCGCCAGGTATTTATCCAGCTCGTCGGAGGGGCGCGGGATCACGTGCATCCCCACCAGCTCGCCGGCTTTCTGCGCGGCGGCGGCGCCGGCTTCCACGGCGGCGCGCACGGCGCCCACTTCGCCCACGCACAGCGTGGTGACGTAGCCCGACCCTATCTTCTCGTAGCCGAGCAGGCGCACCTTGGCGGCCTTCGACATGGCGTCAGAGGCTTCGATCATGCCGATGAAACCCTTGGTCTCTATCATTCCCAGCGCTTCTTTAGGTTCTGACATTTCCATTCTCCTTAAGAACTTCTTACACAAAATTTAGCCCAAGGTACGGTCGGGGGGATATCCCGAACGCCAGTTGGGGAGGGGAGGCTCCAGCCGCTTCGGCTGGAGGGGAACCGCGCAACGGTTCCCTGCAGTCCTGGCGGGCGGGGTATCCCCCCGACCGGACCGCCCAAACCTAGTACTGCCCTTTGGCGGCTTCTCCGCCGGAAACTATGGCTATGCTGGCGCTCGTGCCCAGGCGGGTGGCGCCGGCCTTTATCATGGCCGCGGCCACTTCCGCGTTCTTGATGCCGCCGGAAGCTTTAACGCCCATCTCGGGCCCCACGGTCTCGCGCATCAGCGCTATGTCCTCGGGGGTGGCGCCGCCGGAACCGAAGCCGGTGGAGGTCTTAACGAAGTCGGCCTGGGCGAGTTTGGACATCTTGCAGGCGCGGACCTTCTCGTCCTTGGTCAGGTAAGAAGTCTCTAAAATAACCTTCAGGCATTTGCCGCGGGTGGCCTCGCGCACGGCCTTGATATCGTCCAGCACCAGTTGGTCGTTGCCGCTCTTGAGCGCGCCGATATTGATGACCATGTCTATCTCGTCGGCGCCGTTGGCCATGGCGTCGCGGGCCTCGATGGCCTTAACGGTGGGCGTGGTGGAGCCCAGCGGGAAGCCGATGACGGTGCAGACCATCACGCTCGATCCCCGCAGCAGGCGGCTCGCCAAAGCGACGTAACCGGGGTTCACGCAGACCGACGCGAAGCGGTACTTGCGGGCTTCCTCGCAGAGCTTGCCTATCTCTTCCTGCGTGGCGTTGGCTTTGAGCAGGGTGTGGTCTATCATGCCGGCTATCGAGGAACTTTGCTCGTTCGGGTTGCAGAAGGAGACGCGGTCGGCGGCGGCCTTGATCTGCTGGGGCGTATATTTATTCAGGGGGTTGCAGCTCTGGCAGGTGGAACTGCAGGTATTCTCTTCGAGGCGGCAATCGCCCTGGCCGGAGCACGGTTTTTTGGCTTCGCCACCGGGCTTGTTCACCAGCGGATGCTGGAACACCTTGCCGGCGGAGCCGATGGTCACGGAATCGCCCAGGCTCTGCCTGGGGGCGGGAGTGCCGCCGGCCTTCATTATCCTGGCCACTTCGGCCGCTATTTTCTTTATGTCTTCGTCGTTCATATTTTATTCCTTTCCGGTAATGTGCACCTTGTCCACTATGCCGGCTATCACGGTGCGCACCGGCGCTTTGGAATTCCTCAGGATCTTCCTGGCGGAGCCGCCTTCGTCCACTATCAGCACGGTATCGCCCACGCCCGCGCCCTGGTTGTCTATCACGAGCTGGGCCTCGCCCGCGGGTTTGCCGTCCGCGCCGAGCGGTTTGGCCAGCAGCATGGTGGCGTTCTTCAGCCCCGGGTGCCGGCGTGTCGCCCAGACGTTTCCTATTATTTTAGCTACGAACATAAATTAGTTGAATTTCTTCCCGTCTATTATTCCGACTATCGCTGCGTCCACCGGCGGCGGCTCGGCCTTAACGGACGTCTCGCCTTCCCACCCTTCGAAAGCCAGGATGGCCTCGCGCGAAGCTACGAAGAAAACCGTCTCCCCGGCGCCGGCGCCTACCGTGTCCCCCGCCACCAGCGGGTCCCCGGCGGGCTTGTCGGTTTCCCAGTCCAGCGGCTGTATCAAAAGCAAAGTCTTCGCTTCCATGCCGCAGCATTGGCGCGAACAAAATACCCTGCCTATGACCTTAGCTTGTTTCATTTTCTCAGCAGCAGCGCTGCTCTATAGCCGTTATCTTGTCCAGCCGCTTCTGGTACTTGCCGCCTTCGAAAGGCGTGCTCAGCCAGACTTTCAGCATTTCCTGCAGCGCCAGCTCGCCGTGCGTCTTGCCGCCGAGGCAAAGCACGTTGCAGTCCTCGTGCGCCGCGGCGAAGCGGGCCGAAATAACGTCGTAAGCGGCCACGGCGCGGATCCCGTGCACCTTGTTGGCGGCCAGCGGCATGGCGCCGTTGAAGCCGTCCACCAGCACGGCCTTATCGAATTCCTTCTTGCGCACAGCCTCGCTTACCAGCAGCGCGATGTCCGGGAAATCCACCGCCTCCAGCGAGTAGCAGCCGAAGTCGGCCACTTCATGCCCAAGGCCCTGGAGGAACTTTTTCAGTTTTTCCTTAGCTTCGAATCCCGCGTGGTCGGCGCCTATTACCAGCCTCATAAAAGTCTCCTATATCGCCGCGCCGATGTGCGCGTGCGCGTTGGGTATCACTATGCGGCTCACCACCGCGTCCTCGCCTATGGCCTTTACACCGGCGGTCACGGCAGTGCGCACCGCGCCCGGCTCGCCCACCACCGTAAAGTAGCCCTTGCCGCCTATGCCTTTGCCGGTGTTGACCTCGGCCACATGCACGAAGGCCGCTTTGGCGGCGGCGTCCGCCGCGAACAGCGCGGGCAGCGCCTCTTTGGTCTCCACTATACCTACCGCCTCTATCTTTTCGGCCTTAACTTTTTTATTCAAGGCCGCCAGCGCGCCGGCGTGGATATTGCGGATGATGTGCCGCGCTATCGAGGTATTGCCGGCCATCTCGGCGCCCTTGGCCAGGGAGGATTCCACCTCGCCCACGGGCCCGGAGATCACGATTATATATTTCCCTTTGGAGATCGCCTGGTGCACCTCCGGCTTAACGCCGGCGGCCTTGCACATGGCGTCCAGGGCCTCTATGCCCTTGGCTATCGAAGAAAGTTCCATCAAACCCACGGCTATATTGGCCTGCATACTGGCTCCTTAAGCTATTCTCAGATCTCCGACTACGCTGCACTGCAGCGGGCGCACGAAATGGCTGGTCTTGGTTATGCCGTCTCCGGTAGGGGTGCCTATGGACATGGAGGCGTAACCTTCGCCCAGGCCCAAACCGTGCAGCGTACAGCCGTTCTTGACGAAGATAGAGCAGGCCATGCGCCGGCCCATCTTGGTCATGTTCTTGACGTTGGTGGTGTACATGCCCGCGCTGTGGTGATTGTCCCCCTCGGCCAGGCGGGCCAGCTCTATGGCGGCGTCCACGTCCTTGGCTACGGTAACGGGCAGCACCGGCATGAGCTGCTCGGTGAAGACGAAAGGATGGTCGTTGGGAACCTCGGCCCAGAGCACGCGGATGTCGTCGGAGAGGTTAAGGCCTATGGCCCTGGCTATCACCGACGGGTTCTTGCCGATGAAATCGCGGTTCACCTTGGGCTCGGGGCCCGGGGAGAGGATGGCCAGCTTGGTAAGCGCGTCGAACTGCTCGCGGCTCAGTTCATGCGCGCGCGCGTCGCGGCGCATGGCTTCCAGGAAGCGGTCCCTCGCGGCCTGCGTCACTATCACTTCCTTCTCGGCGATGCAAAGCACGTTATTATCGAAACCGCAGCCGGTGATTATCTCGGCGGCGCAATCCGGGAATACAGCGGTCTCGTCCACTACTATAGGCGGGTTGCCGGGCCCCGCGGCGATGGTTTTACAGGGCTTGCCGGAGGTCATGGCCACTTTCACGATGGCCGGGCCGCCGGTAACGATATTCATGTTGGTGCCGGGGTGGCTCAGCAGCTGCTTGGTGGCTTCCTGCGTGGGCTTGGCTATGGTGGACACCAGGTTGGCCGGCCCGCCCGCGGCTACGATGGCGGAATTAAGCGTGCGCACGGCGTCGGCCACGCAGCCCTTGGCGGCCGGATGCGGAGAGAAAACCACGGCGTTGCCGGCGGCGAGGATGCCGATGGCGTTGCTTATAATGGTGGCGACGGCGTTAGTGGAAGGGGTGATGGCGGCCACCACCCCGAACGGGGCGTATTCCACCAGGGTCATGCCCTTGTCGCCGGTATAGGACACGGCGCGCAGGTCTTCCACACCCGGGGTCTTGTCGGCGCAGACCATGTTCTTTAAAACTTTGTCGGCCACGCGGCCCATGCCGGTCTCGGCCACGGCCAGTTCGGCCCAGCGGCGCGCGTTGGCGCGCGAGACTTCGCGCATGGCGGAGATTATCCGTTCGCGGGCGGCGATGCCCAGGTCCTGAAACCCGGGCTGCGCGGCGCGGGCCGCGGCAACGGCCTCGTCCACGGTGTCGAACACCGGGCCGCCCGAAGCGGGGCCGGCGGCGGGAGCGGCGCCCAGATTGCGCACCACCTCGGTAACTATTTTCTGCAGGTCTTCTTCGCTGATGGCCATTGAAGTTATTCCTGGAATTTATCCGCGGACTTCTTGAACACCACTTTGCCGTCCTTCTCGATAGTGTCCACTATCGCGAAAACGGTGCAGTCTACCGGCGTATTCTCGGTCTTGGACGTCTGGCGCGCGCTCGAGCCCTGCACCAGCAGCACCAGTTCCCCGGTGCCGGCGCCCACGGCGTCTATGCCTACGAGCGTATTACCGCGCGGCTTGTCGTCCAGGCCTACCGGCTGCACCATCAGCAGCTTGGTGCCGACGAGCTTGTCGTCTTTGCGGGTGCAGACCACGTTGCCCACTACTCGTGCGAATAGCATGATTCCTCCTCTGCGCGGGGTCAGGTCTTGATTTTTAGCATTTTGGGGAAAATGCTAAAAATCAAGACCTGACCCCATCCCGGTTATTTGCGCTTCGCTTCGCTTATCGGCAGTTTGCCTTCCAGGTCGCCGTGCGGCTGCGGTATCACGTGCACGCTCACCAGCTCGCCCACCTTCTGGGCGGCGGCGGCGCCGGCGTCGCAGGCGGCGCGGCAGGCGGCTACTTCGCCCCGGAAAAGGATGGTCACCAGGCCCGAGCCTATCTTCTCGTAGCCCACTATCTTGACGTTGGCGGCTTTAACCGAGGCGTCGGCCGCTTCCACGCAGGCCACAAGGCCCTTGGTCTCTATCATTCCGAGTGCTTCCATTTTGTCCCTCCAGTCGACTGAACTAAATTACCGAAATTAAACTATGTACGCCGGATCGTTGTTCTTAAGACCGGCGGCGTTGGCCTCTTCCACGTCCAGATGCAGTTCCAGCGCGTAGGCGTCGGAAACGCGGCACAGCACGCGCTCGTAGATGGTTTCGCGTTCGGTACCCTTGCCGCAGAGCACGCGCACTTCCTGGCCGTCCTTGACCTTATAAGCCTCGCCTTCTTTCACGTTGAAATGGATGTGCCGCTTGGACAGGATCACGCCCTGCTTCAGCGTCACGGTCCCCTTCGGGCCTACCAGCTTAATGCCCGGCGTGCTGTCCAGTTTGCCGGAATCGCGGATGGGCGGTTCCACGCCCAGCTTGCGCGTATCCCCCAGCGAAACTTCCACCTGGCTGTATTTGCGGTACGGGCCTATCATCCGTACGTTGCCGATGGAGCCTTTGGGACCTTCTATCGTAATGGTCTCGTTGCAGGCGTACTGGCCGGGCTGCTTCACGGGCTTGAGCTGCGTGTCGTCGGCGCCGGCGCCGAAGAGGGTCTTGAAGTCTTCTTTGGTAAGGTGCACATGGCGGTTGGAGATCCCCACCGGCACGGCTTTGGAGGCGCGCTCCTGGCGCAGCTTTATGTCGTCCACCATTTCTTTGACTATTTTCTCGTCCATGTTGTGTTCCTCTCGGAGTTTATCTTGAAAGTACCGCCTGAAAGTGTATCACGCGCAGGAACTTGTCGGCCTTAAGGCTCTCCCCGCCCACCAGCGCGCCGTCTATGTCGGGCTGCGCCATCAGTTCGTCCACGTTATCGGCCTTCACGGAGCCGCCGTAAAGGATGCGCACGGCGTCGGCATAGCCTTTGCCGTAAATGCGCTCCATCTGCTTGCGCACAAAAACGTGGGCGTCCTGCGCCTGGTCGGGCGTGGCGGTCTTGCCGGTGCCTATGGCCCACACGGGCTCGTATGCGATCACCACTTTAGCGGCCTCGGCCGCGGTGATGCCGGCGAAGGCGCCGTTGAGCTGGGTCTCGAGCACGCGGTACGTCTTCTGGCTTTCGCGCTCTTCCAGAGTCTCGCCTATGCAGAGCACGGGCACCAGGCCGGCCTTTATTGCGGCCTTCACTTTCTTGTTGATGACCTCGTCGGTCTCCAGGAAGATCTTGCGGCGCTCGCTGTGGCCTATGATGGCGTGCGTGCAGCCGGCGTCCTTGATCTGGGACGGGGCCACCGCGCCGGTGAAGGCGCCTTTCTCTTCCCAGGCCACGTCCTGCGAGGAGAGGAAAATTTTAGAGCCGGCCAGCACGGCGTTCACGGCGTGCAGCGCGGTAAAAGTGGGGGCCAGGAGCACTTCATGTTTGAGGTCCGGGTCCAGGCCTTTTTTAATGGCGGCGGCCAGGTCGGCGGCTTCTTTCGCCGTCATGTGCATCTTCCAGTTGCCTGCTATCATGGGGATTCTTTTGTTAGAGGCCATATATATATCCTTAAAAACGCGAAGTATACGTCCCCCCAATTATACAATGGCGGGAGAGGCGGCACAACAATTATTTTGGGGAGCGCGGCTTAAATAAGTTCGCGCAGGAGTTCGGGGCGCGGCTGGGGAATAACGACTTTCTCCACCAGCAGGCCCTTTTTGGCCACAACGGCCGCGCCGGCGTTAACGGCCGTTTCGGCCGCGGCCACCGGGCCGGTAAGGGTAACGAAAGCTTTGCCGCCCAGCGCCATGGCCAGGCGGATCTCAAGCAGCTTCACGGGCGCGGCCTTAACGGCGGCGTCGGCGGCCTCCACCAGAGCGGAAACCGAAAAAGCCTCTATAATGCCGAGGGCCTCAAGGCCCTCCACCACGGTGGTCCCCTCGATGGCCGGAAAAACTTCCGGGTGGATATTGGGAATGACGAAGCTGTCCACCAGCGCGTGCGCGGCCTTGGACGAACCGGCTTCCACAGCGGCGTTCACGTCGCCCACGTCGCCGGCGGCGAGGATGATATATTTGCCGGGGCAGATGGAGCGGGACAGGACCAGCTTTATCTTCGCGGTCTTGAGCATGGCGTCGGCCGTCTCGAGGCCTTTGGCCACGCTGGAAAGTTCCACCCCGCCAATAGCGTTAAGCATAGATCTCCACGTATTTCTCGTTTACCTTGCCCACGGTGCCGGAAATGCTGGCGTGCACCGGGCAGCCCAACTTATCGGCGGGCAGGTCCCCCACCACGGCGCCCTTTTCCACCTTCTGCCCTTCTTTCACTACGGGAGAACATGGCGCACCGATATGCTGGCTCATCAGGATCCTGACCCGGGACGGGGCAAAAACGGCGCCGTTCCAGGGCGCGTCCTTATTGTAGTCCTCAAGGCCGAGCCGCCGGATGAGTTTGGAAACCGGCACCTTGCGGAAATCGCGCACCGGGTGCGCCTCGGGCTTTTTGCCGGTATTGAGCGCGGAATTCTTAAAGCCTATTTTCTGCTCGCGCAGATCCGCCTTGGCCGATACGCAGGCCTGGCTGGGGTGCAGCCCCTCCGGACAGGAGTAGAGCGAACACAGCGCGCATTCGCAGCAGAGCAGGCCGTACTGGCTGTGCAGTTTATGTTCCGGCCCTCCGGAGAAAAGCATGGTGCGCATCACCCGGTGCGGCTGCACGTTATGGCCCAGCAGGTAGCGCGGGCAGAACTCGGTGCAGAAAGAGCACTGGTCGCAAACCGAGCGGCCTATGCGGGTGAACGTCGGGCGGCCCTGGGCTTTCTTGACTATAAGCGGGTGCGTTTTGGGCAGCACTATGATGCCGCCGGAAGCCTTTACCACCGGCAGGTCGAAATCGGTCTGCACCTTGCCCATCATGGGCCCGCCGTCTATGTAGGCGGGGTCCTTTACCGTAAAGCCGCCGCACAACTCCACGCATTCGCGCCAGGTCACGCCCACCGGCACGCGGAAAGTGGCGGGCTTTTTAACCCCGCCGTTCACGGTCACAAAGGTTTCGGTAACGGGACGCGGCGCCAGGACGGCGTTATAAAGCGTTTCAACGTTGCTCACCACGCAGCCAACGTCGAGCGGGATGCCGCCCGGCGGCACCACGCGGCCCGTGGCTTCATAGACAAGGCACTGCTCGTCGCCGGCGGGGTAATAGTCCCCCATTTTGAGGATGGAAATATTTTTGCGGCTTTTGGCTATCTCTTCCAGGCGCGGGATCAGTTTTTCATGCTTCTTCTTGATGCCTACCACGCCGGCGGAAGCCCCCACGGCGCCCATCAGCAGTTCGAGCCCGTCGAAAACCTTCTCCGGGAAATACTCCAGGATCTTCTGGTCTTTCTTCAGCAGCGGCTCGCACTCGGCGGCGTTCACCAGCGCGAATTCCGCCCGGCCCTGCGCCTTCACGTAGGCCGGAAAACCGGCGCCGCCGGCTCCAACTACGCCGGCGGTGCGCAAGTTCCTGCTGAATTCCGCGGAAGATACTGACATCGGCTGTATGTTACTTGGACCCCACAAGGCGCTTCTTGACCGCGGCGGCCAGGCGCTTCACGCCCTCTTCTATCTGCTCGGGGCTCGCGAAGGAGAAGTTGAGGCGCATGGTGTTCTTGCCGGAACCGTCGGAGTGGAACGCGGAGCCTATAACGTAGGCCACGTTCTCTTTCAGCGCGTCCTGGAACATGTCGTCGGCGCTCATGCCTTCCGGCAGGCGCACCCACAGGAACAACCCGCCCTCGGGGTTGGTCCAGGTGACGCCGTCCGGCATGTACTTCTCCAGCGCGCCCACCATGGTGTTCTTCTTTATCCGGTAATCTTTCTTGACCACTTCGATATGCTTTTCGAAGAAGCCGGTGCGCAGGAACTCCGCGGCGATGAGCTGGTTCAGGCTCGACGTGCAGAGGTCCAGCGACTGCTTGAGGATCTCCATCTTCTTGATGATCTGGGGATGCCCCAGGATTATGCCCAGGCGCAGGCCGGGAGCGAAGGTCTTGGAGAAAGTGAACAACGAGATGATATTGTCGGTCTTCTTGGATTCTTGGTCCAGGCGGTAGAGCATCTTGGGCGCCGTGCCCTCGAAGCGGATCTGGCGGTACGGCGAGTCCTCGATGACCGCCACGTTATACTTTTCGGAAAGTTCTATGATCCTTTTGCGCTTGGGTTCGGATAGCGTAACGCCGCTGGGGTTCTGGAAATCCGGCACCAGGTAAATGAATTTGTAGTGCTCGTCCTGGGCGTGCAGCCACTGGAGTTTTTCCTCCAGTTCTTCGGTGCTGATGCCGTCATCTTCCAGCTTTACGCCCACGAATTCGGCTCCGTAAGAGCGGAACACCTGCAGGGCGCCCATGTAGCTGGGCTTCTCCACCAGCACCGGGTCGGACGCGTCTATAAACAGGCGGCCCACCATGTCCAGCGCCTGCTGGCTCGCGGTGGTGATGATCAGGTTCTCCGGCTTGGCGTCTATTCCCTCGTGCTTCTTGAGGAACTTCACGAATTCCTCTTTCAGTTCGGGCAGCCCGTCGGTGGGGCCGTACTGCAGGGCCACTTTGCCCTTCTTGGACATGATCTCTTTTACGCAGTCGGCCACGAAATCGTAAGGGAAGTGTTCGGGGGCGGGCAGGCCGCCGGCGAAGGAAATTATGCCGGGCTGGTTAGTGGTCTTGAGCAGTTCGCGGATGACGGAAGCTTTGGTGCGCCTCGGGGTGGTAGCGATATTCTTTGCGATGTCTATCATAGGTTCCTCCGCTGCGTTTCTAAAACACTACTATAAAATAATTTAGCCAATTCGCGTATATAAAGCAAGAAAAAACTAGGGGGCGGTCGCCGGCCCGGAGGAAGCGGCGAAGAAATCCAGGTTCTCCCGGTAATAATCCTTGCGGCCCGGGTCCTTCTCCCGCTCGTATTTTCGGCTGTAAAAAGCGGCCGCCCTTGGGTAGGTCTTTTCCCTCAGCGCGGCCAGGTCCCCGGGGAAAGGCCGCCCGGTTGCGGCGCAGGCCTTCTCCAGCGATTTCAGGTGCTGGCTCAGCACTTCCACGCCCATGCGTTTGTGTTTGTCGCGGATGAAAGAAGCCGCCTCAAGCACCGCCACGGCGCCCTTGGTCTTAAGCGCTTCCAGCGCAGAAGCGGACAGTTTATACTTCGGGGAATTCGCGTCGGCCACGGCCAGGCAGTCCAGCGCCAGAGGGTAGTTCTTCTCCTCCAGCGCGATACCGCCTATGAACAGCAGCGCGTCGGCGCTGAAAGCGGGCCAGCGCGCTTCGTAGAATTCCCGCAGGGACCGGGCGAACGCCTCTTTCTGGTCGCTAAGGCGCACCAGCGAGGCGGCGTCCTCCTCGTATTCCCCCGCGCGGTTGGCGGCCAGCGCGAAGATGCGGGAGTCCTCCACGTCGTTGCGCTTGCGCGTCCGGGCCTTCTCCATGGAAAGGTAGCCGCCCAGCTGCTCCTCGTAAAACTTGCGGATCTTCTCGCGGTAGCGCTCCGGATCCAGGGACAGCGTAAGGTAGCTGCCAAAGGCGCTGGCAGTGTAAATATCGGTGTAGTCGCCGGAGATGAACCTTCGCAGCAGCGCCGGGGCCGCCTTCATGCGTTCGTGCACGTAGATATCTTCGGCGAGGTAAGCCTCATACTCGAACTCCAGCGGGTTCCCCCCGGCGTCCTTGCGGTATTCGGGGTAGAGGGCGCACTGCAGCGCGTGCACCAGTTCGTGCAGGTAGACGGGGTTGAAGTACCGCACGAACTCCCCGCGGACTTTTTTATTGCTCCAGAGCACCTCCACCACCTCGCGGTCCTTGAACCCTTTGGCTTCGAAGAACTTCAGGAGGTAGCGTGAATTGATGTAAATGGCGTTATCTTCGGAAGAGAAGCCCGCAAAACGCTCCGCGGAATCGCCGCGGACCAGAACTTTCAGGGCGGCGTACTCCGGCCCGGCCGCGCGCAGGCGCTCCAGCAGCTCCCGTCCGGAAGGCGCCGAACTTATCTCCGCCTCGAACTGCGCTTTCAGTTTCGCGCCGAGGCGCGCGTCCAGCGGGTAGGCCCCGGCCGCCGCCGGCAGGGCCAGCAGGGCAAGGGCAAAAGCGTACCGGGCCTTCATGCGGATATTATAGCCGGAAACCGCGCGCCCGGGCCACACCCGGCGGGCCCGTGTCAACTCATCTAAGAATGTTCCCCAAGCGGTAGCCCGCTGTCCTTTTAGTTGCTGAGCGTTTTTTGCGTGCTTTTCAGGCATGTCAGTTGGTGTCCAGTATTCTCTCCCTCAGGTGCATTTTTTTCGCCTTCTCC
>JACRER010000018.1 GCA_016234365.1 Elusimicrobiota bacterium | reverse complement strand
TCCATCTTCGCCAACGCGGCGGAGAAGGGCGTGGACCCGGCGGCCGCTTTCGACGAGGCCCGGGCCGCGGTGAACGCGGACGAGCGCGCGCTGATGCTGAAGCTGCTCTGGTTCGAGAAGGCGCTCTTCGACTGCGCCCGGGACCAGTCCCCCCACCACCTGACCACCTACCTGACGGAATTGGCCGCGCTGTTCCATTCCTTCTACGACAGGAACAAGGTGCTGGACCCGGAAAACAAGGAAGTTTCCGCGTTCCGGCTGTTCCTGCTGAAGTCGGTGAACGGCGTGATAGCCAAAGGGCTGGGCCTGCTGGGCGTGTCCGCTCCGGAAAAGATGTAGCAGCGCGCGCCCGTGACCGCGCAAAAAAACCGCCCGAAGGGGCGGTTTTTCTTTTGCCGGCCAGGCGGGTTATTTTCCCCTGGAGTGTTTTATCGCCGCGAGGAACAGGTAGTCCGACAGGCGGTTGAGGAATACGGCGGGTTCTTTTGCCTTTATCTCCCAGGCCAGTATTTCGCAGACGCGGGTCTTGGCGCGGGCCAGGTGGCAAAGAGCCTCGGTTTCGTTGGCGCCGGGCAGGACGAATTTTTTAGGCGGCTTAACCCCGGCCGCGCGTAGCGCTATGAGTTTTTCCAGCGCCGCGGTCTCCGGCTTCAGGCCGCCCCTGGCCCCGGCTATCAGCCCGGAGGCTTTTACTATGCCCGCCTGCGCCGCCGTAAGCTCCCGGCGGTCCGCGGCTCCTCGCACGCCGGTCTTCAGCAGGCCCAGCAGCGCGGAAAGGTCGTCGAGCAGCGCGTTGAGCTTAACGCGGCGGTGCGTTTTGGGCACGCGCCGGCCGCCGAACAGGTCGGTGAAGCCCAGGTCGCCGCTCCCGGAGTTCTTCTTGAAGGTTTCGGGCATCAGTGGAATTCTACAAATTATTCCGCGGCCAGCTTCTCCGCGGCGGCGTAGTTGGAGGAGTTAAACAGCAGCGTCCCGGCCGAAAGCACCCCGAGTTCCGTGTACCTGGCCACGGCTTTCCTCGGGAAGGCCGCGTCCGGGTTGGTCAGCAGCAGCCGTTTAAGCGGGATGCGCAGGTTTTCGGGCAGCGCGGAGTTAAGCAGGGCCACGGCCGAAGTTGTGCAGTTGTTGGCGTAGAGGACATGGGTCTGGGGCGCCGCGGCCGCGGCCTCCACTTTTTCCAGCGCCGCGTTGAGCAGACGGATGGCTTCTTCGCGCGGCAGGTTGACCGGGGAAAGCTGTACGTCGGAGCCGTAGGAGTTAACGTTGAAATCGGCGTAGTTGTCCAGCGTCGTCAGGTTCCAGACCAGCGGGTAGCGGTTGCGCAGGTCGTTGGAGCGGACGTAGCCCTCGGGCGCGCGGGTGTAGGGCTCGGCGCCTATGGTCAGCGCCCGCGAGGTCTCTCCGGAAGAATTGGAGAAGCCGCCGTCCTTGAATACGAAGACCAGGAAGGAATGGCCTGTGCCGGCGGTGCGCAGGCCGTAGTAGGCCTTCTCCAGCAGCTCGGGGAAAACGGAAGCGGTTTCCCAGCGGTGGCTCTTGCCGTCGGCGGGTCTTGCGCCCCAGCGCACGTTGCGCACCTTCACGGCCGAGCGGCCGCGGGAGACTATCCCGGCGGGTTTCTGGTGGTAAGAGAACGGCGCGGAGGCGTCCCAGGCCGCGGACCTGTCGGGCCTCGGCGCGGCGGGGGTCTGAAGCGAAGGGGAAGAAGCGTCCAGGAGCTGGGACAGCGCCGTGTCCGGCTGCGCGTTGGCGGCCGGGAGCAGGGCGGCAAGCAGTGCGAAGGTTAAAGCGTAGTTCTTCATTTGAGTCCTTTATCTTTGCGCTATGGGTATATCTTAATAGGTCGGAGGCCTTTGCGGGAGTGCCTCCTGGCCCAGCGGGGGCGGGGTATCGGGCCTACCCCGGCCTGGGCCCTTAGACCGGCCGTCCGGCATGGTATAATTTATCAAGAGGTGCCCCTATGAAAGACAAAGTTTCCAAAGTCATAGAGAAGATAAAGCCCATGCTCGCGGCGGACGGCGGTTCGGTAGAACTGGTCTCCGTGGACGAGAAGAAGGGCGTGGTAACCGTCCGCCTGACCGGCGCCTGCGGCTGCTGCCCCCACGCCACCATGACGCTAAAGAACGTGGTGGAGCGGATGATAAAGGAAGAGGTTCCCGAGGTAAAAGAGATAGCGGTAGGCTGAACCTCGTACCCAGGCCGGGGCGCGGGACGCCGAGTCCCGCGCCCGCGCTATGGCCCTGATCAACCTTCACACCCATTCCACTTATTCGGACGGCACGCTGACCCCGGCCGAGCTGGCCCGCGAGGCTGCGCGCGCCGGCATAAACTATTTTTCCCTTACCGACCATGACCAGACCGGCGGCTGGGCCGAACTGGAGCCCGCCCTGAAGGCCGAGCGCATCCGGTATTGCTACGGCGTGGAAATAAGCACCGGCCTGCACGAGAACCTGCATATCCTGGGCTACGGAGTGAATGTGAACGACCCGCGGCTGGCCGAGCGGCTGCTGGAATTCCGCGGCCGGCGCATAGTGCGTATAAAAAAGATCCTGGAACTGCTGCGCGGCCTGGGGATAGAGATAGCCTTCGAAGAACTGCCTGTGCCGCAGGGCCGCACCGTGGGCCGCCCTCACGTGGCCGACGTGATGCGCGCGCGCAAACTGGTACCCAGCCGCAACCAGGCCTTTAAACGCTACCTCGCCCCCGGCGCCCCCGCCTACGTGGCCCCCAACGGGCCTACCGTGGAAGAGGCTATAAGGGCCGTCAAGGACGCCGGCGGCAAAGCCGTGCTGGCCCACCCGGGCGTGGTGGCCAAAGTAATGGACCTTGCCGCCTGGAAAGCCGCCGGCCTCGACGGGCTGGAGGCTTACTATCCCGCGCACACCGGCGTAGCCACCGCGGAGTTCGTTTCACTGGCCGCCCGGCACGGGCTCTTTGTCAGCGCCGGCAGCGATTTCCACGGGCCCGGTTCCGAACGCGACAAGATGATCGGATTCGAGTATAGCGAGGAGCGGTTCTCCGCCCTGAAGGAGCTTTTCATATGAGGATAATCTCGCACCGCGGCGCTTCCGCTTACGCGCCGGAAAACACGCTCAAGTCTTTTGCGCTGGCCGTGGAAATGGGCTCGCACGATTTCGAGTTCGACGTGCACCAGACGAAGGACGGCATCCTGGTGGTGCACCACGATTTCGACCTGAAGCGCACCGCGGGCCACGCCGTCCGCATAGCCGACCTCACCTACGCCGAGCTGAAAAAATACAACGTCGCAGCCACTTTCCGGCGCGACAAGGGCTTTCAGTACGTTCCGCGCCTCGAAGAGGTGATGGACATCATCGAAAAACCCTCGCATTGGCTGAATTTCGAGGTGAAGAACGACCACAACGTTTACCCGGGCATCGAGGAAAAACTGCTGGCGTTCCTGCGCAGCAAGCGCGGGCTGTTCGAGAAGACCGTGGTCTCCAGCTTCGATCATGGCACGCTGAAACGCTTCAGGGAACTCTCTCCCGAAATTAAACTCGCGTATCTCGGCCACAACCTGAGCACCGTGCTGCTGTTGCCGGCCCTGAAAAAAGCCAAGGCCGTGGGCGCCGTGAATTTCCACCTGGCGCTGCGCATCGCGTTCAAGTTCAACCTTCTGAAAATAAAAAAGGCCGGTTTCCGCGTCTGCGTCTACACGGTCAACGAGAAGAAGGACGCCCTGCGGCTCAAAGAGATAGGCGTGGACGGCATTTTTACCAACCACCCGGACATCCTTGGCAAGTGGACGCTTAAAGGCTGATGGAAAAGGGAACACAGGACGAGTTGCGCCGGCTGACGGCGCTGGGACTGCACCACCGCTGCGCGCAGGGAGATTTGGCGCGCGTGGCCGCGCTGACGCTGGAGATAAACCGCCGCAAAAAAGAGCGCGGGGCCGTGGTCTGCGCGCACGTCTACCAGGCTCCGGACATCATCCTGGGCATAGGCGACCTGGTGGGGGACTCCTACAAGCTTGCCGACGACTGCCGCAAGACCTCGGCGGCCGAGATAATTTTCTGCGGCGTGCATTTCATGGCCGAAACGGCCAAGATCCTAAATCCCTCGAAGCGGGTGTATGTGCCCTCGAAGAACGCCGGCTGCTCATTGAGCGAGGGGATAACCGCGGCGGACGTAAGGCGGCTCAAGGCGGAGCACCCCGGCCTGCCCGTAGTTACCTACATCAACACCTCGGCCGAAGTGAAGGCGGAATCGGACTGCATCGTCACCAGCGCCAACGCCTCAAAGATCCTGCGGCGCCTGTACGAGAAACATAAGGCGCTTATCTTTGTTCCGGACCGCTTTATGGGCGCCAACCTGGCCAAGGAGCTCGGCAAGACGCCCGGCAAAGATATTTTCCTTTGGAACGCCACCTGCGTGGTGCACGAGAAGTTCGACCCGGCGCTGATAGAGGTTTACCGCAAGCGCTATCCAGGGCTGGTGGCGCTGGCGCACGCGGAGTGCCCGTCGGAACTGATAAAGGCCGTGGATTTTATGGGCGGCACGGGCGACATGATGCGTTACGTGGAAAGCACTAACGCTGCGGCCTACCTGCTGGTGACGGAATGCGGTTTCGGCGAACTGGCGAAGCTGCGATTCCCGGAAAAGAACTTTATAGCCATGTGCCGGCTGTGCCCGTACATGAAGTCCATCACTCTGGACAGCGTGCTGGCGCTGCTCAAAGCCCCGGCGGCCGTAGAGGTGACCGTGCCGGCCGACATCGCGGCCCGCGCCAAGGTCGCCATAGACAAAATGTTCGAGTTAGCCGCTTAAAAGACGCGCGTGCGGGGAGGCCGGGGCATTGTCCCGCCCACCCGGCCAGCCGTATAGTCCGCATATGCATGAAACCTGACTTAAGAAATTTAACGAGGCCGGAGCTGGCGGCGGCGCTGGCCGCGCTGGGCGAGAAGCCGTCCCACTCCGAGGCGGTGTTCAAAGCCGTGCATAAGCGCGGCGCTGCGGACCTGGCCGCCCTGCCCGGCGTGGTTGAACGCGTGCGCAAGGCGCTCGTTCCTGCGTTCTCGCTCTCCCCCCGCGCAGCCGCGGAGCGCACGCAGGTGTCGCGCGACGGCACTAAAAAGATGCTCCTGCGGTTCTCCGACGGTGCCCCGGCCGAATGCGTGGTGCTGCCGGCCAAAGACCGTTTGGCCGCGTGCCTTTCCTCCCAGTCGGGCTGCTCCTGCGGCTGCACCTTCTGCGCCACCGGGGCCCTGGGGCTCAGGCGTTCCCTGGCGCCTTCGGAGATAGTGGACCAGTTCGAGGCCTGCCTGAAAGAGGCCGGCACGCTTAACAGCCTGGTCTTTATGGGTATGGGAGAGCCTTTCCTTAATTGGGAGAACGTAAAGAAAGCCGTCCTGATACTTTCCGACAGCCGCGGCCGCCATTTCCCCCAGGCCAAAATGACCTTGTCCACCATAGGCGTGATCCCGGTGATAGAAGAACTGACCGCCTCGGACCTGAAGGTGCGGCTGGCCGTCTCCGTGGTGGCCGCCGACGAGGAACAGCGCGCCCGCCTGGCGCCCATGGAAAAGGTCTATCCCATAAAAAAGGTGGTCGCCGCCGTCCGCGAGTACTGCCGCGTCCGCAAAGCGCTGGTGATGTTCGAATATATCCTGTTTTGCGGCGTCAACGACCGGCCGGAGGATTCCGCGCTGCTGGCCCGGCTGATAGGCGACATCCCCTGCCGGGTAAACCTTATCCCCTACAACCCGCCCGGCGGACCCGGCGGGGAATTCCCGCGCGTCAAAGCGTTCCAGCTGGAGCTGATAGCCGCCGGCGTGCGCACCTACCTGCGGCAGGAACGCGGCGCCGACATCGCCGCGGCTTGCGGCCAGCTGGCCGCGGGGAAGTGATATACTATCGCCATGGAAGGCCGCAAGAAAATAGTCGTGCTTGACGACAACGAGGTTTTCGCCGAACTCATCCGCGCCTCGCTGGAGGAAGAATTCGACGTGGTAGTGGGACACAACGGCCTGCAGGGCATAGCGCTCTGCCTCGAGGGCGGCGTCGCCTGCGTGGTGACCGACATAGGCATGCCTGATTTCGACGGCCTGCGGCTGATATCCGAACTGAGCCGCAACCCGGCCCTTTCTTCCATCCCGGTCGTGGTGGTCACCGCCTCGCATTTCAATACCGTCAGCCGCACCGAGGTGGCGAAGCACCCGCAGGTGCGGCGCATGCTCTCCAAGATGGAGAACATAGACAAGATAGCCGCCGAGATCCGGGCCGTCCTGGCCGAGACCGCTATTTGAGACTACCTTTAAGTCCCGGTCCCGCGGGGGCCTAAAAACCACGCCCGGCTGGGCCCATCGTACCTATCGGACATTCCTTGTTTTTGAAAGAATCTTTTTAGGAGCCGGATACGCTTTCTGGCGCGTCCGGTAATTCCACGGAGGAAAGATGAAAAAACAAGTTGCGTTCATGTTCGCGGCGCTGATGTGCGTGTCGGCGGCTGTCCGCGCAGCCGAAGTAGACTTTGACGGTAACAAGGCCGGCGGTTTAGATACGGCCATCGGGATACTGGATATAGTTTCAGATCTCGCCGGCGGCGGCCACCAGCCCCCCCCGCCCGGGCAGTTCCCCCAGCATCCGGGCCAGCCCGGCCACCCCGGCGGTCATCCCGGGTATCCTCCGCCTCCCCCGCCGGTACACCCCGGCCAGCCTGGCGGCCACCCCGGTTACCCGCCTCCCCCGCCCCCGCATTACCCTCCGGTTCCCCCGCCCTATAACCCCGGTTGGGACCATCCCAACCAGCCGTCCTCGCAGTACCACTTCGGCGGTTACCGCGAGAGCTGCCGGACCATGGAGTTCAACGCCCAGAGCCCGCTCAGCCAGACCATGGATATGATCATGGAGGAGTACGGCCAGGAGTGCATGACCTACGACCATGGTTTCCAGGGCCCCTGCCGCCCGGCCACCAACTACCACAAGCGCAAGGTCACCGTTAACATCGGCCCGCGCCAGCTGGAAGCCTGGGAGACCGAGCGCCTCGAGGTCTGCATGCGCGCGCCCAAGTCCGTGGACGTCAATCTCAACGGGATGCTTTATGAATACGCCGTTTCTTCCCAGAACGACGACGGCCTCTTCCGGCGCAGCACCATCTTCACCATGACGCCCGGCAGGAAGAAGCCTTCCCAGCCCAGCGGAAAGGAACTGGAGATGACCTACGCCGGCATCACCACCTCCGGAGATGTGCGCATCATCCTCAAGGACAACCGTGCGGATTATTTCCGCGGCGAGAAGATCACCATCACCGCCGACGGGATGAACATCCCTGATATCGGCCCCAACACGCCGGTGGACCAGGTCCTGAACTCCTTCGTGAAGTTCAACGTGACCCAGGCCTATGACGTGGCCGGTTCCTACGAGCTGAAGCTCATGGACGCCCCCAAGCCGGGCAAATACGTGGTCACAGTGAAGTTCTTCCGCTCCGGCCCGCTCTCCTCGGGGACCGAAGCCAGCAACATAGAGACGTTCGAACTGAAGTAAGCCGCCAAAGAAAGGCCCCGCGCTCCCTTACGGGCGGCGCGGGGCTTTTTTATATCGAGGCGAAGCCTCGATATAACGGTGTCAGGGTCTGTCGGCCAGGCAGATGAGGCGGACGCTCTTGGCGGAAAGGGGCCGGCCGTTAAAGCCGCCCCAGAATTTAAGCGGGCGCAACCCGGCCTTTTTCAGCGCCGCCGCCAGCGAGCGCCGGTCGTACATGCGGTCGAAGAAGGTGCGCTCCTGTATCCTGCCGGTCTTCTTGTCTATACGGGTCCAGGTGTTCACCTGCCCGTCCTTGAACCGGCGCCGGCTTTCCAGCAGGTAATGGTTGCCCAGGTCGTGCCAGTCCCGCGGAGTGAAATTGCGCCGGATCAGGTCCCCGTTTATTATGTCTATCAGGAAAAGGCCGCCCGGCTTGAGCGCGCGGGCGACGCCTTTCAGGGTTTTCAGGTCGTCGGAGTATTTCACGAAATAACCGAAGCTGGTGAACAGGTTCACGGCCGCGTCGAACTCTTCTTTGAAGGGCAGGCGGCGCATGTCGCCGCGGAACAGTTCGAGGGCGATCTTTTTTTTCTTTGCCCTGGCGGCGGCTTCGGAAAGGTATTCTCCGGAAAAATCGTAGCCTGTCACCGCCAGGCCCTTCTTTGCGAACTCCACCGCGTGCCGGCCCGGGCCGCAGCACAGGTCCAACAGGGCGGCTCCTTTTTTTAGCTGCAGTGCTTTCAGGACGAAGGCCGCCTCGGCCGGGGCGTGGGCCACGGCCGCCGGGGAGGCGGGATTATAGAAGGAATTGTCGAAGAAATTGCGGTGCCAATCCGCCGGGGGTTTCATTTTCAGCGGGGCCCGGCTTTCACCATGTGCTTATAGACTCCGGGTTCGGAGCCTTCGATGACGGTGGCTCCGACCGTCTTCTTAAAGAAATCCACCGGTCCCGCCCAGCCGATGGCGGCGTAGCCGTAGCCGGCCTCGCGCATGGCTTCCAGCGTCCTGATGAGCAGGGCTTTTCCCAGGCCGCCGGCTCGCGCGGCCTCGTCCACGCCTATCGGTCCGAAGAAACCTTTTGAAGTGGAATCGTAGCAGGCGAAACCTATTATCGCCTTGTCTTTTACCGCGATAAAGCAGGTGGAGGGGCTGCCGGAGATGGCCGCGTCGCATTCCGAGGCCCACGCGCGGGAGAATTTCTTTTCCGCCCATTCGACTATAGCGTGTTTTTCCGGGCCTATCGCGCGTTTTATCTCCACGCCCGCCGCGCGCAGTTTTTCCAGCGCCGGCGCCGCCGGCGGGAGGTCGTAAAGTTTTACCAGGAGGTCGGCCACTATTCTTCCCCGCCGCCGTCCTGCGGGGAACCCTGGGGCGCGCCCTGCTGCTCCGGGGCCTGGCCTTGTTCGGCTATGGGCTTGGTTGTTTTGAGCTTGGTGGCCGGCGCGGCGGCCTTCTTGCCCTTGGCCCCCTTCTTGGCCGGTTTCTTTTTCTTGGAGTCCTTAACTATCGGGTTGGCCTTCTTGTCGAACTTGTAGGTGGGCACGCTCTCCGCGGCGGTGAACTTATACTCGGAGACGGGTTCCGCCGGCTTCTTTTTTTTGGCCTTTTTCTTTGCCGGTTTTTTAGCGGCGGGCTTTGCGGCCGGTTTGGCCGCGGGTTTAGCCTCGGAGTTCTCGGTTGGAGCGCCGCTCGCGGCTTCTTCTTCCTGCGCCAGGGCCGGCAGGCAGAAAGCCGCCAGCAGCAGCGCCGACATGGCAAGTTTCAGGTGTCTGTTCATGTGAGGATTATTCCCCCTTTCTTATTTTCCGGGCCGGACCCGGCCCTGGCGGCCAGTTCGGCCGCGCGGACCGCGGCCTCTATCAGGCAGGCCAGCGTAACAGGGCCCACCCCGCCGGGAACCGGCGAGGCCGCCGCGGCGTGGCCTTCGAGAGCGGCAAAGTCCGCGTCGCCGCACATACGGCCGTTCTCGTCGAAATTGGTGCCTACGTCTATGACCGTGGCCCCCGCCGGCAGCAGGTCTTTCTTCAGCCATTTGGCCTTGCCCGCGGCGGTGACCACCAGGTCGGCGGTTTTAAAAACGGCGGCGGTGTCTTTGGTACGGGTGTGGCAGACGGTGACGGTGGCGTCCAGCGCGGTCAGCATCTGCGCGAGCGGCCGGCCCACCACGGCCGAGCGGCCGGCTACCGCCACGTTAAGGCCGGACGGGTTTATGCCGTGGAATTTGAGCAGGCGGATCACCGCAAGGGCGGTGCAGGGCACAAAGTAGCCGCCCGCCTCTATTTCGGAGAATTTTTTAGAAATGAACAGGCGGCCCATGTTAAGGGTTGAGAGCCCGTCCACGTCCTTGGCGGCCGGCAGCGCGTCCCAGGTCTCCAAAGTCTCGAAGCCGTCGGGCAGGGGCCGCTCCAGCATTATGGCGTCATACGCCGGGTCCGCGCCCAGGCGGGCCAGCAGGGCCTTGAAGGCGGGGTAGCCCTCGGCAGCGGCGGGCGAGAAAAGTTCAACCTTTATCCCCAGTTTCTCGCAGGCCGCTACTTTGCGCTTCACGTAGACCGCGGAAGGGGAGTCGGCGAAATAGTTTATGATGGCCAGCGACGGGGGACGGCCCAGGGCGGCCTTTACGGCCTCCACGCGCGCGGGCAGCGCGGCAAGGATCTGCGCCGACAGGGTTTTACCTTCCAGGATCTTCATAGGCATATTTTAAAATAAAAAGAGCGGCTTTGGGCCGCTCTTTTCATCGGCGCGCGCTTTGGTTAAGGCGCGTCCTCCACGTAGATGGAGCCGCTGAGGTAGCCGCTGCCGCTGAGGCTGAAGAAGTTGGAACTCGGCCAGCCGGAGACGGAGATGCTGCCGGTCATGTTGGTGGAACCGACTATCTTTCCGTTCTTGTAGAATGTGGCGTAGACGCTGGGCCACACGGTCTGGAAGACGTACTGGTTGGGGCGTACCCACAGCGAGACCGAGGTGTTGATGTAGGTGTTGTTGCTGGTGACGCCCTCGGCGCCGCTGAAGGTGCCGTAGCCGTTCAGCGTTACGCTGGTAAAGCCGCCGTCGGGGCCGGGCATCCAGCCGTTGCCGTTGAGGTTGACGTAGCCGGAGACCTGCACGTAGTGGCCGGCCCGTGCGCGCGCCGGGGCCGGGACCTCGGCCACTTCGGGAGTTACCGCCGGCGCCGTGAGCTGGGCCGCGAAAGAGGAGTCGGTGAAGTCCAGCTTCTCGGCCGCGTTGGCTGCGCCGGAAAAAGCAAGAACGGATACTAAAATAAGTCTTTTCATTATACCCTCCAGAGTACTGGGGCTATTATACCAACAGGGCCGCGGGCGGCGGCCCGCGATATTTTTGTAGTATATTCAGGGGCTTTTCACGCCCCGCCGAGAGGACCACCATGGAAAGAATAACCGAACACCCCGTGCTCCAGCCGGAAGAGAGAAAGACCCTGTCTTTCACCTTCGACGCAAAGCCCTGTTCCGCCCTGGAAGGCGAAGCCATTTCCAGCGCGCTCTACGCCAACGGGATCAAGATCTTCAGCCGCCACAAGAAGGATAACAGCCCTCAGGGCATCTTCTGCGCCAACGGCCAGTGCGCGCAATGCTCCGTAATAGCCGACGGCCTGACGGTTAAGTCCTGCGTGACCCCGGTCCGCGAGGGCATGAAGGTGGAGACCATGAAGGGCACCGCCCGCCTGCCGCGCGTTGCCTGCGTGCAGGAGTTCGGCCGGGTGGAAGAACTGGATGTGGACGCGCTGATAATCGGCGGCGGCCCTTCGGGCCTCGCGGCCGCGGCCGAGCTCGGCAAACTCAACGTCAGCACCCTGATAATAGACGACAAGGACCGTTTCGGCGGCAAGCTGGTGCTGCAGACCCATAAATTTTTCGGTTCGGTGGAGGATTGTTACGCCGGCACCCGCGGCATAGATATCGGCGAGAAACTCGAAGAGCAGCTGAAAGAATATCCTTCCGTGAAGGCCTGGGCCAACGCCACTTGCCTGGCGGTCTTTTCCGACAGGAAGGTGGGCATTTTGCGCGGCGATAAATATTGCCTGGTGCGGCCCAAGGCCGTGATCAGCGCCACCGGCGCCCGCGAGAAGTCGCTGGCTTTTCCGGGCAACACCCTGCCGGGCGTGTACGGCGCCGGCGCCTTCCAGACGCTGGTGAACCGCGACCTGGTGCGGCCGGCCAAACGCCTCTTCATCGTAGGCGGCGGCAACGTGGGGCTGATAGCGGCCTACCACGCGGCGCAGGCAGGCATAAAGGTGGTGGGGCTGATAGAGGCGCAGGCCCGCTGCGGCGGTTATAAAGTGCACGAGGATAAGATCAAACGCCTCGGTATTCCGGTCTACACGCGCCATACCATACTGCGCGCCGACGGCAAAGAGGGCCTGGAGTCCGTAACGATAGCCGCCGTCGACGAGAAGTTCCGCCCGCTGCCGGGCACCGAAAAAACCTTCAAGGCCGACACGCTGCTTATCGCCGTGGGCCTGAGTTCCGTGGACGAGTTCCACGCGCAGGCCCGAGAGGCCGGCATGGAGTCCTTCGTGTGCGGCGACGCCGAGGAAATAGCCGAGGCCTCCGCCGCCATGTTCAGCGGCAAGATCACCGCCCATAAGGTGCTTAAAACGCTCGGCGTTATGGCCGCGCCGGTGCCGGAATTCTGGTTCGACCGGCTGGAGGTCCTCAAGTCCCGCCCCGGCGAGACCAGGACGCCGGCGCGGAAGGACCATGACAAGCCGGTCTACCCCGTGCTGCACTGCCGCCAGGAGATACCGTGCAACCCGTGCGTGACGGTCTGCCCCAAGAAATCCATCAAACTTTCCGGCGAGAGCATTATGAACACGCCGCACTTCGCGGGCGACTGCATCGGCTGCTTCAAGTGCCTGCTCATCTGCCCCGGCCTCGCGGTGACCCTGGTGGATTACCGCAAGGACGCCAAGTATCCCTCGGTGGCGGTGCCGTTCGAGATCGGCCGCGGCCTGGTAAAAAAAGGCGACAAAGTGAGCCTGACCGGCTGGGAGGGCGCCGACCTTGGCGAGGCCGAGGTGCTGGACGTGAAGGATTTCAAGGCGGAGAACACGCTGATAATCATAGTGAAGACCTCCCCGGAAAAGGCCGACCTTATAGCCTCGCTGCGGCTCTATCCGGCCGAGGAAGGCGTGAAGTCCCCCGCCGACCTGGCCAGGGCCGACGACGAAACGGTGATCTGCCGCTGCGAGCGCGTGACGCTGGGCGAGATACGCCGCGCCATCCGCGCCGGGATGCGCGACCTTAACCAGCTTAAAGCCGTTACCCGCGCCGGCATGGGCGCCTGCGGCGCCAAGACCTGCTCGGCCATGCTTCTGAACATCTTCCGCAGCGAAGGCGTGGACCCCAAAGAGGTAACGGCCTTCACCAAGCGGCCGCTGTTCGTGGAGGCGCCGCTGGGCGTCTTCTCCGGCGTTAAGTGCCAGACAGAGGCGGACGAAAAGGCCAGTTGGAGCGGCTTTTAACGGAGATCTTATGACCGAGACCAACTACGACGTTATAATAATAGGCGCGGGCAGCATCGGCACGCCGTTGGCGATGGCGCTGGCGGAGCGCAAACTCCGCACGCTGGTGCTGGACGGCGCCGCGTCGCCCGGCCAGGGCCAGAACAAATGCGCCATCGGCGGCGTGCGGGCCACCCATTCCGACGGCTCTAAAATAAAGACCTGCCTGCGCAGCCTTGAGATCTTTTCCACCTGGGAAAAAAAGCACGGCGACGATATAGGCTGGATAAAGGGCGGTTACCTTTTTCCGGTCTATACCGAGAACGACGAAAAGGTTTTAAAGGAGCTCTTGAAGGTCCAGAAAGGTTTCGGGCTCGATATAGACTGGGTGGGCCCCGATAAGGTGAAGGCGCTGGTGCCAGGCGTGGCCGAAAAGGACCTGCGCGGCGGCACCTGGTCCCCCGGGGACGGCTCCGCTTCCCCGCTGCTCAGCGTTAACGCTTTTTACCGCCGGGCCGTTAAGCTCGGCGCCGAGTTCCGGTTCAGCGAACCGGTCACGGAGCTCCTTTCCGGCGCAGGCGCCGTGAAGGGCGTGCTTACCACGCAGGGCCGCTATTCGGCCAAATGGGTGGTCAACGCGGCCGGCGCGCAGGCCGCCGAAGTGTCGCTGAAGGCAGGCGTTAAGGTGCCGGTCAGGCCGGACTGCCACGAGGCCGGCATCACCGAGCCGGCGGACCGCTTCTTCGAGCCCATGGTGGTGGACATCCGCCCCGGAGATAAGTCCAAGAATTATTATTTCTACCAGAACTGGGAAGGCCAGATAGTGTTCTGCCTCACGCCTCAGCCGCCCATCTGGGGCGACGACAGGCGGTCCACCTCGGAATTCCTGCCGGAAGTTTCCAGGCGCATGATAAACCTGATGCCTAACCTGGCCAACCTGAAGGTGCGCCGCACCTGGCGCGGCCTCTACCCTATGACCCCGGATGGTTTCCCCGTGGTTGACTTCCCGGCGGGACTTAAGGGTTATGTCCTTGCCGTCGGCATGTGCGGGCAGGGCTTTATGCTTGGCCCGGGCCTCGGCGAGGCGCTGGCCGCCCACATCGCGGGCTCTGCGTCCGCGGAGGACAGGGAAAAGCTGGCCGGTTTTAAATTGGAGCGTTCTTTTGCGGGCCAGGAAAAACTGAAGTAGTTTTTCCTGAGGTAAAAGCGGCCTTCCCGTGTTCCGGGGGGGCCGTTTTTGTACAATTTCTTACCGACCGGTAAAAAATATGCAATAAAACCGGCCTCCCCAGCGTTGCTATTATAGAACGCAGTGTCAGTCGGCTACATTATGACCATAAAAAAGATATTCCTTATGCTGGCCGTCACCCTGGCCGCGGCCGCCCCGCTGGCCGCCCAGCAGCAGCTCGCGCTTACCTGGGACGAGGCCAAGCGCCTGGCCCTTGAGAACAATCCAGCGGTGAAAGCCGCGCGGGCGTCCATGGAACAGGCCGATTATAATTACCTGGCCGGGCTCAACTCCTATATGCCGCAGGTCAGCGTTTCCCATTCCGTTTCGCGCAGCGGCGGGGACGGGGCTTCTCCCTCCAACCGGTGGGGCGCCTCTGTTTCCGCTTCCCAGGAGCTTCTGAACCTGCGCACGGTGTCGAGCGTGAAGAGCGCGCGTATCTCCAGGGAAAAAGCCGAGGCCGACTACCGCGCCGCCTCCGCAACGGCCCGCCAGGCGCTGGCCGGGGCCTTCGAGGACCTGCTGTTCGCCCAACGCCGGGTGGAGGTGCAGAAGAAGATCTACAGCATCCGCCAGGAGAACGCCAGGCTCATCCGCCTGAAGTACGAGAGCGGCATGGAATCCAAGGGCAACGCCCTCTACACCGAGGCGCTGGCCGAGAACTCCGGCGTGTCCGTTAAGAAGAGCGAACGCCAGCTGGCCTCGGCGCAGCGCGCCCTGCTGGAAGCCATCGGTCTGGAGGGCACGAGGCCGGTGGCCGCCTCCGGCGACATCGGAGTTCCGGATTTCAACATGGGCGAGGACGACGTGAACCTTGCGCTGGAGAAATCTCCCCGCATCACGTCCGCCAAAAAAACGCTGGAGTCCGCTAAGGAGCGGAAGAATTCCGCGGGCTACTACGCCATGCCCTCCCTGCGGGCCAACGGCTCCTACGGCTGGAGCGGGGACCAGGAATTTCCGGATAGCAAGAGCTGGTCCATGGGGCTGAGCCTGAGCCTCCCCATCTTCTCCGGCGGTCCCACGTACTATTTCAACAACCTTTCCGCCTATAAAAAGGCCCTGGCCGCGGCCGAGGAGGACTATAAGGCCGCGCGCATAGCGCTGGCGGCGGCGCTGCGCTCCGGCTATGACGACTACCTGAGCGCCGCCGAAACGGCCCGCGCCAACACGTCGCTGCTGAAGGCCAACGAGGAGCGCTACAAGGAAGCCCAGATCAAGTACATGGCCGGCAAGATCAGCTTTATAGACTTGGAGAACGTGGAGCAGAATTTCGTGGACTCGGACCTTAACCAGCTGGATTACGCCCGCGCCGCGCACAGCCGCAAACTGTCGCTGGAGCAGCTGCTGGGCGTGGGAATGGAGAAATAGTTTCGCACGGAGACGGAAAACTTATGAAAAAGACCATCATCATAGCGGCGGCCGTAATTCTGGCGGGCGGCGGTTTCTACGCCTTCAAAAAGAAGAACGCCGCGCAGGCGCCCAAGTACGTGACCGCACAGGCGCAGCTCCGGGACCTGTCCGAAATGGTGGACACCACCGGCGTGGTGGGGCCCGAGAACCGCGTGGAGATCCAGCCCTCGGCCTCCGGGCGCATAGAGAAGATCCTGGTGGAGGAAGGGGACCGCATAAAAGCGGGGCAGGTGCTGGCGCTCATGAGTTCCTCCGACCGTGTGGCCATCCTGGACGCCGCTCGGGCGGCCGGCGACGACCAGTACAAACAGTGGCAGGAGACCTATAAGCCCATAAAAGTTATTTCCCCCATCGACGGCACGCTCATCCTGAGCAATATAGTGGAAGGGCAGACCGTGAGCGCCGGTACCGTGCTGTTCGCCATCTCGGACAAGCTGATAGTGGCGGCGAGCCTGGACGAATCCGACATAGGCAAGGTGAAGCTGGGGCAGAAGGCCTCCATAGTGCTCGACGCCTACCCGGACAAGACCGTGCGCGGCCGCGTCTTCAAGATCCTCGACGAGGGCACCACCAAGAGCAACGTGGTGACCTACACCGTTAAGATACGGCCCGAACAGGTCCCGCCTTTCTTCCGCTCCCAGATGACGGCCAACATAAAGATCCGCATTTCGGACCGCAAGGACATTCTTATGGTGCCGGCTATGGCCGTTACCACCGACCAGAAGGGCGACACCGCGGTCATCACGTCCATATCGAAAGGGCAACCGGTATACGCTAAAGTGGAGACCGGCCAGACCGAGGGCGACGAGGTGGAAGTGGTCTCAGGCCTCAAGGCCGGCGACAGCGTGACCTACCAGGACAAGGCCTACACGGCCCAGAAAGATTCCAGCGGCAGCAACCCGCTGATGCCCAGCCGCCCCAACATGAACAGGCAGCAGCAGCGCGCGGTGCGCGGCCATTGAGCCGCTGTATTTACGCGGGCGCGGTCCGGAGCGGCATATGATCGAACTTAAAGGCATTAAAAAGATATACGAGATGGGCGGCGAGCCATTGGAAGTGCTCAAAGGCGTGGACCTTACTATAAGAGAGGGCGAGTTCGTGGCCATCATGGGCCCGTCCGGTTCCGGCAAGTCCACCCTGATGCACATTCTCGGCCTGCTCGACAGGCCCAGCGCGGGCTCCTTCAGGCTCTTCGGCCGCGAGGTCTCCGAACTCGACGACGTGGAGCTTTCCTACCTGCGCGCCCGCATCCTCGGTTTCGTGTTCCAGCAGTTCAACCTGCTTCCGCGCATGACGGCCGCGGCCAACGTGGCACTGCCCCAGATCTACCTGGGCGAAAAAAGCCGTCCCCACGAGGCCATAAAGTATCTGGAGCAGGTGGGCCTGGCCGACCGCGCCGGGCACAGGCCCAACCAGATCTCCGGCGGCCAGCAGCAGCGCGTGGCTATCGCCCGCTCGCTCGTGAACGACCCCAAGATCATCTTCGCAGACGAGCCCACCGGCAACCTCGCCAGCGACCAGTCCACCGAGATCATGCGCATCTTCCGCCGGCTCAACGACGAGCAGGGCATCACCGTGGTGATGGTCACCCACGAGCCCGACATCGCCGCCTGGGCCGACCGCGTGATAAAGCTCAAGGACGGCCTTGTAATCGAGGACGTGGTGAAAAAAGCGCCCGCCGCCTCCAAAGAGGAGCGGCATCTGCGCATCCCCAAGCCGGCCTTCCTGAGCTGGCGCGAAGTAGCCGAGAACCTGGCTTCCTCCATGACCTCCATCATCAGCAATAAGACGCGTTCCCTGCTGACCATGCTGGGCATCATCATAGGCGTGGGGGCCCTGATAGCCATGCTCGCCGTGGGCACAGGGGCGCAGCGCGCCATACAGAAATCCATGTCTTCGCTGGGCACCAATCTGCTGGCCGTTATGCCGGGCATGTTCCGGCAGGGCGGCATGGGCATGGGGGCCGGCGCCGTGAGCCGCCTCACCCTGGAGGACGCCAGGGCCATAGCGGACCTGCCCAATATCAGCCGGGCCGACAGCAACGTCAGCGGCAACGCGCAGGTGGTCTACGGTTCCAAGAACCAGCGCACCTCCATAACCGGGGCGGGCGCGGGCTACGCCGCCATGCACAATTCCCAGCCGTACTACGGGCGCTTCTTCTCCGACGCCGAAGGCGCGCGCCTGGCTAAAGTGGCCCTGGTGGGAAATACCGTGGTGAAAGAACTTTTCGGCGGCGAGAACCCGGTGGGCCGTACCATCAAGATCAATCGCAAGAACTTTACCGTGATAGGCGTGCTGCCGCTCAAAGGCGCCTCCGGCCCGCGCGACCAGGACGACGTGGTGATAGTGCCGCTGCAGACCGCCATGAAAGTGGTGCTCGGCAAGGAATACCTGGATTCCATCTGGGTGGAGGTCTCCGATTATAAGCTGATGCCCGAAGTGCAGGAGAAGATAAAGAAACTCATGCGCAAGCGCCACGGCATTCCGGACTATAAGGACGACGACGTGATGCTCATGAACATGGCCGACCTGCAGAGCATGCTGACCGGCACTATAAAGACCTTCAGCACGCTGCTGGGCATGATAGCCGGCATCTCGCTCATAGTGGGCGGCATAGGCATCATGAACATCATGCTCGTCAGCGTCAGCGAGCGCACCAAGGAGATAGGCCTGCGCAAGGCCATAGGCGCCACCAGCCGCGCCGTGCTGCTGCAGTTCCTCATCGAGGCCGTCATCGTTTCGGTGGTGGGCGGCCTTATAGGCATCCTGGCCGGGGCCGGCAGCTCGCTGCTCCTGTCCAAGCTGTCTGGCTGGGCGGTGTACATCTCCCCTTTCTCCGTGGCCCTGGCTTTCGGTTTCTCCGCCGGCGTTGGCATAGTTTTCGGCTTCTGGCCGGCCAGGAAAGCCTCGCTGCTCTCCCCTATAGAGGCGCTGCGCTACGAATAGCGCTTGCCCCGAGGGATAATTTAGTATTATAACCGGACCGGTCGGCCCCGCGCCGCCGGTCCAATTAGTTTTTACGGAGGCGACCTATGGTAAGCGTACAGGTTAAATGCCCGCATTGCGGCAAGTCGATGATGAATCCCGGCCATAAGCTGGACGGCGTCCAGGCCATAGAGGTCAACCTGACCTATGCCGGCAAGCACGCCCCCCTTTACCTGAGCTCGCTCTACGGCAGCTACAAGGTAGAGACCGAACTGAACATGCCCGTAGGTAAAGTGGCCGGTTTCCGCTGCCCCGCGTGCAAAGCCGACCTCAAAAGCACCCGCAAGTGCGACGCGTGCGGCTCCCAGATGATAGCCTTCGAGCTGAAGGCCGGAGGCCAGGTGCAGATCTGTTCGCGCCGCGGCTGCAAAAAGCACGTGCTGGAATTCCAGGACGCCGACAGCGAACTGCAGGCGTTCTACAAGTCCTATCTGAAAGCCGGAAAATAACCCGCTCACGTCGGGCGTTACGGACATGGCCGACACCGAACATAAGAGCTTCTTCAAGACGCACAAGGTCCTGGCTTTCCTGCCGCTGGCGCTGATGGGCGCCGGCGTCTGGTACTACATCCAGGGCCGCGTCTCGGCCGAGCGCAAGGAAACGACGCCCGCCGTCCCGCAGGAGACGGTGCAGGCCCCCGCCGGCGGCAAGCCGCCGGCTACCGTGCTGCCGGAGACCTATGATCCGCAGGCCGGGCTGGATATCCAGGGGCCGGACGAATTCAAGAGCCAGGTGACGCACGCCCTTAAGCTGATCTGGATGGCCGACCGGGAAACCTTCCTGTTCATAAAGAAGAATCTTTCCGTGATCCGCAACGAGAACCTCACCGGTTTTTACCGCGAGGAGGGGCGCACCGTGGCCGCTATCTCCTCCGACCACGCTTTCCGCTCGCTGACCTGGTGCGCCGGGGTTATAGCGCACCAGGCCTGGCACGCGGCTTACGACCTGAGCCGGCGCAGGAAGGCCGCTAAAGCTCCGCCGCCGCCGTGGGAGTCCGACGACCGCAGGCCGGAGGCCAATCCGCTGCGCATCGACTATAAGGGCATAGATTCCGTGCTGGAGACGGAGGATAAGGCATTCTCTTTTCAACTGCAGGTGCTGCGCAAAATAGGCGCGCCCCGCTCCGAGACCGACCCGGTGTTCAAGCGCGCGCCGCGAGATTTCACCGCCGGGCATGACGGCGGCTATTCGCTCAACCCGTGACCAACAAGAACCTGCTCCGCCCGCTTTGCGTGGGCGGGCTACCCCTTAAGAATAACCTCGCGCTGGCCCCCATGGCCGGCATAACCAACGCGGCCTTCCGCGTGCTGTGCGCCGAGGGCGGCGCCGGGCTGGTGGTGACCGAGATGGTTTCCGCCGAGAGCCTGAAATACGGCAACAAGCGTTCGTTTAAAATGCTGGAACTGCTGCCGGGAGAGCATCCCGCGGCCATACAGCTTTTCAGTTCTGACCCGGCCTGCATGGCCCTGGCGGCCAAAGAAGCCGAGCGGGCCGGAGCCGACATAGTGGATATTAACGCCGGCTGCCCCGTGCGCAAGATCCTGCGCTCCGGGGCGGGCGCCGCGCTGATGAAGACGCCGCAGGTGCTGGCCGATATAGTTTCCGGTATGGTGAAGGCCGTAAAGGTGCCGGTGACCGTAAAATTCAGGGTCGGGCTAGAGCAGGGCGAGAACCTGGGCCCGCTGCTCGCCCGCGTTTGCGAGGAAGCGGGGGCTTCCGCCATAACGCTGCACGGCCGTCCGGCCTGCCAGCACCATTGCGGCCCCGTGAACCTGGACGCCATGGCGGCCACCGCGGCGGCCGTAAAGATCCCGATCTTCGGCAACGGCGGGGTGGAGAACGCGGAGCAGGCCCGCGCTATCCTGGCCACCGGCTGCGCCGGCGTGGGGGTGGGGCGCGCCTCGGTCTTCAACCCGGCGGTTTTCGCCGAGATCGCCGCCGGCCTGAGCGGCGCAGGCGTGGAAGCCGCCACCCAGGCTTTCCGCATAAAGCTCTTCCTGCGCTTTTTGGAACTCAGCGCCGGCATTTACGGCGAGGAGCACGGCCTGACCCGCGCCCGCAAGCTGGTGGGGTACTGGCTTAAGGGCCTGCCTAACGCCTCCTCGGCCCGCGGCGCCTTCATGCAGCTGAAAACCCTTAAAGAGGCCAGAGAGCTTTTGATACAATATACGAGGTAAGCCGGGCCACCCTCCGCCGTGGAGAAAGCCCCGCATCCCGTTTTAGCGCAGGACCACATTATGGCCCAACAGGTTGAAACTCCCGAGACGCCGCTGATGCAGCAGTACCAGTCGCTCAAGAGCGCGCACCCGCACGCGCTGCTGTTCTTCCGCCTGGGCGATTTTTACGAACTTTTCTTCGACGACGCCAAGGCCGCCAGCGCCGCGCTGGGCCTGACGCTCACGGCGCGCCAGGGCGTGCCCATGTGCGGCGTGCCGCATCACGCTTCTTCCGGTTACATCGCCCGGCTGCTCGCCGCCGGCCACAAAGTAGCCATCTGCGAGCAGACAGGCCCCGCCGACGGGGACGGCAAAAAAACCAAATTATTCAAACGAGAAGTGGTGCGCCTGATAACTCCCGGCACGGTGGTGGAGGACGAGCTGCTGCGCCCGCGCGCTTCCAACTACCTCGTCGCCCTGCACCTGGACATCGTAGGCTGGGGCCTGGCTTCTTTCGACGCTTCCACGGGCGAGTTCCATTCCACCCAGAACCTCAATGACCCCGACCTCTACCAGCTCATGTCGCTTATTTCGCGCATCGGCCCGGCCGAGGTTATAGCCGACGCCAAAACCATGAAGGAGATAGCCCGCCGCGGCCTTTCTTTCGGGCAGGCCGTGATGACGGAGCACACCCGCGCCGATTCCGCCGCTCCCGCCTGGGCCGCCAACCCGGTCTGGCAGAACCATAAACTTGCCATGAAGACCGCGCTGAAAGCCGCCTCGTACGTGCGGCAAACGCAGCCCGGCCTGAAAGAAGTTTTCTCCCCTTCCTACCACGAGCCGGGCAACCGCCTGCAATTGGACGAGTCCGCCATAAAAACGCTGGAGCTGGTCACCTCGCCCGACGGCGACGACGCCAAGACGCTCTGGGGCGTGCTGGACCAGACGCGGACCTCCATGGGGTCGCGGATGCTGCGCCGCTGGATCCTGGAGCCGCTCTCCGATATCCGCGAGATACTTTCCCGCCAGGCCTTTACCGGCTTTCTCGCCGAGAACCGCGACTCCCGCGAGCAGCTTGGCGATATCCTGTCCCAGGTGCCCGACGTGGAGCGCCTGCTGGGCCGGGTGATAAATTTAAGCGCCTCCCCGCGCGACCTGGCCGCCGTCCGCAAGGGCCTGGGCCAGTTGCCGCGCCTGAAGCTGCTTTTGAGTTCCGCCGGTTTCTTTGAATGCGCGCCCGAGATAGCTTCCCGCCTGGACGCCGTTTCACACGCCCTCAACGGCCTGCGCGGCGAATTGGAGAAGGCCCTGGCCGAAACCCCTCCCGCCCGTCTGTCCGACGGCGGCGTGATCTGCGAAGGTTACGACGGCGCCCTGGACGAACTGCGCGCGGTGCGCCGCGACAGCCAGAAACTGCTGGCCGATATAGAGTTGCGCGAAAAAGAGAAGACGCAGATCTCCACGCTGAAGGTGGGTTATAACAGCGTGTTCGGGTACTTTATAGAGGTCTCCAAGGCCCAGACGCAGAAAGTGCCCCATTATTTCGTGCGCAAGCAGACGCTGGTGAACGCCGAGCGCTATATTACCGAGGAGCTCAAGGTCCTGGAGAACAAGATCCTGGGCGCCGAGGAAAAGATGTCCAAGCTGGAGGCGCACCTGTTCGGCGAGCTGCGCGAGAAGGTGCGCGCCGCCATAGGCGAGCTGAAGGCCTTCGCCACGGGCGCCGCGGAACTGGACGTTTTTTACGCTCTGGCCGAGAGCGCCGTGCGCTTCGAGTTCTCCAAGCCCCGCATCACTTCCGGCGATACGCTCAAGATAGAGGAAGGCCGCCACCCCGCGGTGGAGCGTTTCCTGCCGGCCGGCACCTTCGTTCCCAACGATCTCGAGATAGGCGGCCCCGACGCCAGGATCATAATCCTGACCGGGCCCAACATGAGCGGCAAGAGCGTGTACCTGCGCCAGGCCGCCGTGCTCACCATCATGGCGCAGATCGGCTCTTTTGTGCCGGCCCGCGCCGCCGAGGTCCCCATAACGGACCGTATCATGACGCGCATCGGCGCGCAGGACCGCATGGCCCGCGGCGAATCCACCTTCATGGTGGAGATGCGCGAGACCTCCGCCATCCTGCGGCTGGCCACGCCCAAGAGCCTCATCCTCCTCGACGAGGTGGGCCGCGGCACGTCCACCTTCGACGGTATCTCCATAGCCTGGGCCGTGGTGGAACACCTCTACAAGCCCGAGGGCGGGCCCAAGGTGCTGTTCGCCACGCATTATTTCGAGCTGACCGAGCTGGCGGAAAAGTTCGCCGGTATCCGCAACTGCAATATTTCCGTCAAGGAATGGACCAACGCGCTGGGTAAGACCGAGGTAGTGTTCCTGCACAAGATCAACTCCGGCCCGGCCGACAAATCCTACGGCATCCACGTGGCGCAGCTGGCCGGCCTGCCCGACGCCGCCATCCAGCGCGCGCGGGAGATCCTGCACACCCTGGAGACCAAGGGCAACATCAAGGTGGACTCGCAGGACGAGAACCAGACGCCGCTGCTGCCCATCTTCTCCACGCACCCCATTTTGGACGAGATAAAGATGTGCGACACCGATAACATGACGCCGCTGGCGGCCCTGCAGGCCGTCTCGGAGTGGAAGCGCCGCGTTAAGGACTGAGACCAGCAGAGGGTTGAGGGAGGCTTATGCGTAAAAGTTACGCCGCTGTATTATCGCTTTTTATTTTCTGCGCGCCGGTTTTTGCCGCGCCGTTCGACCTTGATAGCGCCGCCGCCGGGGATATCCCGCAGTTCCAGGTGCCCAAGCCGCCGGGGCCGGTAACGCCCCCCGGCGTGACCATAGCCAATTACACCACCGACGAGACATTCTCTTTCGAGAGCCAGGCCAAGCCGGCCATGGACGCGCGCATAGCCGCGCTGAAAGCCGCCGGGCTTACTACGCTGGGCGGCCGCGTGGTGCCGGCCGGCAACGATTACAGTTTTGTGATAGACTACGTCCCCTCCGTGAAGAACGGCGCCGTGCTGCCGCCCGCGGTTATAGTGGACACCTATAAGAACGGCGCCGCCTACTGGCGCACACAGGACGCCGACGCGGCCATGAAGGCCTGCTCCGCCAATTTCCGCAACGCCAAAGTGGCCGTGCTGGGCGCCTACGGCTACTCCGAAGGGACGGACAACTTCTTTGCCGTGGATTACCTGCAGAAAAACCTGCTGCGGCCCACGCAGGAGTACGCCGTGAAGTTCCAGTATTACACCGGCGGCAAGTTCACCTTCGAGAGCGAAGCGCAGAAGAACGTGCCCGCCTACCTCAACACCTTCAAACAGGCCGGCGTGCCGGCCATACGCGGCAAAGCCGTGCCCCGCGAGGACGGCGATTACGCCGTGCAGGTGGAATACGTGGTGAAGACCAACAGCTTCGGCCCGCGCCCCCAGTTCGCCGTGGCCCGCTACGATTCCCGCGACGTTTTTCCCTTCGAGCAGAACGCCCTGGCGGCCTCCAAGTCCGGCCTGGCCGCCTTTAACGCCGCCGGCGTGCCGCCGGTCAGCGCGGTGTCCCGCAAAGAAGGCAACGATTATTCCTACAGCGTGGATTATCTTGTGGGCAACATCTACCAGCAGGGAGGGACCATCCCGTCCGTGGCCGTAGAGACGTACCAGGCTTCCGAGACTTTCACCTTCGATACCGAAGCCAAGAAAGCGATGGAGGCGAAGAAAGCCGAATTCAACGGCGCCGGTATGGCCGTGGTGGGAGGGGCCGTGAGCGGTTCTATCGGCAGCTACACTTACGCGCTGGATTATATCGCCAAAGCCGGCCAGCCCGGTCCCTACCTGCCTCCGCGCTGACGCGGTTCCCAGTATGCCGGAAATAAAGGTCCTTCCAGAAGACGTAGTTTCCAAGATCGCCGCCGGCGAGGTTATAGAGCGCCCCGCTTCGGTGCTCAAGGAATTGCTGGAGAATTCCCTGGACGCCGGCGCTTCCCGCATAGAGATAGAGATAAAAAAAGCGGGCCGCGGGCTTATCCGCGTGCACGACGACGGCCGCGGCATGGACCGCGAGGACCTGCGCCTGGCGCTGGGCCGCCACGCCACCAGCAAGCTAAATAATTTCGACGACCTGTATTCCCTCGCAACATTCGGTTTCCGCGGCGAGGCGCTTTATTCTATTTTCGCCGTTTCCCGCCTCAAGCTGGTCTCTCACCGGGCCGGCGCCGATTCCGGCTACGGCATAGAGGGCGAAGGCGGCCATGTAACGGCCGAAGTCCCTTCTCCGCCGGTGAAGGGCACCACCATAGAGGCGGCCGACCTGTTCTTCAACACCCCGGCGCGCGCCAAGTTCATGAAGAGCGACGCCTCCGAGCGGGCGCACCTGATAAAGACCGTGGAAGAGGCCGCGCTGGCCAACCTGGGCGCGGCGTTCCGGTTGGTCATAGACGGCGCCGAGATCCTGAACCTGCCGGCGCTGCCCGGCGGCATGTGGGAGAACCTTAAATTCCGTGCGGCCGAGATCTTCGGTAAAAGCGTCTACGCCGGTCTGGCCCGCGTGGAAGGCAAAACGGCCGGCATGGCCGTATATGGTTTCGTCTCCCGCCCCGACGCGCTGGGCGCCACGCGCGCCAACCAGCATTTCTTCGTGAACCGCCGGCCGGTGGGATCGGCGCTGCTGCGCCAGGCGCTCTACCGCGGCTACGGGCATATGCTCTCGGGCAAACACCCGGCCTGCGCTCTTTTCATCGAGCTGGACCCGGGCTCGTTCGACGCCAATATCCACCCGCAGAAGCGCGACGTTAAATTTTCCTCCGAGAACGAGATCTTCAAGACGGTGTCCAACACCATTTACGAGGAGCTGCTGGCCAAACAGACGGCGGCGGTGCAGTTCACCGCCCCGGCCGGGGACAACAAGTTCGCCGTGCCCGACGTGCCGGCTTACCGCGAGGCGGCAACGCCCCCCCCGGCCGCCGCGGAGACCGGCAGCCTTTTTGAGGCGCTCGGGCAGCCGCAGGCGGCGGCCGTGCCGGCCGATTGGCGCGGACGCGACCTGGCCTACATAGGCCAGCTGGCCAAGAGCTACCTGCTGTTCGAATGCGAGAGCGGCCTCCTGGTGGTGGACCAGCACGCGGCGCAGGAGCGCATCCTGTTCGAGAAGTACCTGGAAGAATTTTCTCGCGGCGCTATAAAGGTGCAGCCGCTCTTGGTGCCCCTGGAGGCGGAGCTGTCCCGCTCGCAGATGGAGACGGTGCTGAAGTGGCGCGACTGGATGAAGACGGCCGGCTTTGAGATAGACCAGCGCGGGCCCGCCGTGGCGTTGCTGCGCGCGGCGCCGGCGCTGTTCTACTTCACGTCGGAGGCGTTTGCCGGATTTTTAGGTTATCTCTCCGAGGTGCTCGGCGAGCCGCAGGCGGCGGCCGAGGACATCAAGCGCAGCATCATAGCCACCATGGCCTGCAAAAAGTCCATTAAGGCGCATGATTTTGTGAAGCCGCAGGAAGCGGCGCGGCTGATGGAAGACCTGAAAAAAGCCAAGGACGGCCACCACTGTCCGCACGGCCGCCCCACCCTGTTCCACCTCTCCGCGGCGGACATCGCCCGCCGCTTTCAGCGTTCCGGCACTCTTTAGGGATTTTTCCTCACGAAGTGTGGCATTTCGGCGGGGATCTCGAGGGAGAGCTCCACGAGGCCGGCGGGTTTGCCGTCTTTGAGCCACGGGGTCTGGTAGATGAGTTTTTTTACGCCGTTCTTTTCTATGGTGTAGGCGTTGGTATAGGGCTCGACGAGCATTTTCTTCAGTTTGCTCTTGGAGGGTTCGGGGTGGCAGTCCAGCAGGTTCTTGCCTATAAGGTTCCCCCCGCCGCTGCGCGCGAAGGTGGCCGAGGATTTGGCGTTCATTTCCAGTATCGTGCCCTGCTCGTCGCAGACCGTTATCGCAAAATTCACGCCGTTCTTCCAATCGTCCATAGGGGTTCTCCGTCCGTTAAATAGCCTACGGCTATATTATAAAATATGGCTATGCCCGCATCACCGTTCCAGGCGCTGGCCGCCGGCCGCCGCAGCATAAGGAAATATAAGGCCGTTCCCGTAGAGCGGGAGAAACTGGACCTTTGTCTTGAGGCGGCGCGGCTGGCCCCGTCGGCCTGCAACGCGCAGCCCTGCAAGTTCATAGTGCTGGATGAACCGGCGCTGAAAGAAAAATTCTGCGCCGCGGCTTTCACCGGCGTCTACGCGGCCACCAAGTTCGCGGCCAAGGCGCCGGCGCTGGTGCTGGTGGTGGCCGAGACCGGCAAACTGAGCGCCTGGATGGGCAACCAGATGCAGGACACCAATTTCCGCCTGGTGGATATAGGCATAGCCGCGGAGCATTTTGTGCTGGCCGCGGCCGAGCAAGGGCTGGGCACCTGCTGGATAGGCTGGTTCAATGCCAAGGCCGGCGCAAAAGCCCTCGGCCTGGGTTCAGGCAGGAAGATAGAAGTGCTCCTTTGCGTCGGCTATCCCGACGAGGCCCCTCCCGCGAGGCCGCGCCGGCCGGCGGGTGAATTTTCCGCTTACAATAAACTATGAAGACGCTTATAACCCTGCTCCTCCCCCTCTTCTTCTCCGCGGCCTACGCCACCCCGGACGACTGCGCCAAAAGCGCGGACGCCTGTTCCTCCGGCAATAAAAAAATGTCGGCTTTCCTGGCGGCTTCCGCAACCGAGCCGGCCCCGGCGGTCAAGCCGGCGGCGCCCGTAAAAAAAGCCGCCGTAAAAAAGCCGGTTTTGGTGAAAAAAGAGCTTCCCGCCGCGGTGGCCGTTTCTTCCGCTCCCGCTCCCGCCCCCGCAGCACCGCAGCCCGCGGATAACGGTATTTCAAGCCCGGCGTGGCTGCTGCTGGTGGGCGGCGGCCTGGCCGGCCTTTATTTTTACCTGGGCGCCGGCGCCAGGAAGGGCCGCGGGAAATGACGCTGGATTACTCCGTTTTTGCCACGGCCTCCACCTTGATCCATGTGGTTCAAGGCGCGGCACTGCTGCTGCTGGGCGCCGCCGAGGTTTATTCCCTGGATAACGGCGGCAGTAAAGTCGTTTACGCCGGGCCGCTGGCCCTGCTGGCCGCCGCCGCCGCTATGCCGCTTATCATGGCCTGGCAGCTGGGCGGCTGGGATATGGACCGCCTGCGCCTGGCGCTGGACCTGCGCCGCGGCTTCCTCCTTTTCTTCGCTTTTGCCTGCCTGTTCGGGGCGGCGGGGCTCAGCCGGCTGACGCAGCTGGCGATAGGAAAGGAAGACGGCGGCTGGCGCACGCTGTTCCTGGGCTTTCTGGCTCTCTCCGGCCTCCTTTATTTCATGCTCTCTTCGCGCGTCAACAAAGACGCCAGCGGGCCTGTGCTGGTGTGGCACGCCGCCGCCGGCGCCACGCTGCTTGTGGCCGTGGCGCTTAAAGCCGCGCAAGGATTTTACCGTGTCCGCTGGGTCCAGGTGGCCTGGGCGGTGTTCCTTATGATGGCCGGCCTGCAGTTGGCTACCTATAAAGAACCGCCGGAAACTTTCGGCCTGCGCCTGGTTACCATAAGCAGCGGGCCGCAGCAGTCCGCGCCCGTTAAAAATAATGCCGGAACTCCTGATAAAGAACGGCCTGCTGGCCGACGCTGACGGCGAACGCCGCGGCGACCTGCTGCTGAAAGGCGGCCGCATCGTCCGCGCCGGCGGCCGCATTTCCGCGCGCGGCGCCGAGGTTTTCGACGCCGCGGGACTATGGGTTTTCCCCGGTTTTATAGACGCGCACGTGCACGCCCGGGAGCCCGGCTTTGAACAGGCCGAGACCATAGCCAGCGCCGCCGCGGCCGCCGCGGCCGGCGGTGTGACCTCCATCCTGCTGATGCCCAACACTTCCCCGGCCATGGATTCTCCCCGGCTGCTGCGTAAATACGCCCCCGGGGCGGCTGCCGCCCCTGGTAACGTTGTCTTTTCCGCCGCGGCTACGGCCGGGCGGGCCGGTTCTCGCGCCACGGATTTTGCGGCCTTGAAGAAAGCGGGAGCGAAGGCCCTTACCGACGACGGCTCAGCCCTGCCGTACGGCCTGCTGCCGGAACTTATAAAAAAAGCCGCCGCCGCCGGGCTGCCGCTGCTGGACCACCCAGAAGATCTTTCCGTTACGGGCCGCGGGGTCTGCCACCCTGACGCGGCTGCGCGGCTGCGCCTGCCCGGCATCCCGGATATTTCCGAGTGGCTGGCGGTACTGCGCGATACCTTGGCCGCCTCCGCCGCGGGGCCGCTGCACTTGCAGCACCTGAGCCTGGCCGCTTCCGTGGAAGTTTTGCGGCAGGCCAAGGCCGCGGGCTGGCCGGTTACCGGTGAGACCTGCCCGCATTACTTCGCTCTCTCGCAGGCGGACATACGCCGCGACGACGCCGATCTTAAAATGAAGCCCCCGTTGCGCGCGGAAAAAGACCGCCGCGCCGTATTGGCCGCGCTGGCCGACGGCACTCTGGACATTATAGCCACGGACCACGCGCCGCACTCGGCCGCGGCCAAGGCCGGAGGTTTCGGCAGGGGTCCGTTCGGCGTGATCGGCCTGGAAACGCTCGCTCCTCTTTGCGTTACCGAGCTGGTGCTTAAAAAAGTGGTTTCCCTGCCGCGCCTGGCCGCGCTGCTCAGCGCCAACCCGGCGCGGCTGCTGGGCCTGCGCCGCAAAGGCCGCCTGCGCCCCGGTTTCGACGCCGATATCGCCGTGCTGAACCCGCGCGCCTGGCGCCGCGTGCCGGCCCAATTCGTTTCGAAGTCCGCTAATTCCCCTTTTGTGGGCCGCGCGCTGCGCGGCTGGCCGGCGCTCACCGTGGTAGCCGGCAGGATAGCCGCCCGGGCGTGACGCCCCGCGGCATTTGCTAGAATTATCGTGCATCATGGGCTTTCTATACCGCAAACTCGTCCGCAAACTGCTGTTCGGCTTTAACCCGGAACTGGTGCACGACGCCGTGATCCAGGGCGCGCGCGCCGCGCAGGCCGTGCCGCTGGTCAACTCCGTGGTAGGCCTGCTGGCGCGGGCCCGCGAGCTGCCGGTCACCGTGGCCGGGATGCGCTTGCGCAACCCCATAGGCCTGGCCGCCGGTTTCGACAAGAACTGCGAAGCCGCCCGTTTCCTGGCCGGCCTGGGTTTCGGTTTCCTGGAACTTGGCACCGTTACGCTGCGCCCGCAGCCGGGCAACCCCAAGCCCCGCCTGTTCCGCCTTAGCGAGCACAGCGCCATCATCAACCGCATGGGGTTTAATAACGCCGGAGCCTGGCAGGCCGCCCGCTCGCTGGAGCGCCTGCTGCCTATCCCCGTGCCGGTGGGCATCAGCATAGGCAAGAACGCCGACTGCTCCATCGAGGACGCGCCGAAGAATTACCTGGAAACGCTCAAGATCATGTACCCGTACGGCGATTACTTCGCCGTGAACGTGAGTTCCCCCAACACGCTGCAGCTGCGCTCGCTTCACTCCGGAGAGAAACTGCGCCGGCTGCTGGAGCCTATGCTGGATTTTGCCTCGGGCCAGAAGCGGGCCAGGCCGTTCTTTGTGAAGATCGCCCCCGACCTGCAGCAGCCCGAGCTGGAAGCCGCCACCGAACTGGCCGCGGAACTGGGATTTGGCCTGATAGCCACCAACACCACGGTCAGCCGCGACGCGGTGCCGAAGCGCTGGCATGTTTACGAGGGAGGCCTTAGCGGCAAGCCGCTGCGGCAGCTCTCCAGCGAAGTGTTGGGGAAGACCGCCGCGTTGGCCAGGGGCCGCGTACCGATAATGGGTTCCGGCGGCGTCTTTGACGGCGCCACCGCGTTGGAAAAACTGAAGCTCGGCGCGGACCTGGTGCAGGTCTACTCCGGGCTGGTCTACGAGGGGCCGTTCATAGTAAAGGAAATCCTGGAATACCTGCACAGGGAGGGCTGGCGCCCCGGCGCCCGCTGAACCATGCACAAGACCGAACTGATAGTGGCGCTGGATACGCGTACCCTGAAGGCGGCCGAGACCCTGATGGAGCGGCTGGAAGGGTCCGTTAAGTATTTCAAGATAGGTTCCGTGCTGTTCACCGCCGAGGGCCCGGCGGCCGTGGACCTGGTGCACAGGCGCGGGGGCAAGGTCTTCCTGGACCTGAAGTTCCACGATATTCCCAACACCGTGAAGGGTGCTGTGCGCAGCGCCGAGGCCATGGGGGTATACTCCGTGTCGCTGCACCTGTCCGGCGGAGCGGAGATGTTCAAGGCCTGCGCGGAACTAGAGAAGAGGCCCAGGCTCTGGGGCATTACCGTGCTTACCAGTTTCGACGAATATAATTTTTTCCGCGCCGGCTACCGCTGCGGTATAGCCAAGACCGTAAAGAGCCTGGCCGCGCTGGGGCTGGCCAACGGCGCCGACGGCGTGGTGTGCTCGCCCCACGAGGTCGCCATCCTTAAAGGGATACACGGCTCGAAGCTTTGCCTTATTACGCCGGGCATCCGGCCAGCCGCCGCCGGCGACGACCAGAAGCGCGCCATGGCGCCGGCCGAGGCGCGCGCGGCGGGTTCCGATTTTATAGTGGTAGGCCGCCCCATCATAGAGGCGCAGGATCCCGCGGCCGCGGCCGCCGCCATCCTTAAGGAACTGAAATGAACGAGGCTGAACTCAAGGCTTACCTGGCGGCCAGCGGGGCTTTTCTCGACGGGCATTTCCTGCTTTCTTCCGGCCTGCACAGCCCCAATTACGTGCAGTGCGCACAGGCGCTTAAGGACCCCGTCTGGGCGGGCCGCATGGGCGCGGAGCTGGTTAAGCTCTGGAAAGGCCCCAAACCCGACATTGTGCTGGCGCCCGCGATGGGCGGGTTGATGATAGGCCACGAGGTGGCGCGCGCTTTTGGGCTTGAGTTCATCTTTAGCGAACGCGAGAACAACGTTATGACGCTGCGGCGCGGCTTCTCGCTCGAGAAGGGCGCCAGGGTTATAATTGTGGAAGACGTTTTTACCACCGGCAAATCCACGCTGGAGACCGCCAAGGTGGTGGAGCAGTGCGGCGCCCAGGTGATAGGCGCCATGTCCGTGATAAACCGCATGGGCGAAAAAACCCTGCCGTTCCCGTCGGTGAGCCTGCTTAAGCTGGCCCTTACCGTCATGCCGCCGGAAACCTGCATGCTGTGCCGCACCGGCCTGCCCGTGGTAAAACCCGGCTCCCGCAAATTCTAGGGTCGTCCGCCTCGCAGCTCTAAAAAGAAAAGGACGCCAAGAGGCGTCCTTTCTTTGTTTTACGGAGAAGTCTATCCGACTATCATGAGCTTATCCAAAAAGAGCAGCACGCCGGCGGCGGCCAGCACTACGCCGGCCGCTATTTCCACATAGCGCATCGCCGTCTTGAAGCGGGCCATGAAGGCAAAGAAGCGCGCCGTCAGCAGCGCCGCTATAAGCAGCGGCACCGCCATACCGGCGGAATACACCAGCAGCAGCGCCACGCCTTTGGCCGCGGTGCCGGACACGGCCGCCATGCCCAGGATCACGGCCAGGATGGGCCCTATGCACGGGGACCAGCCCAGCGCGAAAGCGAAACCCATCAGGAAAGAGCCCGCCGGCCCCTGCGCCAGTCCGCGTGTGGAGAAATGCTTGTCGTAGTTCAGGAGGTTGAAGTTGAAGAGGCCGGTCATGTGGGCGCCCAGCAGCACCATCACCACGCCGAACACCTTCATCAGCACGTCTTTGTAGGAAGCCAGCAGGTCCCCTATAAAGGAGGCCGCTGCGCCCATCAGCGAGAAGGCCAGCGTAAAGCCCGCTATAAAGATGGCGGCGTTGAACACCACCTTGCGCGTCACCACTTTGGCGTCGCCTTTTACTATTTCCCCCGCCGAGAAACCGGAGAGCATGGAGAGGTACGCCGGCAGCAGCGGCAGGATGCACGGCGAGAAGAACGACATCACGCCCGCGCCGAAAGCGGTAAAGAATTGTCCCATGGTTTAATCCTTCTTCTTGGCGGCCGGCTTTTCCGGTTTCGCCGGAGCCGCCGCGGATTTAAGTTCTATTTTAAAGATGTCCAGGCCGCCCCAGGGTCCGTTCTGCAGGAAGAAGACCGCCGGGTAGGTTTTGCCGGCGGCGTCCTTGAAGACCGCCGCCACTTTTTTTACGCCGGCCTCGCCGTTCTCCGGTTTCTGCGATACGGAGACCAGGGCCAGTTTAAGGAGCTTCTTCGTGGCTTTTTCTTCCAGGAAGAAAGAGCCTTTAAGCTGTACGTCCTTGCGGATATAGTCGGTAACGAAAGCCGCCAGGTCCTCGTCGGCCTCCTGTATAACGGTCTGCTGGTCCTCGTCCTCGTCCGCGGCGTGCGCGGCCTCGGTGGAGACCGCGGTTTCGGAGAAGCCGTCGTCTTCGTAATACGCGCGGGCGGCGGCCGGGCACAACAGGCCGGCGGCCAGCAGCGTCAGGAATAAGGCGTTCATTTCTTTTTCCCCTTGCCGGAGGCCCGCACCACGTGCATACGGTCTTTTTTGATGGCGGGCCAGTGGGCGGTTTCCACGTAGCCCATTACGGTGCCCCAATGCCCCTGGCTCTTGAGTATAAAGTCGCAAACCTCGCGCGCGGCGCCCATGCCGCCTTCCTTGGCGGTCACCAGGTGCGCGGCCTTTTTCACTTCGGGCAGGGCGTTGGCCGGCGCGCAGGCCAGCCCCGCGCGTTTGAGCACCGGGATATCGGTCCAGTCGTCGCCCATGTAGGCCACGTTCTCGGGTTTAAGCCCTGTGGCGGCCAGTATCTGCCGCAGCGGTTCCAACTTTGAAAGAAAGCCCTGGTAAGCATAACTCATGCCCAGGCCTTTGGCGCGTTCCTCGGTGCCGGGGGACTCGCGGCCGGTTATCACGCCGGTCACCACGCCGAACTGGTTGAGCAGGCGCAGGCCTATGCCGTCCAGGGAATGGAAGGCTTTTACCTCCACCAGTTCTTTTCCCTTGCCCGGCAGGTAATACATCTTGCCGTCGGTGAGCACCCCGTCCACGTCCATCAGGAATAATTTTATTTTTTTCGCCCTTGCGGCGTTAGTCTTGGTCATAGTCTCATCTTCCATTTTTGCGCCAGTTCCAGCTCGCGTTTGCGGGAGGCGTAATTCTTCGGGGCGGGCCCGGTATAACTGAAAAGATACCAGTTTATGGTCTCCTCAAGCCACTTCGCCGCCGGCGTGGAGGCCCAGTCCAGCTCCTTCTCGGCGCGGGCTATGTCCAGTACAAAGTCGCCGCTCATGGTGAAGGGGGTGGCGTCGAAGGCGAAGCCGTTCTCTTTGAGCCAGCCGTATTCGGGGTAAAGCACCTCGGCTTCCTTGTGCATGATCCTGGCCGAGACTTTTACGAAGTCGTCCAGCGTCATCTCGGCGGAGTCGCCGATGTTGTAGGCCTTGCCGTAGGGTTCGCGCGCGTAAAGCAGCGCCTCGAAAGCGCGCGCCAGGTCTTTGGAAAAAATAAAGCGGTTCTTGAAGGCGAAGCCCGGCAGGAACATCGGCCCGCCGTCGGCCACGCGCAGCCAGTAGGAGTAGGCGCGCAGCGTGGGGTCGTTGGGGCCCACCACCACCGGCGGGCGTATCGTTACGGCCGGGAACCTGCGCTCCAGGAAAGCTTTCAGGAATTCTTGCTCGGCGGCGTACTTGCCGAGCCCGTAGGCGTATTTTTCTTTTAATTCCCCTTTGAGCGGCAGCAGTTCGGCCTGGGTTTCCCGGAAGGGAGAGGAGGAGCCTTCGATAACCGAATAGACGGAGGCCGAGGAAGTGAAAATATAGAGCCCGACCCGGCCGTTAAAGACCCTTATGGCCTTCTGCGCGTCTTCGGCCGTATAGCAGATGTTGTCTATGATCACGTCCCAGGTGCCGGTGGCCATGCGGGAGAGGTCTATTTCCACGGTGCGGTCGCCGCGGGTCTGGCGGATATCCAGCGGCAGGCCGTCTGCCGGGGCCTTGCGCGAAAAGACCGTTACTTCGTGGCCGGCCTTTTGCAGGTGTATGGCTGTTTCTTTGCCAAAGAAGCTGGTTCCGCCCAGTATCAGGACCTTCATATAAGGAATAGTATATAAATTTTTTTATTGGCCGGTTATGCCGGCCTGCTTCCCGGGCGGGGTGGGTATGCATGTAATGTGTGGTTAACATATGTTAACTAACGCTTTGGCCGTAGTCCGGGCTGTTCGCTCCGGGATATTCCCCGTAACTTTTAACTTGAAAGTCAGGTTAACATAAGTTAACATTTGACGAGATGGTCAGGGAATATTATTCCATACCGGAAGCTGCCGCATTGTTGGGCGTCAGCCGCATCGCCGTTTTCAAGAAAGTAAAGAAAGGGCAGCTGCCGGCTATCCGTTTTGGCCGCAACTGGGCCGTGCCCGCTTCCGCCCTTGGTCAGGCCCCGGCCGCGCCGCGGCAAAAAATTCCCCTCACCCCCCCCGCGCCAGTTCTCCCCGCTAAAAAGAAAGAGGCGGAGCAGCCTCCGCCTTCTTCCGACGCCGAAATGGATTCGATGGGGTGGGATTGAACCGGCCTAATTCCACACCGGCGAGAACGCCAGGAACCGCGCCAGCGGGAATTCCGTGTAAGGCCGGTCGTCGGTAACGGGCGGGTAGGCCGCCGTTCCTTCCAGCACCTGGGCGTCGTCCATAAAACGCGTTTTAAGCACGAACTCCGGCGTAACGAAAGGCAGTTCCATGCCCACGTTGCCGCGCTTTATGCGGGCGGCCAGCGTTTTGGGGTCCAGGTTCGGGTCCTGCGCGGAGCCCAGCGCCAGAAAGCCCGGCAGGCCGGGGAAATGCCACACGTTCACGCGCGGGAACACCTCCCGCATGGACCGAAGGATCATGAAGTAATCGCTTTCGAAGCAGGGTTTGGGGATCCAGACGCTCAGCACGCCGGCCGGGGTAAGCCGCCGCCGGGCCAGTTCGAAAAAATCCCGGCTGTAGACGTTTACCGAACCAGAGCTGTAGATGGGCGGCGTTACGTCAACTATTATGGCGTCATAGGCGCCGCGCGAGCGCAGCAGTTCGTTGCGCCCATCGTTAAGGCGCACCGTGAACCTGCCGGCTTGGGCCAGGTCCGTCCAGTCGCGCATGAACAACGGCGCCGCCTCGCGCACCGATGCCACCAGTTCCGCCACCGTTACCCGCACCCCGTGCAGCACGCCGGAGTGCAGCGTGTTGGCCGCGCCCAGGCCTACGATGAACATTTCTTTGGGGTCGTTCTGCAGCAGCAGCGGGAAGTGGGACATTAACTTGCCGGCGGCGCCGTTGCCGGAGACGCCGACGCTGTTGATGTAGAGGGATTTGCCGCGCCCGCCGTCGGTGAATACCACGGCTACCGCGCCGGCCCGCTCCTCGTTGTAGTAGACCATGGTGCCCGGCAGGTTGGCCGCCAGCCGCCTGGAAATTATGTTGAGCAGCGGGTCCGGCAGCATAAAGGCCGCCAGGGCCAGGCCCACGCAGGCCCCCAACCAGGGCGTGAAGCGCCGCTTCTCTTCTTCTCCGGCCAGCCCGGCCAAATAAACTCCGGTCAGCGCCGCCAGCAGGGCTATAAGCAGGAGGCTGAACTTGGTGCCCAGGTTGGGTACCAGCACGAAACCCGTTACCAGAGAACCGAGGATGGTGCCCAGGGTGTTAGCCGCATAAAGCCCGCCCACCGCGCCCACCCGCCCGGCGGCTTTAACCCCGGCCTGGGCGGCCAACGGGAAAAAGAAACCCATGAGCAGCGTGACGGGGAAAATAATTAACAGCGTCCAGCCGAACAGGGCCACTATGTCCGCGGCGCCGCTCAATGGCGAGTAGAGGTACCTGGGGTCGAGCGTGGTGCGCCCTATAAGGTAAAAGACCAGCAGGCCTGCGACGGCCAGTACCGCGATGGCGGCCTGGGTGCGCGCCAGTACCGGCAGCTGGTCCGCTTCGGTGGCTGCGCGTTCCTGCGCGTACAGGCTGCCCAGGGCTATGCCCAGCAGGTAAACGCCCAGCATGGCCGAGAACGCGTAGACCGAGTTGCCTATGGTGAGTACCAGCGCGCGCGCCCAGAGCACCTCCAGCGCCAGGGCGGTGAAGCCGGACGCGGCCATTACAAAAAGGAATTTGCGGTAGCCGGGGACGTTGGCCTCCGGCAGCTCGTCCTGCTCCGCGGCCTGGCGCGGCGCGGGGTTGTGTAAAAATATGCGCAGGGCTATGCCCGCGTTGAGCAGCGCGGCCAGCGCCACGGAATATTTTTCTCCCAAATGGCCTATCAGCAGGTAGCCGGAAGCCAGTACGCCAAGAGCCGCGCCCAGCGTGTTAAGCGCGTAAAGCCGGGAGATCTTGCCGCCGGAATCCGAAGTGCCGGCGGAGAGGTGGCTGACCAAAAGGGGCAGCGTGGTCCCCATGAGGATGGTGGGAGGCAGCAGCACCGCCGCCGCGGCCGCCAGGCGCACCAGCGCGGTGCCGGCGGCCCCGTCGGGCAGAAGGGGCGCTAGAAAGCCCGGCAGGCCCGCCATAAGGAACGTGGCTCCCGCGGCGGCCAGCGCCACCAGCAGTTCCAGTATGGCGTAAAGCTTGAGCGGGTTGTCCAGCCGCGCTGTGCGGCGGCCGGCCAGCACGGCGCCTATGGCCAGTCCCCCCATAAAAACAGCCAGCACCGTGCTGGTGGCTTCAAGGGTGGAGCCAAAGACGCGTATCAGCATGCGGAACCAGACGGTTTCAAAGATCAGGCCGCTTACGCCGGAGAGAAAGAACAGGAGCGGAACACTGGGATGGTTCGTTAAAGGGTTTTTCATTGAGGCTTATATTTTAGTCTATTCCGCGCGAGGCCGGCGGAATTTCTGTCCGGCCTTTTATATATAATTCCACTATATGGATAATTCCTTCTTTGAGGACCTCAGGGACCTGTTGGGCGAATTTAAAAAGCAGAACGGAGGCAAAATGGAAAAAGACTTTTTGGGCAAACTTTCGGGGCCGGTGGTGCTGGCCGTGGCGGCCGCGATACTGGCGTTCTCGTCGTTCTTCATAATCCAGCCCGGCGAGGTGGCTATAAAGACCCGGCTGGGCTCCATAGTGGATTCCTACAGCGAGGGCATTCATTTCAAACTGCCCCTCGTCGAGAATATAACCAAGTTCTCCATCCAGATCCAGCGCGCCGACATCCGCACGCAGGCCTTTTCCAAGGACCTGCAGACCATGACCTCGCACCTGGCCATAAACCACCGCATCCAGCAGGGCACGGCCATCAGCATTTACCGCAACCTGGGCAAGGACTACGTGAACACCGTAGTGGACCCCATGGCGCAGGAGATGTTCAAGGCCATAGCGGCCAAATACTCCGCCGACAGCATCATAGCCAACCGCGCGGCCCTGGTGGAGGAACTCAACGCCGTGGTAAAAGCCAAACTCCTGGAGAAGGAAATAGTGGTCACCGACATCTCCGTCGTGGACCTGGATTTCACGGACCAGTTCCTGAAGGCCGTGGAAGATAAGCAGGTGGCCGAGCAGCAGGCCAAGATGTCCGAGAAACTGGTTGAAAAGGCCAAGCGCGACGCGGAACAGCAGATAGCCAAATCCCGCGGCGAGGCCGAAGCCCTGCGCATGCAGCGCGAACAGGTCACCCCCCAGCTCATCGAACTGCGCAAGGTGGACGCCCAGCTGAAGGCCATTGAAAAATGGAACGGCGTGCTGCCCGGCTACGTCGGCGGAGGAGTGCCGTTCGTTTCGATAGACAAGAAGTAGGGCCTGTTTAAAGTCAAAACGCCGCACCGGGATTTTTTATAAAATTCAGGTGCGGCATTATTTGGAGGGGCTATGAAAAAGCTTTTTACCGCGGTATTCCTGCTGTTCCTGGCGCTGACCTACGGCGCCGTTACCGGCCACGCCGTGCTCTGCGCCACGGCCGGGGCCAAGACCGTTAAAGCCAAGCCGGCCAGCGGCGGCCCCGATGACACCGACGATGGTTCGGGCGGCGGCGCCGACTTTTAAGCCTGGGTTGGTTTTGAAAGGGCCCGGGAAACCGGGCCTTTTTATTTTATTAGTATAATCCTTTTCATGCAGAACCTGAAAAAAGCCGGTTATCCTCTCATGTTCCTTTCCATAGTGCTCTTTGGCTACGCCAAGCGCTCCGAAGGTATGCTGCTGAACTGGATAGCGGCCGGCATGATGCTGGCGGGGATGGTGCTGTTCGTTATCTCGGCCCTTTTCCCCCCGCCCGACGATGAAAGCGCCCCCGGCCGCGGGCCCTTTTCCCCTGCTTTGAGCACGCCGTCGGACAATTATTACCGGGAGGCCGCGCGCCGCGATACCGCAGGCCCGCGGGAGGGCGAAACGCCGGGCTGGGTTTACCTTTTGGGCGGCGCCGTTACCGTGGTCGGGTTTATCGGTTTCCTCTTTTCCCCCAACGGCGTTCATACGCGCAGCGTTGTGACTTTTGCCATGATCCCCGGAGGCGTCTTGCTCATAGTTCTCGGGCATGCCGTCATCGGCGGGGCCATAGGGCTGCGCAACCTGGTCCGCGGGACGGTGGCCCTTCTGGGTTTCCTTATGATACTGGGCGGTATCTTTACCGGCGTCCTGCTCGCGGCGGGCAACTTTGACGTCGGAGAGAGGCTGCCGTGGGCCGCCGGGGCCGTTCTTTCTTTCCTGGCCGGGATAGCGCTCGCCTATTACGGCTTCAAGTACCAGCAGGGCAGGGAAGGCGTCTCCATAGGGCGCGAATTGGGGCTCAGGGACGCGGAGAGCGGCCTTTTTGCGCGCGACGGGGTGTACGACTCCGTCGGGGAGTTCGACGGCGTGGAAGTGAAGATCAACGTCGAGCAGGAAGAGGCGCAATATCACAAGGGGCACACTACCCCCGCGCATTTCCGCCTGGAAGTGCTGTGCGGCTGCGCCAATGCGCGCGGTGTGCGGCTGAAAGTGCTTCCTTCGGGCATCACGGGCATCCACCTGACCTCTCTTCCCAAGCTCCCCCCGCTCGAATACTGGGACGGCTATGACGTTATGTGCGACTCCGCCGAAAATGTGACGCGCCCGTTGCGGGAGGTTAAAGGGGCCGCCAGGACGTTTTCCCAGGAGTCCGGGCTCTCCACCCTTTCTCTCGAAGAAAACGCTCTGGCGGCCGTTTTTGAGCTGGAAGGCCACGCGCGGGCCGGTTATGTTAGGGATGTTCTCGGCGATCTTACAGCCCTGGTGAAGGCTTTGGGGTAGATTTGGAGGTTTTTTCGTAATAAAGGGCCCGCCTTCCGGCGGGTTTTTTATTTTGCCCTTGACAATTCATAAGGCATCTGTTACAATTTGAATAGTTAAGTTAATGGTTAATAAAATCAAGGCAGATATTAATAAAATGAATATTCCTAATAAATGTCCTTCTTGCAGCGGGCGGCTCGTCGTAACCGAGTTGTGCTGCTCGGATTGCAAGACCACCATAAAAGGAAGCTTTGAACTTCCTCAATTCGCGGCGCTCGCGCAAGATGATGAAAATTTCCTGCGCGTTTTTCTGGCGGCCCGCGGTAATATAAAGGAAGTGGAGAGGCAGCTTAATATTTCCTACCCTACCGTGAAGGCCAGGCTGGACGCTCTGCTAAACAAGCTGGGGCTGGGGAGCCTGCAAGCGGAGGCCAAGAAGCGCCGGCTGGAGATAGTGGAGAAGCTGGAGCGGGGGGAAATAAGCGCGCAGGACGCGGTGGGCCTGCTTAAAGGCTTGGAATAGGAGAACCATATGAACGAAGAAAAAATGCGCATACTGAAGCTGCTGGAGGAAAAGAAGATCTCCTCGGCGGAGGCCATGGAATTGCTGGAGGCGCTGGGCAAGGGCGGCGGCGCCGAGAAGCGCGGCCGGCTGCTGCGCATACGCGTCTATGAGGAGGGCTCCTCCGAACCCAAGGTGAACATCAACGTGCCGCTGGGGTGGGCCAAGTTCATGGCGCCCTTCATAGAGGGGAAAATAAGGGCCAAGCTTGCCGACAAGGGCTACAATGTGGACCTGGGCAAGATCCAGGAGGCCATAGAGAGCCAGGAGCCCATGAAGATAGTGGATGTGCAGGACGGCGGGGACAAAGTCGAGATTTTCATAGAATAGGAGGATACTATGTTGGCATTCAGTATGAGGAAATTCTTTTGGGGTTTGATAATAGCGGGGGTTGGCGCCCTTATCTGGGCGAGCAACCTGGGTTATATTAGCCTTTCTTTCCGCATGGGCAGGGATTGGCCCATAGTTATTGTGGCTATAGGGCTTATGTCTATATGGGACGCGCTCTTTGGCCGGCACTGGTGGGCGCACAAATTCTCTGCCCGGCGCGAGCGCGGGGAGGGGAATATTTCCAAAATACTGGCAGACCTGGAGCGGGGGGAGATAGATGCCGCGGAAGCCGCCAAGCGTATGGGTGATAAATAGTTTCACGTGAAAACAGGACATATTGACTAGCTGGCGTTAAAACTATAGAATAAGGTTTCGGGGTTGTGTTTCACGTGAAAACAGCCCCGGCAACGATAAAGGACTTGTATGGCTGAAATAGTAGCTATAGCTAACCAGAAGGGCGGGGTGGGGAAAACCACCACCGCCATTAACCTTGCGGTGGCGCTTGCCGCCTTCGACCACGAGACGCTGCTTATAGACTTTGACCCGCAGAGCAATGCCACCTCGGGCCTTGGTGTGGACATTACCAAGAACAACAAGAATATTTACGATGTGCTCAGCGGCAAAGCCGCCATTGAGGCGGCCATCCACCAGACGTCGGTGGAGTGGCTGGACATTGTGCCTACCAGCCACAACCTGGCCGGTGCCGAGATAGAGCTGGTTAGCGAGTTCTCCCGGGAGACCGTGCTTAAGCGCTCGCTCGACAAAATAAAGGATATGTATAAGTTCATCATTATAGACTGCCCGCCTTCGCTGGGGCTCTTAACGGTGAACGCCCTGAACGCCTCCAATTCGGTAATTACGCCGGTGCAGTGCGAGTACTACGCCATGGAGGGCCTGGCTTACTTTGTAAACACCGTCGAGAAGATCCGCCAGGCGCTTAATCCCGGCCTCAGGATCGACGGCGGCGTTATTACCATGTACGACTCCCGCATTAACCTGGCCAACCAGGTGAAAGAAGAGATAGGGCGCTACTACGGCGAGCGGCTTTATAAAACCGTGATCCCGCGCAACGTGCGCCTGGCCGAGGCGCCCAGCTACGGGCAGCCCATTTTTGTCTACGACCCCAGCTCGCGCGGCGCGCTGGCTTATAAGGAACTGGCGCTGGAATTCCTCGCTCGCCGCGGCGTGGACGTTTCCGCTTACCGTAACTCCGACCTCTACGTCAACGAAGAGGCCGAACTGGAATACGACCTTGGCGGTTGACCATCTATCGAGGCCGGGCCTCCTAGTGAGGCCGGGCCTTGATAGGCCGTATGAGGCTAGGAAGCTCTAGTGAGGCCGGGCCTCAATAGATGAATTAAGGAGAATATATGAGAAAAGCTTTAGGCAGGGGGATAGACTCCCTCATCACGAAGGTGCAGAATAACGATATTTCCGGGGACATAGTGCAGCGCATCCCCGTGGGGAAAGTGCGGCCCAACCGCCTGCAGCCGCGCCGGAACTTCGACGAGGACGCCCTGGCCGAACTGGCCGAGTCCATAAAGCAGCGCGGGTTGCTGCAGCCCATCTCCGTCTGGAAGGACGACGGGGACGACCACTACGAGCTGATAGCCGGCGAGCGCCGCCTGCGCGCCTGCAAGCTGGCCGGCCTGGCCGAGGTTGAGGCCATAGTAAAGAAGGGCCTTAACGACGAGCAGAAGCTGGGGTTCGCGCTGATAGAGAACATCCAGCGCGAGGACCTTAACGCCATAGACACCGCCCTGGCCTACAAGCAGCTGATGGATAAATTCGAAGTGACGCAGTCCGAGATAGCCGAACGGGTGCACAAATCCCGCGCGGCCGTTTCCAACACGCTGCGCCTGCTGGAACTCGACGAGGATATCCGCCAGGGCATCCAGACCGGCGCCATTAAAGAGGGCCACGCCCGCGCGCTGATCTCTATCCCGGACCCGGCGCGCCGCCGCGACGCCTTCCGCCGCATCATGGCCGACAAGCTTTCCGTGCGCGACGTGGAAGCCTTTGCGCAGACGTTCCACGCGGACCGCCCCAAAACGCAGCGCGCCCCGCGCGCCGGCTCTCACAAAACGCCCGAGACGCTGGAGCTGCAGTCCCGGCTGGAAAAGCACCTGGGCACCAAGGTGGAGATCTGCCCCGGGCCCGGGCCGCAGAATGGTAAAATAATAATACACTTCTTCTCGCTGGACGATCTGGACAGGGTAACACGAATTTTAAAATAAGTAACACGAAGGTGAATATGCGGCATCTCATAGCGGCGGCCCTGCTGGCCGCCTGTAGCGCGGCGGCGAACGCGCAGGCCCCGGCCCAGCCCGACGCGGAAAAAGGCTCCGCCTTCTCCTCCAAGTCCCCGGTCCCGGCGTATTTCGCGCCGGAGAAGAACCTGGGGAAATACTATCTTTACGCCGACGGCGGTTTTCACGCCGACTGGTACGTGGGCTTTAACAATTGCTGGATAGTAAAAGTTCCGCCGGTGCCAACGGGCAGTTACGCCAAGGCCTACATAGGCGCCAAACTGGGCCGCGCCAAGATAATGTCGTGGCCCGCCTCGTGGGACACCACGCCCATCCCGGGCAAGATCTACATGGCCGTCAACCAGGCGCCCTCCTTTTCCGCCGATAATACTTATTTCCTCGCCGAAGCGGCCGATCTGCCGCGCGAGCCGCTGCCCAACGATTCCCTGGACGGCGTGGATTCCGCGCGCTGGCTGTGGGCCGAGGTGCCGCTGGGCCGCCTGTCGCAGGACAAGGATAATTACCTGGCGCTGTGGTCCTCCTCGCGCTATTTCACGGCGGCCTCCAGCTCGCCCATTATCGCGGCCGCGCCCAGCGACAGCGAAGAGGCGGACGTTTGGCTGAACCGCTCCATAAAGGGCAACGCCCCGTCGGGCGAGGGCGTGCTGGAAACGCCCATCTCCGGCATCAAACCGGCCATAGCCGTTAAACTGGTGCCGGCCAATGAGTATAAAGTCTTCCTTAAGGGTTTCTCGGCGGCCGTGGGCCAGGACGAGATCAACGTGTCCTTTACGGCCATAGGCGAGGATATCCGCGCCGCCTGGCTGGAAATTTCCTACGACAAGTTCGACTGGCAGAAAGTGACGCGCTATATGTTCAAGGCGCCTTACTTCTGGACGTTCGGCCGCGACGAGATCTCCAAGGACATGTTCTACCTGCGCGCCGCCGCCGTGGACAACCTGGAGAATACCGGCTACTCCAAAGAAATAACCGTGCCGCCCATGCCGCAGCCCGCGCCGGCGCAGAACTGAACTCTTTTCCATGAAAAAATACGATATAGCCGTGGTGGGAGCCTCCGGTATGGTGGGGGGCGAATTGCTTGGCCTGCTGGAAAAGCGACGTTTCCCCGTGGGAAAACTTTACGCTTTTAATTCCGGCCGCCGCGCGGCCACGGTAAAGTTCCGCGGCAAAAAATACGCCTGCTGCGCTCCTTCTTTCGAGGCCCTCAAAAAATCCGACCTAGTCTTTTTTGTTTCCACCGACGAGGTAGCAGAGAAGTTCGCGCCGCGCCTGGCCGCGGCCGGCGTGGCCTGTATAGACGATTCCGCCCGCTTCCGCCTGGCCAAGAACGTGCCGCTGGTGATTCCCGAGGTTAACGGGGGGGAACTTAAGCCTTCTAAAAAACTCATAGCCGGACCCAACTGCACGCTTACCGGCGCCGCCGTGGCGCTGGCCCGCGTGCGCGCCCGTTACGGCATAAAAGAATTGCGCCTTGCCACCTACCAGGCGGTTTCCGGCGCGGGCAAAGCCGCCATGCTCCGCCTGGAAGAGGAATTGAAGGCCTCGCTGAGGGGCCGCCGCCTCCCCTCGGGCGGGCCGTTCCCGCGGCCCATCGCTTTCAACCTGTTCCCGCAGGTGGGCGGCTTCGACGCCGAGGGCAACTCCGGCGAAGAGAACAAAGTGGAGGCCGAACTCAAAAAGATCTGGGCCGACAAGGCCGTGAAGATAAGCGTAACTTCCGTGCGCGTGCCCGTGCTGCGCGGCCATTCTCTGGCGGCCTGGGTTAACACCCGCCGGCCTTTCACGCTGGCGGCGCTTAAAAAAGAATTCGCGCGCACGCCGGGGCTTAAATTCTTCGCGCGGGCGCAGGATTATCCCACGCCGCTGGCGCACGGCCTGCGCACCGACATAGTTTATGCCGGGCGGCTGCGCCTGGCGCACACCTCGCCGGACGAATTCCAGCTCTGGATAGTTTCCGATAATCTCTACAAGGGCGCCGCGCTCAACTCGGTGCAGATAGCCGAGCAGCTTGTAAAGCTTTAGCGCGGCGAGGGGGGGAATGTGAAGAGAATTATACTGCTGGCCGCGCTTGCGGCCGTCTGCGCTTGCAAGAAAAAGGCGCCGGAACAGATACCGCAGCCTAAAGCGGAAACGCCGGCCGTTTCCACGGCGGCGCCCGCCGGCATGCTGGCCGCTCCCGGCAATTATCTTAAAACAACGGTGGGCCATGTCGGCGAGGCCAAGGCCGCCGCCGCGCTTTTTGAAAAAACCGCCAAGGATTCTCTGGGCGCCGCTTCCGCCCCGGGGGGGAACTGATGACGCTGCCGCCTTCGCTGGAAAAATATATTTTCCTGGTGCCCGTCGCCGTGGTGCTGGGCGCCCTCGGGCTGGTCTGGTACGCGGCCCTGCTGCGCCGCCGCAAACTGGAGGAGCTCGCCTCTTCCATGGGCCTGCTATTCTCCGAAGCCGGGCCTGACGCCGGTTTCCTGGAGGGCACCGGGCTGGAGATCTTCAACACCGGCCGCTCGCGCAGGGCCCGCAACCTGATAAAGATGCAGGTTCAGTCCGGGAATATCAGCGTGTTCGACTACAGTTACACTACCGGCTCCGGCAAGAACCGCCAGACGCTGGCCTTTACGCTGGCCTTAATCGAGACCGCCGGCCTGCAGCTGCCCAACTTCGACCTTAAGCCGGAATCCCTGATGTATAAGATAGGCGAGTTCATCGGCTTCAAGGATATAGACCTGCCCGCCTTCCCCGTGTTCTCCGACAAGTACCGCCTTACCGGGGCTGATGAGGCGGCAGTGCATATGTTCTTTACGCCCGACCGCGCGGCCTGGTTCGAGCGCAACCTGGGGCTGCGGGTGCAGGGCAGTCTGGGGCACGTGGTTGTCTTTAAACGGGAAGGCCGCTTGCCCGTTGAGGCCTGGCAGGGTTTCATCGAAGAGGTGAAGACCTTCGCCTCTGAAGTTCTTAAATAATGCTGCTGAGGCTGGCGCACCCTTGCCAGCCGATACCCCCCTTGACTTGTCAAGATTTTCCCCTATAATATAATTGGACGCCGTCGATACTCCTGAGAATTTGCTATTTTGGGACTTTCGTCCTATATAGTTATGGGCCAAAGGGCCTTTGATTAAAGTCAATACATGGGCAAAAATATTAGTGAGGACCTTATGAAGCGGATAGTGCTGGTTACATTGGCGGCCCTGGCCGCCCTGACGATGGGCTTAAAAGCCCAGGACGTATCGTTTGATAACCTTTACAAGGACCTGCCGCAGCCTGTAGCCGCCGCCCCTGCCGTACCCGCGCCCGCCGCGGTAGAGCCGGTTACCCAGGCCGCCCCCGCCGCCGAACGCGATTGGCTGGTGATGGTCTTCATCAACGGCGTCAACGACCTCGGCATCCTGGGTTTTGCCAACAAGAGCATCAACGACATGGAGAAAGTCGGTTCCACGGACCGCATGGCCGTGGTGGTGGAATACGGCATACTGGGGCAGGAGGGCGCCGCCCGCAACCTGCAGTTCCAGCGCGGCTCCAAGACCATCTTTGTGGGCAAAGACAACGACGACCAGCGCATCACTTCCCTGCCGTTCTATTCTTCCAACGACGCCGACATGGGCAGCGCCGCCAACCTGGAGCGTTTTGTAAAGCGCGCGGTGCGCCGCTTCCCCGCGCGCCGCACGGCCGTTATAGTGTGGAACCACGGCGGCGGCCGCCTGGGCATTGCCTGGGATGACGTGAGCAAGAACCATATGGAAGTGGACCAGTTGGGCCGGTCGCTGGCGCGCCTTAAGCAGTTCCTGGGCCGGAAAATAGACGTGTTCGCCACCGACGCCTGCCTTATGCAGATGGCCGGCGTGGCCTACGAACTTAAAGATTCCGCGGACGTGATAGTGGGTTCGGAAGAGGTGATACCCGGAGACAGCTACCCCTATGCGGAGATCCTGGGCCCGCTGGCCGCTAACCCCGGCATGCGCGCCGAACAGCTGGGAACGCTGATGGTGGACGCTTACGCGGCCTACTACGCCGGGGAAAAGGTCACGCTTTCGGCGCTGCGCTCCTCCGCGCTGCCCGGGTTCACGGAACTGCTCAACGCCTGGGTGAAAGCGGTGAACGCGGACCCTAAAGCCCGCAAGGCCGCGCTGTCCGAGGCCACCGTGAACACCACTTACAACTTCCAGATGCGCGATTCCCGCGACCTGTACGATTACCTCAACAACGTGGACGACCTGCTGCCCAAAAGCCTGGCGGTAAAGAACGCCTCGGCGGATATCAAGGGCTACCTGGAGGGGAGCCTGATAATAAAGGATAGCGCCCTGATCTCCAACGCGCACGGCCTGGCCATTTACATCCCGGACCTGCGTTACAATTCCGCCAATTATGAAAAGCTGGCCTTCGCGCGCGATTCCCTGTGGGACGATTTCCTGCGCGCCATGATGGAGGAGCGGCTGAAGCCGTAGGTTATGAAAGCCCTGAACGCCAAAAAGCTCACGCTGGCCGCCCTGGCGGCCGGGCTGCTGCTTTTGGGCGGGCCGGCCTGGGCGCAGAAGGCGGCCGAGCGCCTGGCCGCTTACGAAACCGCCATTTCCAGCGGCGACCCGGCGGCCGCGGTTGAATTCCTTAAAGACGGCGAGGCGCGCACCCTGGCCGAGAAGGACGAGGTTAAAGGCCCGGCGCTTAACGCCAAAGCCGCGGCGCTGAAAGACCTTAAAGACCTGCTGGCCATGCCGTGGGATAAAGAGAAAGCCAATAAACTCAACGGCGCACTGACCATCCGCATAGACGCGGATAAGCCGCTGGCCAAGGCCGGCGTGGGGCCGGAGCCCGAAAAGCTGCTGGCCTGGCTGGAAAAATACCAGCCCGCCTATCCGGAAACTAAAAAAGCCGTGGTGAAGACCGCTATCCGCAACTGGGAAATAGTTTTTGGCACCATGACCGACCTGCGCAATATGAGCTGGGACCAGGCCAGGCTTAAGCAGGGGCGCGGCGTGGCCGTCACCAAGGAAAACTGGGCGGCCATGGTGCTGCGCGAGCGCAACGCCGTGATAAGCCAGCTGATGAAGCAGGACAAGTCGTTCCTCATCTATAACGACCAGGCGCTGGCGGCCATGAAAGACCAGATGGCGCTGCAGGCGTCCGTGGACAAGCTTAAGAGCAGGCTGACGCCGGCGCAGCTGGGGCAGCTTTCCGGCAAGCCGCTGGCGGACCAGGCTTACCTGCTGGGTAATTTTTTCGACGGCGGCGCGGCCAAGGGGGACGCGGACCTGGCCCGCGTGCACGCGGCGCGCGACTCGCTGCCCAAAGAAGTGCTGCCCGCGCAGCAGCGCGACCTGCTGGGCGGCATGATGGGCCCGGCCGTGAGCAAGGAGCTGGCGGGGACCAAGGCGGGGCAGCGGGTGCTGGACTTCTACGGCAAGGAAGGCCCGCTCAAGATAGTGGTTAAGCCTTGCGACGGGAAATATTCCTCCTACGACCCTGCCACCAGGACCATAGTGCTGGATTCCGAGACCATACAGCAGTACATGCGCATGAAAGGTTACACGGCGGATTCCGTGATGCGCAGCCCCGCGCAGGTGGCGGAGATCGCCAAGTACATGTCCCCGGCGGTAGTGTACGAGTCCGCGCACCAGATGCAGGATTCCTGGGCGCGCAAACAGGGCGTGTACAAGCCGCGCGTGCAGGAGGACGAGATAGAGGCCATGTCGCTGGAGGGCCTCTACACTACGGAAAAACTGCGCAAGGATAAAGCCTTCCGTTCCATCTTCGATTCCGGCCGGGATTTTTCCTCCTACGCGTCCAAGCGCGTGGAGGTGGCCACCGAGGTCGGCGCCAGCGGTTCCAAAAAGTTCGCCACCACGGTGCGCCAGCGCTATTTCACCGGTCTGCCGTCGCTGGACGCGGCCGCCTCGCAGGTGCTGGGGGCCGTGGCCGACGAGCTGGCCCGCCGCGCCGCGCTTTCCGCGCAGGAGCGCGCCGCCAACGACGCCGTGGGCATAACGCTGGCCGAGGCCATGGAGATGACGCCGGAGGAGCTGGCCGGCTCCGTGGGAGAGATACGGACCGACGCACTTGCTAAAATAGAAGGCGACCTGTCCGGGCTGGGTGTGTACCGCAGCAAGTATTCGGCCTCGGACAGGGCCAACAGGAAAGACCTGAAAACTTTAAAGACGGGCCGCGCCGCCAGTCCCGGGGCCCCGCCGGCTTTGATATGAAAAAAATAATATCTTCCATTTTGTTGCTGGGCCTTGCCGCGGGTTTCGCGCGCGCCCAGGCCGCGCCTCAGGCCGCCGCCCCGGCCGCCGCTGGCGCCGCGGCGCCAGAGCCGGGCGGGAAATTTAAAAAGTATTCCATGGATCACGGCTACTTTTCCTGCATGATCCCCGTTTCCTGGTCCATCAACAGGGAGAAGGAGCGCGACGAAGACTACAAGATCTTCGAGGTGCAGCTGCTGGCGCCCAAGTCGGATAAGTCCGCTATAAGTATTTTCGTGTCCTACTACGCCGCGGAGAACGAGGACTTTGACGGGTACGAGGATTTTATAGACCGCAATTCCGCCAACGCGCTGGGCGAGACCAAGAGCGAGCGGGAGAATTACGAGCCGGTGCGCAAGATAAAGCTGTGGGGCCGCCGCGCCTTCGAGCTGGTGCGCGAGAAGATGGTGTACCTGCACCCCGAATCCAAATCCGACGAGAGCGCGCAGATAAAAGAAAAAATGTATATCCTGCCGGCCAAGCAGGGCTTTTACGTAATGCACTTCTCCTCGCCCAAAGACGCTTTCCAGGAGAACCTGCCGGTATTTGAAAGAGTGGCCAAAAGTTTTAAAGGTAAACCCTGAACGAACCGTTTATGAACGTTAAGACGCTGCTGGCGCTTTTTTTGTTTTTAACCGCCCCGGCCTCCGCCGAGGAGTGGATGTCCGATACCTATAAAAAAGAATTCTGCTACCTGGCGGAGCAGGAGCGTTTTACCCCTGAAAAGTGGGCCAGGCTGGCGCCCGACGCCGGCGAGGAAAAACTAAAAGAAGTTTCGGACAAGGCCGCCGCGCGTTACTCCGGGGTGCTGGCTTCTTATAAAGCGCTGGCCGCGCGCTGGGGCGCCAAAGAGGCGCAAGAAGGCCTGCGCGCCATAAACGGCGCCAAGCTCGCCGAGGTGCGGCTGTGGCTTGGTAACGACGGGGCCGCCTACCTGGCCGCCAAGAAAGAGGCGCTGGGCGGCCTGCTGGCCGCCACAGGTTCCAACCAGCCGCTTACCCAGCAAAACCTGGCCGCGGCCGACGCTTACCTTACGCCGGAGCTGGCCGCGCAAATGAAGGAAGCCGCAAAGTTCCGCGCCGCCGCGGCGGTCAAAACCCCTAAAACCCCGGCTAAAAAAGCGTCTTTCAGCGGAGCCGATAAACTTAAGGGGTCCCCCGGCGGCTCCGAAGCGGGCCTTAACAGCATGTACGACGGCGGCGGCAAAACTGGCGGCCCCGACGCCGCGGCCGTGGCTTTAAAAGCCGTAAAGCTGGCCCCGCCGGTAAAAGCCGAGGTCCGCGCGCCGGTCAATACCACTATCGGCACCAAGAGCGTGCCCACCGTTAATGGCGGTCCCGATAAGGCCGCCAAGCCCATCCCCGTGGATTATGCTTCCATGTCGCCGGAGGCCAAGCGCGTTTACCAGGTGCGCGCGGCCGTGGTGGACGCCAATAAAAGCAATTCGCTTGGCCCGGGCTTAATGCGCGGCACGCTGGGCAACATGGCCGGCTACGACAGGCAGGAATGCAACGGCGAGAACGATAAGTCGATCGCTTGCGGTTACGCCAGGTTCCTGGCCAGTTCGGCGGGCTGGTACGCCGGTAAAGTGTCCCGCAAAGAAGAAGCCATGAAGAACCCCGGCATCCCCACCGCCGGGATACAGGCAACCCGGGCGGGCCTTGCCCCAGGCGAGTATATGCGCTGTTACGACTGGGCCAACGCCGTGAACGCCACCGCGGAGAACGCGAAGCTCTCGCCGCAGTTCAAAAAACAGGAAGTCACCAACCCCGGCTTCCTGGGGATGGGCGAACACCACTATATGGTCTTCATCGGCCAGGGCAAGATCTACATCTCCGACCCATGGAAGAACGGGGCGAAATTAATGGAAGTCCCCGACACGCCGGCCAACAGGAAAAAGTGGGTGGACAGGTAAAGGAGCCGCGCGCAAAAAAAGCGGGCCCCGCGGCCCGCTTTTTTATGCCCCGGCAACGGGGTTAGCGGAGTTTTTTGGCCTTAAGGTACTTTACCAGGTCCGCCGGGTAGTCGGTTATGATCGCGTCCACGCCCGCGGCTATAAGCATGTCCCATTCCGCGGGGTTGTTTACGGTCCACGGCGCCACCTGGATGCCGGCGGCTTGCGCTTCTTTCACGGCTTCAGGGGTGATCCATTTGTAGTTCGGGCTCCAGATGTCGGTGCCGGCCGCTTTGAGCGCGGGCACAATGTCCAGCAGTTCCTCGTAGGTGAGCTGCGAGGTGCGCACGGCCGGGGCCAGTTTCTTTACTTCCTTAAGGGTGCGCACGTCGAAAGACTGCACCATCACGCGCTTTTCCATTTTGTGCTTCTTGATGACTTCCACTACCAGCCTGGCAAATTCCGCGGGCGCGGGGGACAGCTCCGGTTCGGCCGGAAAGATCTTTGTCTCTATATTGAATTCCGCGTTGGCCGCGGCGGGGTGGGTGGACTTCTCTACCAGCGCGAACACTTCGTCCAGCGTGGGGACGGGCGTGCCGGGCACGGCGGCCTGGCGGGGGAACTTGGGGTTGGCCAGTGAGCCGCAGTCGTATTTGCGGGTCTCTTCCAGCGTCAGGGTACGTATCCCCACGGGAGCCTGCAATTTTTTACCGTCCGGGCCCAGGCAGCGTTCCGGGGTGAGTCTGGGTTCATGGGAAACTATAACCACGCCGTCCTTGGTGACGCCCATATCCAGCTCCAGCACGTCGGCGCCCACGCGCAGCGCCTCGTTAAAGGCCGGCAGGGTATCCTCCGGCATGGTGCCGCGGCTGCCGCGGTGGCCGTGCACCAGCGGCGCCTTCAAGTCCGCCGCCCAGGCCGCGCTAAAAGTTGAAACCAGCAATATCAGGACTAATTTTTTCATAGCACCTCCATAAAAAGGGGACGTTCTTAACTATTGGACTATTTTTGGCTGCACAGTTCCATAGTAGTGGGTCTTGAAAATTTAGCGACTCTGGGAAAGCCAAATAGTCCAATAGTTAAGAACGTCCCCTCAGTTCTTGAGCAGGCGCCGGAGCAGGTTCACGGCTTCCTTGGTGAGCCGGGCGTCCAGCAGGCCGCGGCTTATGGCCGTTTGCTGGTAAGAGCCAATTTTTGCCCCGGCCTTTTCCAGTTTGGCGCAGATCTCGCCGGTAAGGCGGCTTATCTCGTAGTGGGAGGGGTGGGTAACTTTGCCGCGGGTAAAAGCCGCCGTGCCGGCGGCGCGCACGGCAAGTTCGTACGCGAGCAGGGCCACGGACTGGCCCAGGTTCATGGATGGCTGTTTCTCCAGAGTGGGGATGGTTATCACGGCGTGGCACAGGGCCAGGTCTTCCTTGGTGAGGCCGGTCTTTTCCGGGCCGAAGAGGATACCGGCCTTCTCCACGCCGCGCTCCTCTATGTAGGCGGCCGCGTCCTTAAGCAGGATCACGTCCCTGTCTGGTTTTATGTGGTGCAGCGAAGAGGTGCCCAGGAGCAGCTGGCAGTCCCCGGCGGCTTCCTGGATGCTGTCGTAGATACGCGCGGAGTCTATTATGTCCATCGCGTTTATGGCCGAGACGGAGGCTTCCTGCCGCCAGCAGCGTTTTACTTCGGCCCAGTCGGATTCGAAAGGGCTTACCAGCGCCAGTTCGGCCAGGCCGAAATTGGCCATGGCCCGGGCGCAGGCGCCGAGATTGTCCGGGTTGCGGGGTTTTGAAAAAATAAATTTCAGGGGAGTTTTCATCGGGCGGGGGGAGCCTTTGTTCTTTGTAAAGTATTATAGTATGTATGATGAGTCTGCTTACAATAGCCGGCCTGCGCATACCCTTGGAAGCTGACGGCGAAGCCGCCCGCCTTAAAGCCGCCGCGGGCGAGCTGGGCCTTGGCGTAAATGAAATAAAACTGGTAAAGATCCTGGCCCAGGCCCCGGACATAAGCGACCCGGAACGTTTTTTCCAGGTACTGACCGTGGTGGTGGGCGTGCCGGCCGGCTATAACAATGAACGCAAGTTCCCGGCCTATGTCGACGCCGCAAAACCGGCCCGGCCGAGGCCGAACCTCAAAGAACGCCCCATAATCATCGGTTTCGGGCCCGCGGGCATGTTCGCCGCGCTGGAACTTATGGAACGCGGCCTGAAGCCGCTCATCTTTGAGCGCGGTAAAAAGATAGAGGAGCGCTCCGCCGACGTGCGGCGGTTCATAACCGACCGGGCGCTGGATACGGAGTCCAATATCCAGTTCGGCGAGGGCGGAGCCGGCGCCTATTCCGACGGCAAACTGTTTTCACGCGTTAACAATTCGCATTACGGCAATAAAGTGCTGGAAACTTTTGTAAGGTTCGGCGCGCGGCCCGAGATAGCCTGGATGGCCAAGCCGCACGTGGGCACCGACGTGCTTTGCGCGGTGGTGCGCAATATCCGTGATTTTATCCTGGAGCGGGGCGGGGAAATACATTACGGCGCAAAACTGACGGACCTGCGGCTGGCGGGCGGCAAGGCCTGCGGCGTGGTGATAAACGGCCGGCAGGAATACCTCTCTTCCCGCATTTATCTGGCAGTGGGGCATTCCGCGCGCGACACTTTCGAACTGCTGCGGCAAAAAGGCGCCGCGCTGGAGCGCAGGGCCATAGCGGTGGGCGTGCGGATAGAACACCCGGCCCCGACCATCGACCTTCTCCGGTATGGCGCAAAATATAAAGACCACCCTGCCCTGGGGGCGGCCGCGTATTCTTTAAACCACACCAACCGCCGGAGCGGGCGCGGTACCTACACTTTCTGCATGTGCCCCGGCGGCGAGATAGTTAACGCTTCTTCGGCGCAGGGCCTGCTGGCGGTTAACGGCATGAGCCGCGCCGCGCGCGACGGAGAATTCTCCAACGGGGCGCTGGTGGTAACGTGTCACGCGGCGGACTACGGCGGGGCGGGGCCGCTGGCGGGTTTTGGCTTCCAGGAGGAGATAGAACGCCGGGCCTTCAAGGCCGGCGGCGGCAACTGGGCGGTTCCGGCGCAGAACCTGACGGATTTTATAGGCGGAAAGCTCTCCGGCAAGGTGAACAGGAATTCCTGCAAAACGGGCACGGCGGCGGCCGACCTGCGCCAGGTGCTGCCAAACTTTGTGACCGCGGAACTGTTGGCCGCTTTCGCCGAATTTAAAAAAGGGTATCCGCTCTTTGTCTCGGAACAAGCGGTGCTGCTGGCGCCCGAAACGCGCACTTCCTGCCCGGTCAAGGTGCCGCGCGGCGAAAATTACGGCTCGGTAAATATAGAGAACCTGTACCCCATAGGCGAAGGCGCGGGTTACGCCGGCGGCATAACCAGCTCCGCCATAGACGCTATAAAAGGCGTAGAGCGCAGCCTGGGCGAAACTTTATGAGCAACGCCGACAGGATAATGCGCTGCACCATCCGGCCCGAAGAAGCGGGGCGCCCGCTCCTGGCTTTTCTTACGGCGAGGTTCCCGTACCATACCGAAGAGCAATGGCGCGCGCTGGTTGGGGCCGGGGCCATAATGATAAACGACTTGCTGGTGGCGCCGGAGCGCGTGCTGCAGGAAAAGGATGTGCTGCGCTATTACCCGGCCGAAAGGCCCGAGAGGCAAGTGGACAGGGCCGTAACGGTGCTGTACGACGACGCCGACATCCTGGTGGTGGGTAAAACCGGCAACCTGCCGGTGCACCCGGCCGGCAACTATTTCAAGAACACCCTGTGGTGGCTGCTTAAGGAAAAGTACGGCATAACCAACCCCGGTATAATCAACCGGCTGGACCGCGAGACCTCCGGCGTTACCCTGATAGCCAAAAACCCGCAGGCGGACAAGCTCTGCCGCGGCCAGTTCGCCGCGCGCAGCGTCACCAAAAAGTACACGGTCTTTGTGGAAGGCGCCTTTGGAGGGCCGGTGCATGCGCGCGGCTATATAACTTCGGGCGCCACCGCCGTTATCCGCAAAAAGCAGCGCTTCGAGCCCGCGGCCGGAGAACTGCCGGAGCCCGGGCGCGAAGCCGAATGGGCCGACACGCAATTCACGCTGCTGGAACGCCGCGGAGCCATTTCCGTAGTAGAGGCGGTGCCGCATACCGGCAGGCTGCACCAGATACGGGCCACGCTGAGCGCCCTGGGTTTCCCGGTGGTGGGGGACAAGATGTACGGCCTGGACGAGGGGATATTCCCGCGCTTTATAGACGACCAGATGACTCAGGCGGACCTGGTTAAAATGCGCATAAGCCGCCAGGCCATGCACGCCTCGGAACTGGTTTTTTGCCATCCCGCTACGGGCGAGACGATGGTCATAACCGCGCCTCTGCCGCCCGACATGAAGGCTCTGCTGTGCGAAGGCGTTCCGCCTGAAAGTGTGAAACTTTAAAGTGCGCTGGCGATAGCCGGTATTTTTTGCTAAACATTTATCTTATGGCTAACGATTTTTCCAAAGTTCCGCTGGAGAGGGCCCTCTCTAAACTTGGCGCCGCCTCCCGCAGCCAAACCCGGGAATGGGTGTTGACCGGGCGCTTAAAAGTGAACGGACGCGTGATCAGGGACCCTTTGTTCCAGGTAAACCCTGACGCCGACAAGTTCACCGTGGACGGTAAGCCGGTGGTCAAAGACGCATGGCAGACCATCCTGCTCAACAAGCCCAAGGCCGTGGTCACCACCAAGTCCGACGAGAAAGGGCGCAAAACGGTCTACGACCTGCTCCCCCCCGAACTGGCGAACCTGCACCCCGTAGGCCGCCTGGACATGTTCTCCACGGGGCTGCTGCTGCTTACCAACGACACCAGGCTTTCCTCCTACCTTACCGACCCCTCCAACGCGGTGCTGCGCACCTATTCGGTTACGGTCACGGGTGAAGTGACTCAAGCCGAACTGGCAAAAGCCTTGGCGGGCATAATGGACGAGGGGGAGCTGCTTAAGCCGGCCAAACTGACCCTGCGCAAATCCAGCGGCAGGGAATCGCATTTGATGGTGGAGTTGACCGAAGGTAAGAACCGCGAGATCCGCAGGCTGTTCGCAGCGCTTGGCCATGAAGTCACGCAGCTCAAACGCATAGCTTTCGGCCCACTCACCCTGGGCGATCTGCAGCCCGGCCAGTTCCGCCGCCTTACGCGCGAGGAGCTGGGGCCTTTTAAATGATCGCGGCCCGAATCCTTGACCGCATAACCGCAAACTGGTAGATTTTCAATATGGGGGAGAAACTTCTCGTTGTAGACGACGATCCGGAGATCCTGCGCGTGATGCAGGACGTGCTGGAAGCTGCCGGCTATCAGGTGCGCACCTGCGACAGCGGCAGGTGTGTCATTGACGCGCTGAAAGAATTCAAGCCGGGGCTGCTGCTGCTGGACGTGATGCTGCCCGGGGTGGACGGGTATACGCTGGCGCTGAAAATAACCGAGGACGAGGCCACGCGCGACCTGCCCATAATAGTGCTGTCCGGGCTGGAGCCCTCCCAGGCCATGTTCCAGCGGTTCAAGCAGGTGGCGGCTTTCATCCCTAAACCCTTTTTCCCGCAGGAGCTGCTCGAAGCGGTCCGCAAAGCGCTGCTCCCCAAAACCTGACCGCCGCGGCCGGCGCCATGAAACTTTTCGACGCACACAACCATATTCAGAACTGCCGGTCCTCCGCCGAGGGCGACGCCGCGCTGCGCGGCGCCTCCGCGGCCGGGGTTGCGGGCATGCTGGTCTGCGGCACCTGCCCGGCGGATTGGGGCGCGGTGCTGGAACTGGCCGGCCGGGATAAACGCGTAGTTCCCTGCTTTGGCCTGCACCCGTGGTTCGGGCCGGAGGACGGCTGGCTGGACCGGCTGGAGGAGTTCCTTGCCCGCACGCCTTCCTGCGTGGGGGAAATAGGGCTGGACGGCGCGCGCCCCGCCCCGGACCAGGAAGAAAACTTCCTTGCGCAGCTGGAGCTGGCGCGCAAACTGGACCGGCCAGTGGTGATCCATTGTGTTAAGAACTGGGGGAGGATGCTGGAGCTGCTTAAGGAAAATCGCCCGGCGGTCTTTATGCTGCACGCCTATGGCGGCCCGGCGGAACTGGTGAAGGATTTTGCGGCGCTTAACGGCTACTTTTCTTTTGGCGGGGAAATTACCGACCCCGCGCGGGAGCGGCTGCGCGCGGCGCTGGCCGCCGTGCCTCCGGAGAGGCTGCTGTTCGAGACGGATTCCCCGGAGCCGGACGCGACAAGCTGGCGCTCCGGGCCGGCCGGGGTCGTGGAAGTGGCGGAGGCCGCCGCCTCTATCCTTGGGCGCCCCACGGAAGAACTCGCCGAAGCCTCGTACGCTAATGCCCTTGCCTTCCTGGACCGTCTGTGGCCCGCTGGCTGACTACCTGCCCCGTGCCGCCATCTTCTCCATAGCTTTCTTTATCTCTTCTTTCGAATAACTCGAAGAGACCTGCTTGTAGCGGGTATATTGTTCCACGAGCGGAGTGGAAGTTCTCTGTATAAACGCGCCTATCACGCACGCCAGCGCGGCCCCGGTGACCGCCAGGCAAATATGGCGCGCTTTTCCCGTGCCGCAGGCGTGGCGCCGTCTCCAGGGCATCAGCGCCCACCCGCCCATTTAACTATAGCTTCCGTCATGCCCGGCGTCTTGAACATATTCGCGCCGTGGCCGCTCCTGCCGTCTGCGAAAGAAGCCTTGCCGCCGGCGGCCTTTACCAGCGCGCCGGCGCTTTGCCAGGCATACGGGTCGTCGGGAGAAGCTGCCACCAGCAGGCGCGCCGGCGCATCCGCCAGGTAATCGCCGGCCTTAACCCCGGCGTAATCCATTCCGGGGGAAAGCAGCACCAGCGCGGCGGGCTTCAGCTTGCCTTCGGCCGCGGCTTTAAGGGAGAGGTTGGCGCCTATGCTGGCGCCGCAAAAAACCTGCCGCGCCGGCGGCACACCCTTCTTCTTCAGCCAGGCGGCGGCGGCCTCGATGTCGTGCGAAACCGCGCCCCAGTCGGCCTTGGTGAAAAGTTTGTAACTGACGGGCTTGCCGGCGCAGGTAGCGCTTTCGCCGTGGCCGCGCATATCCAGCGACAGGTAGCCGAACCCCCGGCGGGCAAGTTCTTCCTGCAGCGGGGCCCATTCGTACTTGCCGGAGCCCAGGCCGTGCGTGTTAACGAAGACGTAGGCGCCGGAAGAAGGCGCGAGGTAGTAAGCCTTAAGGCGGCAGCCGTCGGCCGTGTCAAAAGCCACGGTCTTCTGCTGCCCAAAAGCGACGCCGGGCAGTGCCAGCGCAGCCGCTAACAAGAGTTTCCGCATTTAGCCCCCTAGTCCCTCTGGTGGTGCTTCTTCCAGGTCAGCGCCATTAACAGGGTGGCCAGCACGCAGGCGGCGAGCAGCAGCTTAAAGCCGCCGTCCCAGCCCCAACGGTCCACCACGCGCCCCACGCCCACCTCGGCGATAACGGCGCCGAACATATAACCGAAGAAACCGGTGAAGCCGGCGGCGGTGCCGGCGGCTTTTTTGGGCACCATGTCCACGGCGCTCACGCCTATAAGCATGACCGGGCCGTAGATAAGGAAGCCGATGGTGAACAGGGAGAGCGAGTCCACCCAGAAGCGGTTGGCCGGGTTCTGCCAGTACACGTAGACCGCCACGGTGACCAGCAGCATATAGATGACCGAAACCGGGCCGCGGCGGCCATGGAAGAACTTGTCCGACGCCCAGCCGGCCAGCAGCGTGCCGGGGATGCCGGCCCATTCGTACACGAAGAATTGCCAGCGGGCAGTGCTCTGCGGGCAGCCTTTGACGGCGGTAAGGTACGTCGGGGCCCAGTCCAGCACGCCGTAGCGCACCACGTAGACGAAGATGTTGGCGAAGGCTATGATCCAGAGCGGTTTATTGTTGAGGACGTGGTTCAACAGGATCTCTTTCGCGGTCATTTCGCGTTCCGGGTCGGCCACGCCGGTATCCGGGTTGTCGCCGGTGTGTTCCTCTATGGGCGGCAGGCCGCAGCTCTGCGGCGTATCGCGCAGGAAAACCAGCAGCAGCAGGCCCATGGCGATGGCCATGAAGGCCGGCACGTAGAAGATGAGGAAGAACGGCAGCGTGCCGTCGCCGGTGAGGGCCGCCAGGCCCAGCAGGGCGGCCAGCGCCAGCGCGCCGTTGATGATGGGGCCAACTATGCCGCCGCCTATGTTGTGGGCCAGGTTCCAGATGGCGAACTTGGTGCCGCGCTCGTCGTCCGAGAACCAGTGCGTAAGCGTGCGCGCGCACGGGGCCCAGCCCATGCCCTGCGCCCAGCCGTTAACGAACCACAACGCCGCCATGGCCCACAGCGAGCCGGCCAGCGTAGGAAAAAGCAGGTTTATCAGGCCGGAGAGGATAAGTCCCGTGGCCATGAAGTAGCGCGGGTTGGAGCGGTCGGACACGTTGCCCATCACGAACTTGGAGAGGCCGTAGGCCACCGCGAGCCCGGTGGCGATAAGGCCTACGTCGCCCTTGGAGAAGCCGTAGTGGTTTATCAGGTATGGTTTGGCCAGGGAAAAGTTCTTGCGTACCAGGTAGAACCCGGCGTAACCAAAGAAAATTCCCAGCATCATCTGCAGGCGCAGCGCCTTGTAGCGGGCGTCCTGCAGTTCTTTGGGGAGGCGTTCTATGTGCGCGGCGGGTCTGTAGAGGGCCAGGAATTTGTCTAGCATGGAGTCCTTTTAAGCGAGGTAGTGGCCGGTGCCGCGGGGCGTCGGGTTCAGAACTTTTCGGGCTGGCCGGCGGGGGGGCGCAGGTTCTCGAGTTCCAGTGCGAGTTCTTCGGGCAGCAGCACCAGCACTTCGCTCCTGGCGGCGGCTTTGTCCGTGCGCATTTCCAGCGTTACGGTTATGGTGCGGAACTCCTGCTTAAGGCGGGGGATCTTGCCCAATTCGGAGGAAAGCGCGTCCAGGTTGCCTTCTATAAAGCGAGGGACCACCGGCATAAAGCTTTTCTTCAGCGCGTTGAGCAGGGTGCTGGTGAGCGCGTTGAGGATGATGTTGCCCAGCTCGGTGAGCATGACCTCCTCGGCCGGGGTGGTGGCCGCGGTGTGCGGGAAAGAATGGCCGAGGAAACACTTGGAGATGCATTCCAGGTCCGCCCTGTCGAAGAGCATGACGCCGGAGAAAGGCGCGGCGCCGGAGAGGGTGAAGTAGACCGTGGAGGCGGGGCGCGTGAAATTGTGCTGGCTCAGGGCGTCGCGCAGGGTGCCGTATGAAACTTTGGCTCCGAGTACCTGCCAGGTGCCGGCGGAAACGCGCGACAGGCGCATCAGGCATTTTGCGATGCTCAGGCCGGTCAGGCTTTCGAGGACGACGCTGCGGCTTTCTTTCATGGGGTCAGGCCAGCCGCTTGAGCAGCTCCTCCAGTTCGTCGTACATGAAAGGTTTGTGCAGGATGCCGGTGGCGCCCTTCTGCAGCAGTTCCTGGGTGATGACTTCCTGCTGCACGGCCGTCACCATCACTATCTTGGCCGTCGGGTCGGCGGCTTTCAGTTCCGGAAGCGCTTCCAGCCCGGTCTTGCCCGGCATGATGAGGTCCATCAGCACCAGTTCCGGTTTGCAGGCCTTAAAGACGGTCACGGCTTCGTTGCCGTCTCCGGCCTGGCCCACCACCTGGTGGCCCATTTCGGTCAGCAGGTCCACTATCATGCTCCGGGTCATGACGTTGTCGTCTACTACCAGTACTTTCATAAATTCGGCTCCAAGGTGCCCCAAGACGGCGGATTCCCTAACAGGAATATTATATAAAAAGCGGCGGGCTTTGACTGAGGGGGCGCCATATCCTAGAATAAGAAAGGAGGGGCCCATTATGAATGGAAAAGAAAACAGACGCGCGCCGCGCCACAGACACGACTCCGTCATAGAGATCTTCGATGTGGAGGGGAATGTGGCCGCCACCGGCAGGCTGCAGGATTTTTCGGAGGTGGGGGCTTCTTTTATTGTGGGAGACCCGGTGGTTATGCCGGACCGCTTCCGTGCCCGCCTGCGGCTGATGGACAGGGGCGTGCTGGACGCCAAGGCGCACGTGGTCTGGATCAAGCGGGAGAAAAATATGACCCGCTACGGCATAGCGTTCGATTCTCTCAAACGCGTCCACCCTACCGGGGAATTCAAGGGACCCAGGGATTAGCCATGGACAAGGCCGTGGCCGCGAGGGAGATACTGCTGCTGGGCGCGCTGCGCGAAGTGCGCGGCGCGGCCGCCGCCGCCGGGGTCGAACTGGCCGCGCTCAAAGGCGCCGCCCTGCTGGAGCGTGGCGTCTACCAGCCCGGAGAGCGCGGCATGACCGACGCCGACGTGTTGGTGCGGCCCCGCGACCTGGAGCTTTTTGAAAAGGTCCTGAAGAACCTCGGCTGGGAGCCGATGCCGGACAGCGCCGACGCCTGGGTAAAACCTTCCGGCAACGAGGCGCCGCCCGCCATAATAGACATCCACACCGGCCTCTGGCATATAAGGAACACCGAAGAACTTTTTGGCTGGGGCCTGGAGCCCGGGCCGGAAGGGCTGCGCCTGGGCCTGGCGGACCTGTTCATCCACGCGGCGGTGCACCCGCTGCTGCATCACGGAGAACTTACCCCGCGCGCCCTGGAAGATTGCGCCCGCCTGGCCGCGGCCGCGCCCGGCGGCGGCGAACAATTCTGGGCGGTGGTGGGGAGGAAGGCGGAGGTTTATGGCCTGCGCCCCGCGCTCTGGCCCGCCGTAAAAAGACTTTCGGCCGGCCCGGCCGGAGTGCCCGGGGAGGCGCTGAAGGCGCTGGAGCCGCGCGGCCCGGAAAAGATAAAGGCGGCCCTTTTCGAAAAGGCCGCCCAGAAACACTCCGCCGCGCTGGAATACCTGCTGCCGGTACTCAACAGGCCGTCGCTGCTGGTGCGCTACGCCGTGCCGGAAAAACGCTTCATGCGCCGCCGCTACGGCGCCGCCACGCTGGCGCTGTACCTCCTGCGCCCCCTCCGCCTCGCCTGGTCAATCCTGCGCAGGATCTAATCCGCGCACCAGGGTCAGCATTTTCAGGATATTGGAAAGCCGCTCGAGCCCGGGCGGCTTTATCACGAAATCGAAAGCGCCTTCCTTGACCGCCTTGGCGGCCAGGTCCGCGCCGTCCAGCCCGGTGATGATCACCACGCAGGCGTCCTTGTTCTTCTGCAAAGCCTTATAGGAGAACTCCAGGCCGCTGGCCCCGCGCAGGTAGATATCGGCCAGCACCACGTCGAAAGGTTTTTCATCCAGCAGCGCGCGGGCGTTCTGCGCGTCGCTTACCCGCGTGACCTCGAAATGGGGAAAGCCGGAGAGGATCTCGTTGACCCTGTCCAGCACGTAACCTTCGTCCTCTATTAGCAGCAGCGTTCTTTTTTCCATCACCAGTCGGTCCACCAGCGGGCCAAATCCAGTTTGACGGCGAACTTGGGGTTGCGGGAGCGGACCTCGTCCAGGCCGATGGGCCGCTCTATGGAGGTAAGGGGGTGTTCCAGCAGGTCCACCATAGCGGGTGAGATGGCGGAGAATTCGGGGTCCAGCATGGTTTCCACCAGCGGGCGCGTAAGCGAGCCTTTGTTGAGGCGCAGCACGCGCGCTATTTCCCCGGTGGAGAGCATTACCAGCGAACCGGGCGGGTAGATGGAAACTGCGGAGATAAGGGCTTTTACGGCCTTGGCGGTAAAGCCGCGGCCTTCGTGCTCGATCAGTTCTTTTATGACGTCGGGCTGGTTGATGGCGCCGCGCCACGCGCGGGGGTGCGTCATGGCTTCGTAGACGTCGGCCATGCCTATAAGCTGGGCCAGCGGGTCTATTTCCTCTCCGGAGAGGCGATCCGGGTAGCCGGAGCCGTCTATGCGTTCGTGCGACTGCATGATTATGCGCTTGGCGCGGTCCTTCAGTTTGTAATCCAGGTCGACTATGCGGTCGAGTTTGCCGGCGCCGGATTCGGCGTGGGCCGTTATGGAGGAAAATTCTTCTTCGCTCAGGCGGGTTTCGCGCGAGTAGAGGTCCGCGTATTCCAGCATGCCCACGTCGTGGGCCATGGCGCAGAAGCCGAGCAGCTTGAGCTCCTGGTGGTCCAGGTTCAGGGCCAGGCCCATGGCCAGCGCCACTATGGTGGTGTTGGCCGTGTGGGCCTTCAGGTAATCCTCCGCGGAGGCGCAGGAGGCGTAATTGAGCAGCACGCTGTTGCTCTTAAGGGTTTCGGCGGCCAGGGAGCAGGTCTGGAGCACGGCTTCGTATTTTTCGGTGTAAGGCTGGTTTATGCCGTTAAGCAGGTCGCCGGCCTGGCGCACCACGCGGCCGTACACTTCGCGGGCCTGGGTGTCCAGGTCCCGGAAAGGTTTCTGCGGTTCGTGCGCGGCCGCCCGGGCTTCCTGCCTGGCCGAGGGTTTGTAGGCGGGGACGTGCTGGCGGACGGCTTCCTCCCTTTCAAGCGGGGGCTGCCGTTGCGGCTGCTGTACCGGTTCCGGTTCGGCTTTGGGCGCAACGGGAGGTTCCACCTTTTTTACGGCGGGCGGAGGCGCGGCCTGGCGCGCGGGCTTTTTGGGCTCCGCCGGCGCCGGCTCGGGCTTGGCTTTATTAAGGTCTGAGAACCTCATGTGGATATTATATACGCGGGAGGTTAAATAAAGGTTACGGAAGAGTTACAGCTTCTTCTCAAAGATCCGGTACTTCCGGTAGAGCTGTGAGCCCAGCGCCTCTATAACGCTGTTCACCAGGGTGTTGTCTTCCAGCGTCCAGGACATTTCGCCGTATTCCCAGCCCATTTTTTTGGCGGCCAGGATAGCTTGCTTGATAAGCGCTATTTCTATGCCCTTGCCGCGGAACTCCTGTTTAACGCCCATGGTGAGCATGCGGCCGCGGTTGAGCTTGAAAGAGAAACGGTAAAGGAAAGGGAGGATGTTGAGGGGGCCCAGGGCGCCGGCCACGTGCTTGAGCGCTATATTGAAATCCGGCAGCAGCAGCACAAAGCCGGCCGGTTTGCCGTCGTAATGCGCGAAATAGAGATACTCCGGCTTGAGCATGGGCTTCAGGGCCTGGGCCAGGTCGTCCATCTCGTCGGCGGTCATGGGCACGAAGCCCCAGTTCTTTTCCCAGGCGGAATTGTAGACGTCTTTGACCTCTTCTATCGCCTTGTTTATGCCTTTCACGTCGGCGAAATGGATGGTCACCTTGCCGTCGCGGTTGGCGCGGGCCAGGATCTTGTCGAAGCGTTCCGGAAAGCCGCTGGCGACCGGGTATTTGTAGGCGTAAAGGTCCTTGGTCTTGGAGAAGCCGGCCGCCTCGGCCAGTTCCAGGTAGTAGGGCGGGTTGTAGGGCATCATCACCATGGGCGGCCCGTCGAAGCCTTCCAGGAGCATGCCGCAGGTTTCGTTGGTGGACGGGTTTACCGGGCCCACCGCCGAATCCATGCCCTTGCCCTTAAGCCAGGCGCAGGCGGCGGCGAACAGCGCCCCGGAAACTTCCCGGTCGTTGACGCAGTCGAAGAAGCCGAAGAAGCCGGCCTTGTCCGAGTGGTAATTGTTGTGGGCCTGGTTGACGATGGCCGCGATGCGGCCCAGCGGGCGCCCGTCGCGGAAAGCCATGAGCAGTTTGCGCTCGCCGTGGCGCCAGAACGGGTGGCCGGTCTCCAGCAAATGGCGGACATCCTTCTTCAGGTCGCCTACCCAATGAGGGTCCTCACGGAACAGCCCGTAGGGATAGTCTATGAACGCGCCGAGGTTCTTTTCGGCGATCTCCCGGATTTCTACTGCCATAAATTGTAAGCGGGGCCGGCGCTATTTTACCAGCGCCGGTTTTTTCTTGAGGACTTTTTTTACGCAGGTCTCGAAAATATTCAGCGCGCGGTCCAGCTGCTCGCGGGTATGGGTGGCCGTTGCCACCACGCGCAGCATGGCGCGCTTGGGCGGCACCGCGGGGCTCACTACGGGGTTGGTGAACAGGCCGTGGTCGTAGAGCATGCGCCAGAGCATGAAGGTCTTTTCGTTGTCGCCTATGATGACCGGGATGATGGGGGTCTGCGTCTCGCCGGTGTTCAGGCCCATTTCCTTGAAGCGCTTCATGAGGTAGGCGGCGTTGTCCCACAGCTTCTTGATGCGCTGCGGTTCGTTCTCTATGATGTCCAGGGCCTGGATGATGGAGGCCACGGAGGCCGGCGGCAGGGAGGCCGAAAAGATCATGGAGCGGGAGATATGCTGGATGTAGTGGAGGATGTCGGCGTCTCCCACCACGAAGCCGCCCACGGCGGCGAAGGATTTGGAGCAGGTGCCCACCACCAGGTCCACGTCCTTGTGGGAAAGGTTGAAGTGCTCGCAGGTGCCGCGGCCGTGTTTGCCAAGCACGCCGGTGGCGTGCGCGTCGTCCACCATCAGGCGGGCGCCGTGGCGGCGGCAGACCTTGGAAATTTCGGGGATGGGGGCGATGTCGCCTTCCATGGAGAATACGCCGTCCACTATTACCAGTTTGCCGTGGCGGGGGCCTATCTCTTTGAGGACCTTTTCCAGGTTTTCCGGATCGTTATGGCGGAAGCGGCGCAGTTCGCCGTGGGAGAGGCGGCAGCCGTCGAGGATGCTGGCGTGGTTGAGCTTGTCCACTATGGCGAAATCGCCTTTGCCCACCAGGGCGCTGACCACTCCCAGGTTCATCTGGTAGCCGGTGGCGTAAATGAGGGCGGCCTCGCGGCCCTTGAAGGCGGCGAGTTTCTTCTCCAGCTCGGTGTGGAGGACGGTATTGCCGTTAAGGAAGCGCGATCCCGCCACGCCGGTGCCGAATTTCTTTACCGCGTCTATGGCGGCGGCCTTCATGCGGGGGTCGTTGGCCAGGCCCAGGTAGTTGTTGGAGCCGAACATTATGAATTTCTTACCCTTTATGGTGATCTCGGGGGCCTGTTCGCTTTCGAGTTCCTTGAAATAGGGATAGATGCCTGAGGCGATGAGCTGCTTTACGATGTGGAAATTGCGGCACTTTTCAAAAATGTCGGTCATATTATCCTGATATTTTATCATTTAAAGGGGACGTTCTTAACTATTGGACTATTTTAACTGCTCAATATCCATGAGGTTTCGTGTTTCGAAGTTTAGGGTTAAGAATCGGCCAAATAGTCCAATAGTTAAGAACGTCCCCTGTTCAGCTTGCGGGCCAGCTCGGTGGTGGACCGGCCTTTAAGCAGCGGCACCAGCGCCACGCGGCCGGAGAATTCGGCCCCTACCACTACGCCGTTACGGTAATCCGCGCCCTTTACCAGCACGTCAGGCCGCAGAGCCTTTATGAGTTTAAGGGGGGTATCCTCCGCAAAAACCACCACAGCGTCCACCGCCGCCAGGGCGGCTAATACCACCGCGCGGTCGCGGACCTTATTGATGGGGCGGGAAGGGCCTTTAAGCCTGCGCACCGAAGCGTCAGAGTTGAGGCCCAGGAAGAGGAAATCCCCGAAGGAGCGGGCCTTTTCCAGCGAATAGACGTGGCCCGCGTGCAGCAGGTCGAAGCAGCCGTTGGTGAAGACGGCCCGTTTGCCGGCCTTTTTAAGGGCGGCGCGCAGGGCGGCCGCCTTTTTAATGGAGATTATTTTACCGGCTGTTCTCATAAAGGTCAAAAGTCAAGACCTGACCCCATCAGGCTTTGACCGGTTCCGCCGGGGCCAGCAGGCGCTCCATAAAGCCGGTGTCGGTGGTCCCGGCCTTAAAACCTTCGCTCTCTACTATCAGCTGGTGCGCGTCTATGGTGGTTTTTACGCCCTTCACGGTGAATTCGGCCAGCGCGCGGCGCGAACGTTCCACGGCCATCTCGCGGGTGTGCGCCCAGACTATAAGTTTGGCCAGCATGCTGTCGTAGTAGATGGGCAGCTGGTAGCCGCCGTAGACGTGCGTGTCCACGCGCAGGCCGGGCCCGCCGGGGAGTATCCACTCCTCCACGCGGCCCACGGAGGGCGCGAAATTGCGGCTGAAATCCTCGGCGTTGATGCGGTGCTCTATGGAATGACCGGTGAGCGGCACGGTGTGGCCGCCGGTATAGGTAAGTTTCTCGCCTGAAGCCGCGAGCAGCTGCTCGCGCACCAGGTCGAAGCCGGTCACGCATTCGGTGACCGGGTGTTCCACCTGCAGGCGGGTGTTGACTTCCATGAAATAGAACTCGCCCTGCTGGGTCAGCAGGAATTCCACGGTGCCCACGCCCACGTAGTTGGCGGCCTCGGCCAGGTCCACCGCGGCCTTCTCCAGCTTGGCCCGCAGTTTTTTATCCACGGCCGGGCTGGGGGTCTCTTCCACCAGCTTCTGGTGGCGGCGCTGGATGGAACAGTCGCGTTCCGGGAAGGCGATGACGTTGCCGTGCGTGTCGCGGGCGAACTGCACCTCTATGTGGCGGGGCAGTTCGATATATTTCTCGAAGTAAACTTCGCCGTTGCCGAAGGCGGCCTGGGCCTCGCTGGAGGCCATCGTCATTTCCTTCTCCAACTGGCTTGCTTCGCGCACTATGCGGATGCCTTTGCCGCCGCCGCCGGCCGCGGCCTTGATCATGAGGGGGAAGCCTATCTTTTCGGCCTCCTTTTTGGCGTCTTTTTTGTTGACGCAGTCCTTGGTGCCGGGCGTCACGGGCACGCCGGCCTTAACGGCCATCTTGCGGGCCTCGGACTTGTGGCCGAGCTGCTGGATGGACTTGGGCGAGGGGCCGATGAAAGTGATGCCGTTGTCGCGGCAGGCCGCGGAAAAATCTGCGTTCTCGGAGAGGAAGCCGTAGCCGGGGTGGACGGCGTCCGCGCCGGTCACCTTGGCGGCCGAAATGATGGCCGGGATGCTGAGGTAGCTTTCTTTGGCCATCGCCGGGCCTATGCAGACGGCCTCGTCGGCCAGGCGCACGTGCAGCGACGAGCGGTCGGCCTCCGAATAAACCGCTACGGAGGGGACGTTGAGCTCGCGCAGGGTGCGGATGACGCGGACCGCTATTTCGCCGCGGTTGGCGATAAGAACTTTTTTAAACATTTGTCCTCCAAAATAAGATCAGTTGTCCCGCGCGGGCGGGGCGCCGGGCGGCGGGGGCGCCGGCGGAGCCTTCTCCACCTTGGCCTTGCCGCTCCAGAGGTTTACCAGGAAAATAAAAACGTCCGTAACCTCCTGCCGGTGCGTGCGCGGGTTGGTTACCGTCTGGCGCAGGAAGACGCGGTATTCGGGGCCCTTCACATGGGCGGCCAGCCACTGGTCTTTGGGCAGGAACCGGGCGTTCTGCGGGCCCAGCCGGGCCTTCATGGCCTCCAGCTGCTGGCGGCGGGCCTCGCCTATAGGCGGCATGCCCTGCTGGAACCTGGATTTCTGCGCGAAGGCGACGGCTTCCGTGAGCGCGGAGCCGCTGAGGTAGTTCAGGCGTTTCTTCGCCTCGGCCTTCGAGGTGGGCTCGAAGCAGACGCCGTCGGCAGACATTATGTCCTGCAGCGCGCGGTTGTAATCCTGGATGGCCACGTAGGAATCCGCCCGGTTGAGGAAGAGCGGGCACTGCTCCTTGGTGGTGAGCCCAGGCCATTTCATGAGTTTCTCGTATTCCTGGATGGCCACGCGGTCGCGCTGCAGGTAGCGCAGGCTGTCGGCGTAGCACAGGTTGAACCAGTAAAGTTCTTCGCTGCTGTAGCCTACCGGGTAGGTTTCGGCCCCGTCTATGGTGCGCCGGCAGGATTCGGAGGCCTTGTCGTAAAGGCCCATAAAGAACTCGCTGGAGCAAAGATAGCCCGAGGAACGCGGGTCTACGGGGTCGGTGAGGTAAAGTTTCTGGGCCAGGAACAGCGCCTGCGGGAAATCCTGGCGCTTGATGGCGTCCTCGATGGGTTGGAACATGATCCAGATATACGGGCGCGCCCAGCGGTTGTGTTCGCGCACGAAGGAGATGTAGTCCGGCTTCCAGTCGGCGTTGCCTTCCTTCAGCTCGTAGCGGACCATGGCCGCGTCCTTGTCCAGCGCGAAGACCTGGACTTCGCGGAACTGCCAGGCCGGGGCTTTGGCGTAATATTCCTTGCTGTTCTTTACGTATTCGTCCTTGGAGACGGCCGCGCGGGAATTGGCGGACAACAGTTCGTAGGCTTTGTCGAAGCGGCCTTCGGAGATGTTGGTAAGGTAGGATTTGGCCGTCATGACCAGGCGCAGGCGCGGGATGGACGGGGCTATTATGAGATAAATGATGACCAGCAGGACCAGCGCCAGCGCGCCGGTAAGCACCGGGCCGGCCAGGCGTTTAAAGAGGGCCGGTTTGGCGGCGTTGGGCGGCGGGACGTCTTTGCGCAGCCGCGAGGAATCCGCCATCATGGGGGACATTCCCCGGCGCATGGAATCGCGGTCGTCGCCGGGCTTTTGAGCCTGGGGCTGGGGTGCGGCCGGCGCGGCGGGCTGCTGGGGCCGGGCCGGCGCCGAGGGGGCGGCCGGTTTTTCCGGTTCCGGCGCGCGGCGCCTGAAAGACTGCGCCCTGTCGGTGACGGTGTCCTGTATGGATTCCATTTCCAGCGTCGGGCCGTGGCCTTCGGAAGGCGCCGGGGGCGGGACGGGGGCGGAGGCGTCTTTGGGCGGCGGGTTAAGCGCCAGCAGGGAGCCGCAGCCGTCGCAGTAATTCTTCTCTACGGAATTGCCGAAGCCGCAGTCGCCGCACGCTTTTTCAAGGCGCGTGCCGCATTTAAGGCAGGTGTCGCTTATTATGTTCGGCTGGTAGCCGCACTTGGGACACTTTATTACCGAAGGCTTCGACGCCATGCGTTACCTGGGCTCGATGAAGAAGAGCGGCTGGCCGTATTCCACCGGCTTGCCTTCCTCTATGGAGATGATCTTGAGCAGCCCGTTGGAGGGGGCGGTGATGCTCTTGAAATCTTTGCCCACTTCCACCACGCCCAGTTCCTGGCCGTTCTTCACGGCGGCGCCTTCCTTGAGGTGGCCGGTCTTGCCGGGGCGGGCGAAGCGGAAAAGGCCGATGGACGGCGACAGCACGGGCTCCATGGTGGAGGCGATGGTGTGGTTGTGCTCCGGGTTATTGTTGAGCTTGAGGCTGATCTTGTCGGCGCCGTTGCGCCAGGTGATCTCTTCCAGGTCGGTGCTTTCCATCCACTTGGTCAGTTTGGTCAGGGTTTTCACGTCCATAGTACCTCCGTAAATTTTAAAGTCCGGCTTCCGAGGGGTCGAAGGCCTGCGGCAGCAGCCTGCCGGCCTTGGTCATGGTAACTTTCTGCTTCTTGGCCATAGGGAACCAGTCCAGATAGATTATGTCGGCGTCCTTGGGGGCGAACTCGATGATCACCTGGCGGCAGGCGCCGCAGGGTTTGGCCGATTTGGCGGCCACGCAGAGGGCCTTGACCTTTTTTTCTCCGTGGCTGACGGCCTTAAAGATGGCCACGCGCTCGGCGCAGATGGCCAGCCCGAAAGAGGCGTTCTCCACGTTGCAGCCGGTGTAGATGCGGCCGGAATCCATCATGACCGCCGCCCCTACGGGGTAGCGGGAGTAGGGGCAATAGGCGTTCTTCTGGGCCTTCTTGGCGGCCTCTATTAGCCGGTTCTTCCAGCCCTTCGGCTCCGTTTTCCTGGTCTGTTTCTTGGCCATTTAACCCTCCAGTATCAGCTTCAGCTTGGCGTAGGTCTTCGGCGGGAAATTTTCGCGGTGCGTGAGCAGCGAGCCCTTTATGAATTCCGGGCAATGGTTGCGGCAGCCGGCCTTGGCCACCAGCGGGAGCACCTTAAGGAGCAGGCGGCGGATATTGTGGATATTCTTGGTCATGGTCTCCGACACCTGGTGCTGGTCCACTTCCTCTCCTTCCTTCCAGCAGTCGTAGTCGGTCACCAGGGAGACCGGCGCGTAGTGCAGGCCGGCCTCGCGGGCCAGCTTGGCCTCGGTGGCCATGGTCATGCCTATTATGGAGTAGCCCATCTTGCGGTGGAAATGCGATTCGGCCTTGGTAGAGAAGCCGGGGCCTTCCATGCAGCAGTAGGTGCCGCCCTTATGGGCCTTGATGCCCAGTTTCACGGCCTCTTTGTGCATTATGTCGGAGAGGGCCATACAGAACGGCTCGGCCATGGGGACGTGGCCTACTATGCCTTCGCCGAAGAAGGTGGATTTGCGGCCCTTGGTCTGGTCCACGAACTGGTCCGGGAACACGAAATGGGTGGGGGGCAGTTCCTGGCGCAGGGAGCCTACGGCGCTGGCCGAGATGATGGTCTTTACGCCTATGGACTTGAGGGCCCACATGTTGGCGCGCTGGTTGATCTCGCTGGGGAGGATGGCGTGTTTGCGGCCGTGGCGGGGCAGGAAAACCACTTTAACGCCTGAAATGGTGCCCAGGATGAGCTTGTCTGAGGGGTCGCCGAAAGGGGTTTTAACCTTTATTTCCCTTAAGATGTTCAGTTCTTTCATGGCGTAGAGGCCTGTGCCGCCTATTACGCCTATTTCCGCCAGAGCTTTGTTAGCCATTTACTCTCCCGTAGCCTTAATAACGATGAAATCTTCCTATAGCGGGGGCCTCAAAAGGGCGAATCCGCCATTATTATTATTTTACTAATTATAGGCCCTCAAAACACAGGCTTTTTCCCGGGGTGGGAGCT
>JACRER010000020.1 GCA_016234365.1 Elusimicrobiota bacterium | reverse complement strand
TTTCGCCCTGCGCGGCGGTTACGGCCTGGCCGGCATGACGGCCAAGGACGGCAAGAGCGGGCTTAGCATGGGTGCCGGCCTTATGGCGCTGGGCGCGCAACTGGACTACGCCGTTTCCCCGGAGACTGGGCTTGGCAGCGTACAGCGCATAACGCTGAGAAAAAAGTTTTAAACATACCTGGTTTGTTTATTGGTACGGGGCGGCTTAAGCCGCCCCGTTTATTTTGTTTAATGTTGATATGTCGGAGTCCACATCCAACTTGATGCCGGGGGCTAACTGATGTGCGGGATCTGCGGGTTCGCTAATTATAAGAACGACGAGCTGCTGCGCGGCATGGCCGCGCGGCTGGCGCACCGCGGCCCGGACGAGGACGGCTTCTTTACCGACGGGGAGCGCGTGTCGCTGGGCATGCGCCGCCTTAAGATCATAGACCTGGCCACCGGTTCCCAGCCTATCTCCAACGAGGATAATACCGTTACAGTGGTCTTCAACGGGGAGATCTATAATTTCAAGGAATTGCGCGCGGACCTTCAGGCGAAGGGGCACCGCTTCCGCACCAATACGGATACCGAAGTGCTGGTGCATCTCTACGAGGAGCATGGCGAGGCCTTCCCTAAACTGCTGCGCGGCATGTTCGCTTTCGCTCTATGGGACGCCAAAGAGCGCAAGCTCATGCTCGCGCGCGACCAGTTCGGCATAAAGCCGCTCTACTATTCGCTCTCCGGCAACCGGCTCTATTTCGCCTCGGAGCTCAAGGCGCTTCGCCTGGCCGCCGGGGTATGCGGGGACCTGGACCTGCTGGCCGTTGACTATTACTTCACCTACCTTTATATCCCGGCGCCGCTGACTATCTACAAAGGCGTTAAGAAACTCGAGCCGGCTTCGGCTCTGGTCTTCCACAAAGGCTCGGTCCGGGTGGAGAAGTACTGGAGCCTCGAGCCCTTTCACGCAGATGAGCAGCCGGAAGAATATTATCTGGAAGGCATCAGGGACCTCCTTTCAAAAAGCGTTAAGGAGCAGCTGGTCAGCGACGTGCCGCTGGGCCTGCTGCTTTCCGGCGGCATGGATTCGGTTTCCATCCTGGCCTACATGGCCGAACACGCGGGCGCCGGGGTGAAGGCCTTTACCGCGAGTTTCGGCGAGGAGAGTTTCGACGAACTTCCCGCCGCGCGCGCGGCGGCAAAACATTTCGGGGCCGAGCATATAGAGATCCCGGTGAAGGCGGATATAGGCGCGGTCATAAGGGAAATGGCGGGGCATTTCGACGAGCCTTTCGCGGATTCTTCGGCGCTGGCCAATTACCTGGTTACAAAAGAGGCCCGCAAGCACGTTACCGTTGCCCTGGCCGGAGTAGGCGGGGATGAACTTTTCGGCGGGTACCCTCGGCATTTGGGAGCGAGGCTGCTGCCGGCCTACCTGAAAGTCCCGGCTGCCCTGAGAGGGTTCGCCGGCCGGGCCGCGTCCCTGCTGCCTGAGAGCCGCACCTCTTTCAACCTGCCCGGCCGCGTGAAACGTTTCCTGGCTTCCGGTTCTTCCGATTTCGGCGGGGTCTATAATTCCTGGATCGCCTACCTGTCCGGCGAGGAGAAAAAATATCTCTATTCCGGCGCCATGGAGATCTCCCGCGCCGGCGCCTCGGCCGCGCTGCCCGGCCTGCCCGCGGGCCCTGACGACATTTTCAAGTTCGAAATGGGCAGTTACCTGCCCGACGACCTGCTCTGCCTGGCTGACCGCGCCTCCATGGCCAATTCGCTGGAGATGCGCGTGCCATTCACCGACGTCCGCCTGGCGGAATTCATGGCGGGCGCCCCGCTAGCCTTGAAGACCAAAGGTTTTAAGCTGAAGTACCTGCTGAAGAAGGCCATGGAGCAAATACTGCCGCCGGAGATCCTGAGCGGCCCGAAGCGCGGTTTCCAGGTGCCGCTGGCGCGCTGGCAGGAGAAGGAACTGAAGGCTTTTACTGCGGAAGCGCTCTCGCCCGGCAATATCTCGGGCGCGGGGGTGCTCTCGCGGACCGGGGTGGAACGGCTGCTGGCCGAACACGCCTCCGGCCGCCGCAACCGTTACGACCTCGTTTACGCCGCGTCGGTGTTCCATCTCTGGCATGAGCAGGCGCGGCATAACCCGCCGTCGGTCATTACTACTCCGTGGAACGTGCAGGGGCGAAGAAAGATCCTGCTGGTCAATATGGCGGGGTTGGGAGACATCGTCATGATGACCCCGGCGCTGCGCGCCATCAGGGCCGCTTATCCGGACGCCGTGGTGGAACTTCTTACCATAGACAGGTCCGCGGACCTCGCTGCGGGCCTGCCCGGATTGGACAAGGCACACTCGGTGCCGATACGCTACCGCTTCGTGTCCCCGGCCGCCCTCTTTAAGTTTTTCCGTACCCTGCTGGAGCTGCGGGAGGAGAAGTTCGACGCGTTGGTGAATTTCAGCCTGGTCTCCTCGTGGCCCGGACTGCTCAAAGCGCGGCTCATCAATTTCCTGGTCAGGCCGGGCTTCTATTCCGGCCGCTCGCTAAAGGGGCTCGGTGCGACAGGCAAATTCACTTCTTTCGAGGAAGAGATAGAGAAAAGGAGCGAGGTCAGCCTGACCGCGGGCCTGCTGGCGCCGCTTGGCGTGGAGCCGCGCGACCCGGAGATCAGGTACGAACCGGGATTCGATGAAAAAAGAAAGGTCGCCGCGGACCTTGCCGTGGGCGGGCTGTCCGGGCAGCCGGTTATAGGCCTGAACCCGGGCGCTTTCCGGCCTTCGCGCCGCTGGCCCCTGGAAAAATGGAGGGCGCTTATCGGTCTGATACTGGCGGACTACCCCGGGGCGCTTATAATAGTGACCGGCTCGCCTTCGGAGAAAGCCATGGTCGATGAACTTAAGGTTTCCGACCGGGTCTTCGTTTCCGCCGGGAGGTATTCCGTGCGCGAGAACGCCGCGCTTTACGCGCTTATGGACGTTTTTATAACCAACGATACCGGGCCAATGCACATAGCGGCCGCAGTCGGGGCGAAAACGGTCTGCATCTTCGGGCCCGGCGACCACTGGCGCTTCGGGCCTTCGGTACCCGACTCGCGTAAGCGCGTGGTGAGAAAAGATACTCCGGGCTGCGAAGTCCCGTGCTATAAATTCGACTGCCCCGACCCGGTATGTCTTACCGGGATAACTGCCGAAGAAGTTTTTGCGGCTGCCAAGGAGTTGCTTGCATGAGCCGGTGTCCTGTCTGCGGGGAGAACGCCGGGGCCGGCGGCATGCCGGGCCTGGAAGAGTGCGCTTTTTGTGGGCTGGCTTTCAAGGCCGACAGATATTTTGGCGACCCTGTATACGAGGAAGGGCTTGAGGACGGCATCTACGGCGCGGCCAAGGAAGGTTTGTTCGCCGAGGCATTAAACCTGCTGGACCGGGAATTCCCGGTCAAGGGCCGCCTGCTGGACGTGGGCTGCGCTACCGGCGAGCTGCTGAAAGCCGCAGCCGCGCGCGGCTGGCGCGCCGAGGGAGTGGAACTGAACCCGGCGCTGGCCATGAAGGCCGAGGAACTGGGCTTTACCGTGTGGCCGCTGGCGGTGGAAAAGGCCATGCTGGATAAAGGCGCTTACGGGGCCGCGACCGTTTTTGAAGTGTTCTGCCTTATGGATAACCCGGCGGCAGCGGCGGCGGAACTGTTTAAGGTAATGAAACCCGGCGGCTTGCTGTACGTGCGCGAGTTTAACGCTGGTTTTCATTTGGCGGCCGCCGGTCTTGAGAATTCCTCGGTTTTTAAACTGCTCGGGCTGCGCCCGGCCGTGCTGCATAATTTCAATTTCCGCGCGCAAACCCTGCGCGTAATGCTGGAGCGGGCCGGGTTCAGGAACATAGAGATCCGCAACTCGCGCCCCACGGCCGGCGATCCCTACCGCACCGGGGGGCGGCTGGGCGGGTTTATAACCCGCTCTCTGAAAGTTCTATACTATCTGCTGGCGCAGGCGTTATGGTACGCCTCTTTCAGAAGGGTTTACGCGGGCTCCACGCTGATAGTCACCGCAAAGAAATGGCCGTCTGAAGGCCAGAGGCCCTGATACGGCACCGACACATGTCATGAAAGCAGCCATCCACCAGCTCCAATACTGGCCGGGCCTCCGGTTCTTCGCCAAGCTGCGCGCCGCGGAGCTGTTCATCTACCTCGACGACGTGCAGTTCGAAAAGCGAGAATTCCAGAACCGCAACCGCATCCGCACGCCGCGCGGCTGGCAGTACCTTACCGCGCCGGTGGTCACCAAGGGCAGGTTCTCGCAGAAGATCAACGAGGTGGAACTGGACCGCGGCGGCACCTGGCTGGGCGACCACCTGCAGGCGATAAGGTTCAATTACGCGCGGGCCCCGTTCTTCGCGGAGCACTTCCCGGCGATAGAAAAACTTTATTCGCGCGACTACCGCCTGCTGGCGGACCTGGCCATAGCCACGATGGACCTGCTTAAGGACGCCTTCGGCATAACGACGCCGGTGAAGTTCTCTTCGGAATTCAAGGTGGACGAGGCTTCCAGCGCGCGGCTGGCAAAATTGTGCGCGGCGGCGGGCGCGGGGGAATACCTGAGCGGCGCCGGCGCCAAGGCCTACCTGGACCCCAACGTGTTCGGCTACGCCGGCATAAAACTTTCCTGGCAGCATTTCGAACCGCGGCCCTACCCGCAGGCGTTCCCCGGCTTCGAGCCGGATATGTCGGCGCTGGACCTGCTGCTTAACTGCGGACCGAAGTCTATGGAGTGGCTATGAATCCCGATATCGCGGCGGCCGTGGCCGCAATGGACAAGATCCCCGTTTCCCAGATGGAGCACCCCGGCGACTGGGCGCTGGACCCGTCCTCCTGCCGTTTCCTGGCGGCCTTTACCCGGGCCATAGGCGCGCGGCGGGTTATAGAATTCGGCTCAGGTTTCTCCACCCTGATGATGGCCCGCGAGATAGCGGCCCACGAGGGCAACTATTTGCTGTCGGTGGACGATTCCCCGCATTATTCGGCGCTGGCCAGGGAGGCACTGGAGAGTTCCGAGTGCGCGGCCAAGGTGGATTTCCGCGTGGCGCCGCTGCGCCCCAGGTTCTACGGGCGCAGGCTGCTGCTGTCCTACGCGCTGCCCAAAGGCCTGGTTGACGCCCTGGGCCCGTTCGACCTGGCTTTTGTGGACGCCCCGCACCATAACCACGGCCGCGAGTCGGTGTTCTACGACCTGTTCCCCGCGGTGGCCCCGGGCGGCTACATAATCCTGGACGACAGCAACAGCCACGACCAGGACAATAAATTCATCAAGTCCTGGAAAGCGGCTTACGGCGGGGCCATGGAAGCTATCCCGCTCGAAGGCATAGGCAACGGCCTGACGGTGATAGAGAAGGTGGACGACGACGTGCCGTTCTACCAGAAAGAAGGCGCCGTCGGGGATTCGCTGCGGACCCTCAGGGATTTCAGCCGCCTCCTGTTGAACAAACCAGAATAACCACGACATAGGTCCTTTGTCCAGTCACATAGGCCTTATTTTCTTTGATTTGGGTCCTAATGGCCCTTTTGTGGCGGCGCCTTTGAGGCTACACTATAGTAGCTAAAGGAGCCGACATGGTACAGAAAACTTACACTCAGGAAGTTACCATCTTCAAGGCCGTTTTCCTTTTTTGTTTTTCCATCTTCCTCGCCTGCATGACCGACCTGACCTACGGGCAGGCCTTTGACAGGGAAGCCCTGCTGGGCCAGTTGGACGCTGGCTCTTTCGACGTTTCCGCCGTTCCGGACCGGGCCGCAGCCGTACCCGCCGCCGCGCCGGTACAGGCCGTGAACAAAGAGCAACAGGCCAAGCAGATAACCGCTTTCAAGGAAAACCTGGTAAAGCAGATCACTTCCAACTGGAACCACCCGTCCAAGGTGGACGACGCCATAGTGGCCGAGCTCGCCAAGGCGCATAAAGAAGGAATACTGGAGCCGGTGATAGTTTCCGTGCTTAGCGATCCCCGCCTGAAGCGCTTCTTCCCGGCCGGCGCCAAAATGGAGCCCGCCGAAGCCGCCCGCGTGTTCTCCATGTACGTCGGGGCGGAACTTGAATCTAACGGCAAAGTGGAAGGCGTGGCCCCGGTCGAGCAGTGGGACCCCATGACGGCCCGCCACCTGGCGCTGGCCAAAGCCGGCAACGCCCGCGTGGGCGCCGGCGGCTTCCTGGCCGAGCTGGGCGAGATCCAGAACACCCCTTTCTCTTACGGCAACCTGGTGCAGCCGCTGGTGAACGGCGAGCAGTCCTTCCCTAAGCGCGCCGAACTTATAAAGAACGCCAAGAAGAGCGTATACCTTACCACCTGGGCTTTTTATGACGACGAGACCGGCCACCACACCGCGGACCTGCTGAAGGACGCCAAAAAGCGCGGCCTGGACGTGCGCCTGATGATAGACAAAGACACCGCCGGCCTTTACGACAAGGGCATCCTGGCGGAGATCGCTTCCGCCGGCATCCCGGTGCTGCGCTACCAGCCTAAGGACAGGACCTATTACGAATTCCATTCCAAGATACTCATAGTGGACGGCAAGTACGCCGTGCTGGGCGGCATGAACATAGGCAACGAATACTCCCACATGGCCGGCGACCAGAAATGGCGCGACACCGACGTGCTGGTGCAGGGCCCCGCCCTCAAGAACGCCATGAAATTCTTCGCCGAGGCCTGGAACGAGCAGGCCGCCGAGGACGGCCTGGCGCTGCGCGCCTCCGCCGCCACTTACGACGATTCCCCGGCCGGCCCCGCCGCCGCCGCCATAGTGTGGAATAACCCCGGCCAGGAACCCTACATCTTCCTCTCCATGCTCAAGGCCGTCTACGGCGCCAAAGAGCGCATTAACATAGAGAACGCCATCTTCGTAATGATGCCGGCCATGGAGCAGGCCCTGCTGGACGCGCGGGCCCGCGGCGTGGAGGTGAACATAGTTTCCAATTCCCTCGAGACCATAGGCGACCCCATCATGAGCTCCATGATCCTGGGCGGCTTCCCCAAGTTGATGAAAGCCGGCGCCACGGTGTATCTTAAGGAAGGCGGCCTGGCCAACCGGCTGCATTCCAAGTTCATGACCGTGGACGGCTCCTACGGCACCATAGGCTCTTTCAACCTGCAGCCGCGCTCCATCCGCTACGTGCGCGAGATCTCCGTTAACTTCTCCGACCGCGGGGCCGTGGCCACCCTGGACGCCGCCTTTGCCAAGGACTGCGTCGCCGCCAAGAAGGCCGCCACCGTGAAGGACCTGCAGATCCCCAAGAGCCCCATAAAGGGCCTGGTGCGCAAACTTATGTTCAACCAGCTGTAATATCGAGGCGAAGCCTCGATAAAAGGGCCTATCCCCGGATAGGCCCTTTTCTTTTGTACGCCTGGGCACTTGGCCGCTCCCGGCAAGGAGGGTTTTCCCTTAGACTATATATAGACAATGAAGAACTGCCGGAACATGTTCGCGATAGCGGCGCTTGCCCTGGGGGCGGCGTCTTCCGCTTTTGCCGCGCCGGTAACCTATAAAGAGGCTGCCGCGCCCTGGAGCGCCGCGCAGGCCGTAAAGCTGGCCCCGGCCCTTACCCCGGAAATTTTAAGATCCTTCGAAGCTGAACGCGGCCCCGCCGCCGCAGCGGAATTGGCCGCTAAACAGAAGGGCGTCTCCGGCCTGCTCAAGCGCTACAGCGCCTGCGCCCTCAGGCAGGAAGACCTTAAAACGGCCGGCAAGTACCTTTCCAAAGAATTCCAGGCCGAACTGAACTATTTCCTCAACGGCGGCTGCGCGGCGCTTAAGGACGGCCAGGCCGGCAACCGCCCCGCCCCGCGCCCTGCCACGCTGGCGGCCATAGAGGCCGGCTCGGCTTCCGGCGCCTTCGCCACCCGCGAAGGTTCGATTAAATTTTTCGACGGTTCCGCCGGCGCCTCCTCCTCCCTGCCGGAAGTAAAGGCCGCCGCTCCCGCGGCACGCGCCGCCGCCGCGGCCTCCGCCCCGCAGGCTGCAAAAAATATTTCCTACAAGGTTCCCGAACTGCGCGCCGCCGCCCTTGAAAAGACCCGCCCCGACATGCCGGCCGATATAGGCCGCGACGGCCGGGTGAACCAGGCTGTGGATTACTGGTCGCAGCTGCGCCGCGAGAACTGGGCCGCTTTCCGCTCGGGTGACGCCAAGGGCGCGGACAAAGCCAAAGCTTTCCTTAAAGCCGCCGCGGGCGCAGGTTTTGGCGGCCTGCTCTTCTACAGCAACCTGGGCAACGTGGAAATAGCCGCGGCCCGCGTGCGCTGGGACGTTAAGAACGGCGCCGGCGCCGGGGCCATAGCCGCCGACTCCGGCCGGTTCGTTTTCCACTCGATGGTTTTTGTCTTCGCCCTTGCCCCCATCCCCATGCTTAAAGTCGCCCAGGCCGCCCTGGCCGGAGAAGTTTGGGCCATAGGCCTGCTGGCCGCCATGGCCACCGGCCCCATAGACAACTACGTCACCCACATAGCTTCGGTAAAGCGGGAAAAAGGCGCGGCTTAAAAACCCGCGGCGCTTTCCTTTAAGCCCGGCCCCGCCGGGCTTTTTGTTATACTTTTGGCATGAAACCCAAGCCGATCTCTTCCAGAAAGTTCTTCGAGCTGGTGCGCGGCCGCAACCGGCGCAACGCCGCGCGCGTGGACGCCGCTATCAACAAGGCCTGCGCCGCCGAACTGACCGTGGTCTCCTGCGACTCTTCCGGGTTCTCCCGTAAGACGCACGAACACGGCATCATAGAGTTCATGGACAACATGGTGAAATGCCATGAGGCCCTGGAGAAGATAGTTGCCCGGCACGGCGGCGTGACCCTGTCTAACAAGGCCGACAACCTCATGCTCATCTTCCACGGGCCGGCCCCTGCCGTGGCCTGCGGTATAGAGATGCACCGCTGGCTCAAGAAGCGCAACAAGGGCCTGCCGGACTATAAGAAATACAATATCTGCGTGGGCATACACCACGGCGGCCTGCTGCGTTTCACCGACGACGCCTACGGCCCGGCTGTGAACGTGGCCTTCAAACTGGGCGAGGACGTGGCGGCCAAGGACGAGCTGCTGGTGACCGGCCAGGTGAACGAGATGGTGAAGGGCCGCTTCCGTACCGATTATTCCAAGCACATCACCATAGGCGGCGCCACCTTCGACGTTTATAAGGTCAAATACCGCTAGCTTTTTCCCTTTCCATGGCCGCCGCGAAAGCCGGCCAGAAAGGGTCGGTAACCGGGTGGGCCAGCTCCCGCTGCCTGCCGCTCTCCGTGACCTTTATGCCGCGGGCCTTCTCCGTAACCTCGCCTATTACTGCGGCGGCTATGCCTTTGGCGGCCAGGCGGGCCAGTATGGCCGGGACCGAGTCCGGCCCGGCGGTGATGATGAGCGTGCCCTCGCTGATGGCGGCGTACGGGTCTATGCCGAAGCGCGCGCACAGCCGCGCGGCCGCCGGCGCCAGCGGTATGGCGTCCCGGTCCACGGCCATGCCGGTGCAGGAGGCGCGGGCTATCTCGTAGAGGCCGCCCCAGACGCCGCACTCGGTGGCGTCGTGCATGGCGGTAACGCCGTTCTGCCGGACGCCAACAGTTATAGCGGTCATAGCATCCTCCACCACCGACATCT
>JACRER010000016.1 GCA_016234365.1 Elusimicrobiota bacterium | reverse complement strand
TTTATCAGCAGCTCGGCGTCCAACGCAAAACCCTCCGTCTCGAAGCGGAGGGTTTTCAGTTTTTCAGCGTCGTAGAGCTTGAAGATCTGGGTGTAGGAGGTTACGCCGGCGCCGAAGCGCAGCCGGAACAGCAGGTTGGCGCCCCAGGTCAGCGCGCGGCGCCCCAAAGGCAGCCCGTGGAACGCGCCGCGGAACGGCGAACCGCAGACGCAAGCGGCTCCCGAACTGCGCGCTTCGGCCAGCAGCCGGCCGGCGTCGGCGGGGTCGAAGGAAAGGTCCGCTTCCATGAACAGCACGTAGCGGCCTTTCGCGGCCTCCACGGCCTTTTTCAGCGATTCCCCGAAGCTGCGCCGGCCCCCTGCCAGCGCGGCCACGCCAGGGTAGCGGCCGGACAGGGCCCAGAGGTTCTCAAGAGTACCGTCGGAACTGCCGCCGTCCGAGAAGATAAGCTCGAAGGACGGCAGCGCTTCGGCCAGGCGCGGCAACAGCGTCCGGGCATATGACGAGGCGTTGTCCGCCTCGTCCAGGCAGGGGATTATGACGGTAACTTCCGGGGTAGCGGGCACCCCGATATTCTAGTAAATCCCGTCAGCCCGCGGTGATCTCGAATTTGGGAGCGGCGTCCATGGTGCGCTTCACCAGGCACTGCTCCGCGGCCTTGACCAAAGCCGGCAGGTACTTGGCCGGGAAGTCCTTCGGCGGGGTGATCTTCATGACGGCTTTGGACAACAGGTGCGTGGCGGGGTCCCGCTCGAAAGAGGCGGAGATGCCAAGGCCCTCGGCGCTCAGCCCGCGCGACTGGATGAACCCCAGCGCGAAGATGCCGGCGCAGGTGCCCAGCGAGGCCAGGAACAGGTCGAAGGGGGTGGGGGCCGAGCCTTCCCCGCCGCCGCCGGCCGGCTGGTCGGTGGCTATCTCGAAGCCGTGCCAGAGCGCGTTGACTTTTTTGCCGCCGGGAAAAGTTACTTTCATTTCATCCATAATAAACTCCTTCTTTCACCGCTTAAAAGTTAGATGTGAAAAGGGCCTGAAAAGTTTCAGGCCCCAAAGCACCGCGAGCGGCCGGCGTCAGATGTTGTGCCGGTTCATCTCTTTAGTGATGCCGGGGATGATGGTGCTCTTGCCGTCCGTGACCGCCTGCAGCTTCACGATCTCGCCGTAAACGGACTCGAAGGCTTCCACTACGGCCGGGTCGAAGGATTTTCCGCTTTCCTCGCGGATGTACTCGCGGGCCTTGGTGGCGTCCCACTTGGGCTTGTAGACGCGCGGCATGCACAGCGCGTCGAACACGTCCGCCACCGAGACTATCCGGGCGTAAAGCGGGATCTGCTCGCCTTTGAGGCGGGCCGGGTAGCCGCCGCCGTCGAATTTTTCGTGGTGCGAGCCGGCTATCTTGCAGGCGATCTGCAGCAGCGAACTCTCGGCGTTGCAGAGGATCTTGGCGCCGTACACCGTGTGCTTCTTCATCTCTTCGAACTCTTCCGCGGTCAGGCGTCCGGGTTTAAGCAGGATGGCGTCGGAGATGCCCACCTTGCCGATGTCGTGCAGGGGACTGGCGTAGCGGATGCTCTCCACCTCGCGCTCGGGGATGCCCATCCCCTGGGCTATCATGGCGGAGTACTCGCTGATGTGGCGCAGGTGGATGGCCGTGTCCTGCTGGTCGCGGTATTCGGCCGTTACGGCCAGGCGGTAGATGGTTTCCAGCTGGGACTTGGAAAGGCTTTCGTAGAGCTGCGCGTTCTCGATGGCCGAGGCCGCCAGCGAGCTGATGAGCTGCAGGATGCCCTCGTCGTCCACGTCGAAAGGCGAGCCGGCCTTGTTCATGGCCTCGAAGACGCCTATGATGTGCCCGCCGACGTTCTTCATCGGGACGGCCAGGATGGTGCGGGTGCGGTAACCTGTGACGCGGTCTATGTCGTGGGTAAAACGCTGGTCCTGGTAGGCGTCGGTGATGTTGAGGGTCTGGCCGGTGGAGGCCACATGCCCGACGATACCCTTGCCGAACGGCACGCGGATCTCGGTATGCTGCATGCCCAGCGCCACCTTGCTCCAGAGCTCGTTGGTGTGGCGGTCCAGGATGAAGACGCTGCAGCGGTCGCAGCTGAGAATGGTTTTGACCTGCTCGGCTATCAGCTCTAGCAGTTTGCTGAGGTTGGTCTCTTTGGAGACGGCCCCGCCGAAGTTGACGAGCAGGCGCAGGCGGTTTTCCAGTTCTTCGGCCCTGGTCATAGCGTTATTCTAGCATTATCGCGCAACTGCGGCGCGCGTCAGCTATGGCCTCCGCCGGCCTCAGGCGCGGTAAGTTCGTCCAGGAGGGAACTGTAGTGCACCGCCCTGGCAGAGGGGAAAGCGGCCTTCAGGCCGTGGTTTATCTGTATCAGGCACGAGGTCGCGCCCACTACCACGGTATCGGCCTGTACGGAAGCGATGTTGCGCAGTTTCCGGTCCAATACGCGCGATGAAAGTTCCGGCTGCGTGAAGGCGAAGGCGCCGGCCCCGCCGCAGCACCAGTCGCTCTCGGGGAGTTCCGTGTAGCGCTTGCCCGCCAGCCTGCGCAGCGCGGTCCGCGGTTCCTGCCTGATGCCCTGCCCGTGGCAGGCCCTGCAGGAATCGTGGTAGGTGACCTTGCCGGCCTTCTCCAGTTCGGCCTGGGCGGCATGCGGCAGTTTATCGGCCGGCACGAATTCCAGGATATCCTTTACCGCGGCGGCGAAGGCCGCGGCCCTGGGGCGCCAGTCGGCGTCGGCGGTGAAAAGCTGTTCGTAGGATTTCATGAAGGCCGCGCAGGAGGAGCAGTCCGCTATCACGGGGAAGTCCCCGAAAACGGCCTTCAGCTCTTCGTAGCGCAGGATGTTGCGCCTGGCGAACTCGCGCGCGTCTTCCAGCCGGCCATAGTTATGGGCCAGCAGGCCGCAGCACTGGTTCTCGATAAAGATACCTTCCCCGGAATAGCGCCGCAGCAGCCGTACGGTGGCCAGGGCCACGTCGGTGAAGAGGTAGTTGGGGCCGCAGGCCGCGAAGTAGGCCCAGTTCACCGAGGTGCGGCCCTGCGGGTGCAGCGCGGGGTCCTTGCGCAGGATCTCCGCGGCAAAGCGCAGCGGCACATGGCCTACGGCGCCTTCGGCTTCGGCCAGGCCCGGCATGCCCAGGAAGTCGTAAATGCCAAGCTTCGCCGCCAGCCGCGGCAACCCGGTCTTTTTTACCAGGTAGCCCAATTTCAGCCAGAAAGCGAACAGCCGGGGCGCGTCCAGCAGCGTCTTTACAGCGGCGCGGGCGAAGAAGTTGTCGCCGTAGCCGTCCAGCGCCCGCCGGCCTTCCAGCACTATGTCGGGTGTGGGGACCTTGGCGTAGCAGGCGCTGGAGCAGGCGCCGCAGAGCAGGCAGGTGGAAAGGGATTCGGCCGCTATGGATGGGTCCTTGGCGCGGCCCTCCACCAGCAGGCGTACCAGCTGGTTGCGGCCGCGGGCGGAGATGGGCTCGCGCCCGGTCAGCATATAGGTGGGGCAGGAGGTCTCGCAGTAGCCGCAGCGGTTGCACTGGGCCGCGGCGTCGTAAAGGCCGCGCTCCCCGAGGTCCGTCAGCAGCGAGTGTAGGTGCCGCTGGGCCTGTTCATGCAGGTAAAGTTCGTTGGTTTCGCTGGGGATATGGGAAGAGACGGCCGTGACCACGGTCGAGTCCATGTCCTTGCGCCCTTTGTCGAAAGTTTCGTCCGTATAGGTCTTGTGTTGGAGCATTTTATCGCGGCGCTATTGCGCCAGCCCTCTGTAGATCCAAGGATTGAGCAGGTTGCCCGGGTCCAGCGCGCGCTTCAGCCGCAAGTGCAGCGTGTCCGGCTCGAAGGCGTCCCACGCCGCCGGTTCCTCGAAAGCTGCGTGCTGCCGGCGCGCCCCGGCCGACAGGGCGAAGGTGGCGGCGATGATGACGCCGTAGGCGCCCATAGAACCGCAGAAAAGTTTTACCGCGTCGTAGCCTGCCACGTTCTTGACGGTGCGGCCGCCCAGTTCCAGCAGTTCGCCGTCGGCGGTCACCACTTCCAGGCCCAGCAGCACGTCGCGCAGGCCGGGGAAGACCTTGGAAGCTATCAGCCCGCCCACGCTGCCTTTCAGGTCCGGCAGTTCCACGTTGAGGCCAGCCTCTTTGAGCTGGGCGCGGAACTCTCCCAGCGGTACGCCGGCCTCTACGCGCGCCGTCAGGTTCTCGCGGTCTATCGCCGCGCGGCCGCGCAGCGCGCGCAGGTCCAGCGGCTTGGCGCCTTCCATGATACGCTCCGCCTTCAGGCGGGTGCCCAGGCCGGTCACGGCCGTGGGGGCGCCGCTGCGGGCGCGCAGGCGCAGTTCGTCCACTACGTTGCGGGCTTCCGGGCTCAGGGACGCCCTCTCGGCAAGGCCCGCCGGGGGTTCCTCGCCGCGGGCGTCCGAGGCTACCGGCAGGATCTTGTCCGGGTTGGCGAGCCCGGCCGGGTCGAAAGCTTCTTTTATCCGCCTGAAAAAATCCAGTTCGGCGCGGCCGTAAAGCCAGTTCATCGCCACGCGTTTTTCCACGCCGATGCCGTGTTCGCCGGAAATAGTGCCGCCCAGGGCTATGCAGGACTTCAGGATCTCGTAGCCGGCCTTTTTCACGCGCTTAACTTCCTGGATGTCGCGCCGGTCGAAGACCATGTTGGGGTGCAGGTTGCCGTCCCCGGCGTGGAACAGCAGGCCGGCGGTCAGTTTGTATTTGGAAAGGATCTCGCGCGTCTGGCGCAGGGCCTCGGGCAGGCGCGGGCGCGGCACCACGCCGTCCTCTACCAGCACGTCGGGGGCCAGGCGGGCCATGGCCGGGTAAGCGCCCTTGCGCGCCTGCCAGAGCAGGTCGCGCTCGGATTCTTCCGCCGCCACCCGGAAAAAAGCGCAGCCGGAGGAAGAGCAGATCTTCTTTACGTCGTCCAGTTCGCGCGTCACCTTGGCGGCGTCGGAACCGTCCAGCTCGATTATCAGCACTGCTTCGGTGCCGGCGGGGAAAGGGCTCTCTTTGCCGTTGAGGGCGGCGTCCAGGGAGACGCTGTCCATGGCTTCCAGGGCGCGCGGCACCATGCCGTCGCCGATGACCCGCGTCACGGCCTTCATGGCGTCGTCCATGGAATTGAAGGAAGCGGAGGCGGTCTTTATGTAACGGGGGATGGGGAGGATCTTCAGCCAGGCGTGCGTTACGATGCCCAGGGTACCTTCCGAGCCCACCAGCAGGCTCATCAGGTCCGGTCCGGGGTCCCGGTAGGACCAGGTCTTTACTTCCCCGTCGGGCGTGACGACTTCCAGTTTTTCCACGTTATCGGAGGTGACGCCGTATTTCAGGCAGAGCGGGCCGCCGGCGTTCTCGCCGATGTTGCCGCCTATGGTGGAGACCTTCTGGCTGGCCGGGTCCGGCGCGTAGAAATAGCCGTAGGGTTCCAGCGCTTTCTGCAGTTCCAGGTTCACTACGCCGGGCTCCACCAGGGCCAGCCTCGCGGCGGTGTCTATCTGGCGTATCTTTTTGAGCCGGGACAGGTTCAGTATGGCCCCGCCCTTGAGCGGGATGGTGCCGCCGGAAAGGTTGGTGCCGGCCAGGCGCGGCAGGAACGGGATGCCGGCCTTGTGCAGTATCTTCACTACCGGGGCGACCTGCTCCGGGGCCGTGAAGGCGATCACTACTTCGGGGCGGGCTTTGGCCATGCCGGCGTCGTAGGAGTACGCCAGTATTTCCGCCTCTTCGGTGCGGACGTTGCCTTCGCCTACTATCGCTTCTAGTTCCGGCTTCAGGGCCGAGATCCTGTCTGTTTTGAACATAGTTTGAATAAAACGGCCTGGGCGGGGGGGCTTCCCTGCCCGGACGCCTTGAGATCCTTACGTTACTTCGCCGGCCTGAGCTTGGCCGTGAAATGCGGCAGTATCGCCGGGGCCTCCACCACTTCCAGACCCTTTATGCTCTTCTTGTTCTTCGCCAGCCAGCCGAAAACCTCTATCACATAATCGATGTGGCTCTGCGTGTAGACGCGGCGCGGCATTGCCAGGCGCACCAGTTCCATGGGGGCGGCCAGGTAATTGCCGTCCTTGTCGCGCCGGCCGAACATCAGCGTGCCTATTTCCACGCCGCGGATGCCGCCTTCCAGATACAGCGAACAGGCCAGGGCCTGTGCCGGGAAATTGGCCGGCTTGATGTGCGGCAGGAATTCCTTGGCGTTAACGTAAACGCCGTGGCCGCCGGGCGGGTTGATGATGGGCACGCCGTGCTTAAGCAGGCCTTCGCCCAGGTAGGCCGCGGAGCGGATGCGGTACTGCAGGTAATTCTCGTCGAGCACCTCGCGCAGGCCTATGGCAATGGCCTCCAGGTCGCGGCCGGCGAGGCCGCCGTAGGTGTTGAAGCCCTCGGTGAGGATGAGCATCTGGCGGGCCTTGGCGCTCCAGTCCTTGTTGTTCATGGCGAGGAAGCCGCCGATGTTGACCAGCGCGTCCTTCTTGGAGCTCATCCAGGCGCCGTCGGCCAGCTCGAACATCTCCTCGGCGATCTCGCGCACGGGGCACCCGTTGTAGCCTTTTTCGCGCAGCTTGATGAAGTAGGCGTTCTCGGCGAAGCGCGCGCAGTCGAGGAACATCGGGATGCCGTACTTGGAGGTGAGGTTGCGCACGGCCTTAAGGTTCTCCATGGAGACCGGCTGGCCGCCCAGCGAGTTGTTGGTGACGGTCATGATGCAGAGGGGGATGTTTTTCGCGCCTTTGCTCTTTATGAACTTCTCCATGGCGGGCACGTCCGCGTTGCCCTTGAACGGGGCCGGCTTGCCGAAGTCCAGCGCGCCCTTGGCCGGGAAGTCCATGGCCTCGGCGCCGGAGAACTCCACGTTGGCGCGCGTGGTGTCGAAATGGGAATTGGAGATGATGCACTTGCCTTTGCCGCCTATCACGCCGAACAGGATCTTCTCGGCCGCGCGGCCCTGGTGCACGGGGATGACCTCGTCGAACCCGGTGAGGCCCTTTATCTCGGCCTCGAAGTTGTAGTAGCTGCGCGCGCCCGCGTAGGACTCGTCGCCCACCATGATGCCGCCCCACTGCGCCGCGCTCATGGCGCCGGTGCCGGAATCGGTCAGCATGTCTATCAGCACTTTTTCGGCCCGGATATTGAAAAGGTTGTAGTGCGCCTGTTCCAGCGCGGTCTTGCGTTCCTCGCGGGTGGTAATGCCCAGCGGCTCAACGCTTTTTATCTTGAAGGGTTCGATGATCGTTTCCCATTTCCATTCCATTGCGGTTTCTCCTTTACTTTACCAGCAGCGTCATAAGAACGAAATAGCCCAGCATCAGCAGGGCGCCGGGCAGCAGGGCGGCGCTGGCCCACTCCCTCGATTTGATCCCCAGCTTTGCGGAACTGATTATATTGGGGATGTTGCCGGGGATCAGCATGCCGCCGGAGATAAGCAGGCCCATGAGTATAAAAGTGATCTGTCTGTCCGTCATGGCCGGGGTTATTTCGGCCGCGGCCAGCGTGGCGTTGTCCAGTATGGCCGATACGGAATTGGCCCAGTAGAGCGCCCAGGTGGGCATCTTGAGCATGAAACGCTCCGCCAGCGGGGACAGCCCCGCGCCCAGGAAAACCAGCGCCATCACAAAAAGGTAGACCTTGCCGGCGCGCTTGAGGATATCGGCGCCGGAGTCGCGGGCGTCTTCGGTGAGGCCGGCCGCCCCGGCCTCCGCGGCCTCGGCGCCGCGGGCCGCCAGCGCCGCGCATAGCAGCACGCCGGGGACTACCCAGGCGCCGATCTGATACAGGAGGTAGAAGAAAGTGGCGTCGTGGGGCGGCCCTTTGAGTTTGGCTACTACTATGGTGGAAAGCGGTTCTCCCAGCGGGGTAAGCGCCGCGCCCAGGCCGATGGCATAGCAGGCGTAAACCGTGAGGCGTATCTCGAAGCGGCGGCTCAGTTTCAGGATCGTGACCACTTCCGCCAGAATTATAGCCGAGACTATGGCCGTGAACACGCTGGAGCCCAGCCCGAGCACCGCGACCACCGTGAAGATCGTAGCGGGCAAGCCCAGCTTGCGGGTGAGGGTCTCCATCCAGCCGCGCAGGTGCCCGCGCACTTCGCGGAAGAGGAAGCCTACCGCGGCCACCGCCGCGGTTATCGGCAACGGGTCCTTCAGCGCCTCATGCACCAGGCGCAGGCTCCAAAGGCCGGAGATGCTGACGGCGGCCATGCCCATTACAAAAAGAAAAGCCTCCAGGTCTTCTTCAACGCGTTTGACGGAGAAGGGGAGGACCAGGGTCGCGGCCATTATAGCCGCCAGGCCGCCAATGATCAGATAGTCGGACATAAACTTGCCATTGCAGTACGATTAATATTTTAATATTTTAATAGACGGCGCAAAAGCGTTATGTTCAAATTCAGACGGCCGGTAGGCCTTTTCCTCTGCGGCGGCGGCGCACTGGGTTCCTGGCAGTCCGGGGTCCTGGCCGAACTCGTGCGCCAGGGCCTGCATTTCGACGCGATAGCCGGCTTCAGCATAGGTTCGCTCAACGGCGCGGCCTACTGCTACGACAAGACCTCGGAACTGCGCCAGATCTGGCGCAACCTTGAGCCTTCCACTATTCTCAAGCTCCGGCCGCGTTATTTCAATATCCCGCTGGAACTTTACCAGCAGGCCGGCGGCAGCCCGCTGACGCGGCTTAATTTCTTCGCGCATAACCAGCTGGCCAAACTTACGTTGTTCTCCAATAAGCCGGTTTACGACCTGCTCAACGGCTGGCTGGCCCGCAGCGGGCCGCGCTTCCAGCGCAATATCAAGTTCTACGTCATCAGCCACGCCGTGGAGATGAAACTGCCGTATATCACGGCTTTCGACGGGTCCACTCAGGGCCACAATCTCTCATTTATAGACGCGCTGATGGCCAGCTGCTCCATCCCCATGATCTTCCCGCCTGTGACCGTGAACGAGCACGGCCGGGATTACCACCTGGTGGACGGCGGCGTGATAGGCATCGCCAATATCAACCTCAATATTTTCGAGGGCTGCCGCACCGTCATCATGATAGGCAACTCGCGCGAACAGGACCTGGACTTTCCGTCGACGGGGCCCTTCGGTTATTTCGAGAGCAAGACGCGGCGCATGCTCGCCATCCATACGCAGAAGATCTACGAGTCGCGCGTGTTCATTAAGTCCGAGCCGGACGTGCACCTGATAAAACCGCCCATGGACCTGGGGCTGGGGCTGCTGGAGTTCAACGGCATGAAGTGCGACCGGGCCTTCGGCATAGGCGAGGCCGAGGCCAATAATTTCCTCCGGGGCGTAGAGGAGGCCGGGGCGTGACGCCGGAACTGACGCCGCTGGTTTTTTTAGCGCTGGTCGCTTTCGGCGCCCTTATCGGGCTGCTGGGCTCGGCGCTAGGCGTGGGCGGAGGCATCTTCATGGTGCCGTTCCTGGTGCTGGCGCTGAAACTCCCCATCCACCAGGCCGTGGCGGCGTCGCTCGCCGCTATAGTCGCCACTTCCAGCGCCGTGGCCGCGGTCAACGTGGAGCGCGGTTTGGCCAATATCAGGCTGGGGATAACGCTGGAGGTCACCACCGCGCTGGGCTCCATAGCCGGGGCCCTGATAGCCAGCCGGCTTCCCGCCGCGGCGCTGCAGCTGCTGTTCGCGCTGATGCTGTTCCCGGTCTCGGCGCTCATGTTCCTCAAGGGCAGGCGCCCTTCGGCCGCCAAGCCGGCCGCCGCCGGAGGGAACTCAGCTTTCGACTCAGCGTTCTTCGACCCCGCGGCCGGAGCCCATACTCCTTACGCGGTGCGCAATATGGCCCCGGCTTCGGCGGTCTCCTTCTTCGCCGGTTCCCTTTCCGGGCTGCTGGGCATAGGCGGCGGCATTGTGCAGGTGCCGTTGATGAACCTGCTGTGCGGCGTGCCTATGAAGGCGGCCGCGGCCACCAGCAATTTCATCATAGGCGTTTCGGCCGCGGCCAGCGCGTACGTGTATTTCCGTAAGGGGCTGGTACCGCTGGAGCTGACGGCCGTTATAGTGATAGGCGTGCTGCTGGGCTCTTTTCTCGGCATCTACGCCCTGTACAAGGCGAGGTCGGAGCGGATACAACTGGTCTTCGCCGCGCTGACGCTGCTGGTCGGTGTGAAGATGCTCATGAAGGCGCTATAATATGTTCTCGGAAAAGGATTTCGCCAGGCTGATACAAAGGACGCTCCTGACCGGGGTGTTCCTGAGCGCGCTGCTGATGTTCTCCGGGCTGGCGCTCTCCGCGGCCGGGTTCCCGTACGGCGCGGGGTTGTTGCGCGCCGGGGTGCTGGCGCTGCTGTTGACTCCCGCGGCCCGCGTGACCATGCTGATCTACGGCTACTGGCGCGGCGGTGAAAAATATTTCGCGCTGGCCTCGTTCATGGTGCTGGCGCTGCTCGCGGTTTCTGCTTTGGTCTAGGATACAACGATGAAAACACTTCTGTTGCTGCTCTCGCTCTCCTGCCCGGCGGTCGACGCCCAGCCGCTGGCCGAGCCGGCCACGGCCGCCGCTTCCGCAGACGATGACGGGCTTGGCCCCGCGCTGGTGGACCTGAACGCTTCCACGCGGCCGTTCACGCTCAGTCCCGGCGCGGACGAACGCTACGACCGCGGCATCGCCCGCATGTACCGGCTGGAGTTCGACCAGGCGGAGAAGGAATTCCGCGAGATAACCAGGATGTCGCCGGAAAGCCCGGCGGGTTATTTCGCGCTGGCGGCGCTTTCGTGGTGGCGTTATTCCCAGAACTTCGACATGCAGGGCAGCTTTAAGGCGGTGGAGGACGAGTTCATCACCAATTCCGACAAGGTCATCGAGCTTTCAAAAAAGATGGCCGAAGAAAAGCGCGACCTGGACCAGGCGTACTTCTTCATGGGCAGCGCCTACGGCCTGCAGGGCCGCTGGTTCGCCGTGCAGCGCAGTTGGTGGAAGGCTTACACGCGGGGCAAGAAGGGCCGGAAGTTCCTGAAGAAGTGCGTAGAAGTGAACCCCGCCGTTTACGACGCGTTCCTGGGCCTGGGCATCTTCGATTATTACGCGGCCACGCTGCCCGGCGCGCTGGGCCTGGGCGCCAAACTGTTCGTGGGCGGGGACAGGGCCCGCGGCATGGAATACGTGAAGCTGGCCAAAGAGAAATGGCGTTTCTTCAAGGTGGAGGCCCGGTTTTTCCTGGTGGAGATCTACTCCATGCACGAGAAGGATTTTAAGGCCGCTTACGCCGAGACGCAAGCTCTGCGCGCCCTGGACCCTACCAATATGGTGTTCCGCGTGGGCGAGATCATGACGCATATCCAGGCGCAGGATTGGCCGCAGGTCCTGGAGGAATGCGAAGCGTTCCTGGGGGCCTGGCAGCTTAAGCAGCAGAAGGGCCTGGAGGCGCAGCTCGCGATGGTCTATCTGTCCGCCGGCGACGCGCTGATAGCCATGAAACGTTACGAAGAGGCCGCGCACTGGCTGGCCATGGGTATCGAAAAGACCGCTTTCCCGGAGAAGGGCTGGGTAACCTACTGCCACCTGCGCCGCGCGCAGGCGCTGGACCTGCTCGGCCGCCGCGCCGAAGCGCTCAAAGATTACGGGATAGCCGCGGACCGGCCCAACTTCTGGGATTCAAAAAAATACGCCAAAGCCGGCCTTAGAAAGGCGCCGGACTATAAAGAAGTCTACCGGCAGATGACCATAGATTAGGGGAGAACGCATATGACCAGAACTGAATTTACGGCGGTGGTGCCTGTGGCGGGGGCGGGGACGCGCCTGCGCCCGCATACCCACACTTACCCCAAGGTGCTGCTGACCGTGGGGGATAAACCGATAATCGGCCACATCCTCGACGACCTGCAGGGGGCCGGGATAAAAAAGGTCTGCATGGTGGTAGGCTATCTTGGCGACAAGATAAAGGAATATGTGGCGAAGAATTACCGCCATCTCGACGTGTCCTATGTGGAGCAGGCGGAGCAGAAGGGCCTGGGGCACGCCATCTGGCTGACCCGGCGCAACGTGACCGGCCCCGTGCTGGTAATGCTGGGGGATACCATCCTGGACGCGGACCTCTCCAAGTTCATGACCTCCAAGGACGACTGCATCGCCGTCAAGGAAGTGGCCGACCCGCGCCGTTTCGGCGTAGTGGAAACTAAAGGCGGCTATATCTCGGCGATGGTGGAGAAGCCCGAGCACCCTAAGACCAACCTGGCCATCGTGGGCATCTATTCCTTCCTAAACTCCTCCGCCCTTTATAACAGCCTGGAGCGGCTGGTGGATTCCGGCCATACCACCAAGGGCGAGATACAGTTCACCGACGCGCTGGCGGCGATGGTGACGGACGGCCATAAGATAAAACCGGTGTCCATAGACGGCTGGTACGACTGCGGTAAGCCGGAAACCCTGCTGGAGACCAACCGCCATATCCTCGATAAGAAGAAATTCTCGCCGAAGGCCAAGAATTCCCTGATCATCCCGCCGGTCTATATTTCCCCGACCGCTAAAGTGGAAGGCTCCATTGTGGGGCCCTACGTTTCACTCGGCGACGGGGTGCGCGTGGAATCCTCCATAATTTCCGACGCGATAGTAAATGAGAACGCGTCCATTCAGAACATGAACCTCACCGGCTCTCTGGTGGGGCCGAGCGCCACCGTGATCGGGCGCAAGGACCAGCTCAACGTCGGAGAGAACTCCGAGATCCGTTTCGATAAAGCCTCCTGCGGGGTTTGAGCCGCCGGAGTGGAAAAGAAGAGGCCCGGCGGGACCGGGCCTCTTCTTTTTTGCTATTTGATCGTCCGCCAATCCAGCGCTTTTATTCTTCGGGCCGCTTCGGCCAGTTTCGCGTCGGGCTCCGTCAGCGAGAACCGTACGTAGCCTTCCCCGCATTTGCCGAAGCCCGATCCCGGGGCGGTGAGGATGGAGGCTTTTTCCAGCATGAACAATACGGCGTCCAGCGAGGCGCACTTCACCGGCGGCCTGGCCCAGACGAAGCAACTGCCCTGGGGGTCCGGGAAATGCCAGCCGGCGGCGTGCAGGGCGCGGCAGAAACTCTCGGCTCGTTTCCTGAAACGCTCCCTGATGGGACAAACAGGGACAGACACCTGTTGACAGAATTGGTGCCTGTCCCAGCTTCCGTTTATCCATGTGTGAACGGGCTCGTCTTTGTTCCGCGTGCGCCTACTTTTTCGGAGTCTCCGGGGTCGCAACTGCCTTTTTTTCATCCGCCGCGGCTTCTGGGGTGCGGCCAAAAAGCCTCTTAAAGGAAGCTATTTCCATCGGGTGCAGTTCCTCGTCCCCTTTCGCGCGGATGACGAAGTTCACCCGGCATTTATCGGATAAGGACAGCATAGCGAACTGAGCCTCGTTGGGATTCAGGGCCAGCACAAGATTTGAGATCCCGCTTTTATACTCGACGTCCAGCACAAGCACGCTCTGGAGGAGCGACGCCGTGGTCATTCCGATGTCCTGGCTTTGGGTCAGCGTCACCAGCATATCCACCCTATCTCCGGGTTTTATCCGCCGCACTTCCGCGGGCGCGGCCGGGATCACCGTGGCCCTGTACCCAACTGGCACCGCCAGCCCGGCGGCGTGCACCGTCTGCCCGAAAAAAACGGCCGACACAACGGCCGCGGGAAGCAGCACAAGCGCCGCACTAATAACCATTCGCATCGTTTTCATGTTTTCTCCTTTTGTTCTATCGTATTTCTTTCCTAAACTTTGACTTCAGGCCGGGATTTCCTGAATTTCCATATTTCCTACGTCCCTAGGGCCCCCTTAAATGCCGCCATCCACTATGAAACGCTTCGCGGGGTTATCGTTACGGACCGCGAGGTTCCATTTTTTACTTCTGCCGGAGCAGATGATCTCATAGGGCACAAAATACCCGGGGTATAAGCCGGACTTGAACGGCTTTCCTGTGTTGAGCACCTCAAGGCCGCCGTAATGGTTTTTCAGGTTCCGGCTTATGCCGTAGGGATAGAACCTGGCGGCCTCGCCCCAGTCCTTATTGGCCAACGCTTTAAAGAACGCTTGCGCCGTCTCCGCGGGGCCCAGCTTCGCGTAATCGCCGCCGAGACTGGCGGGCTGCGCGCGCCAGACGACAGCTTTGGGCAGCTTAAGGGTGAACAGCGAGTCGTCCAGCTCTTTGTCGTACTCTATGGCCGTTATCTCGAAGACCAGCGTTCTCTTGGCGTCTTTCTCGACGTAGACCTGCATGGCCTCGAGCCGTTTGGTGGCCGCGTCGAAGCGGTATACGCGGGTATTGTCCGCTTCCGTGATGCTCCTGTTCTTGCACCAGTCGTTGGAGTAATCGCCCTGCGCTCTGGCGGAGACCGTGACGGCCAGCTTCTCTCGGCCGTCGGCGCCCGGGACTCGGGATAGGGCCAGTTTAGAGGATTGCTCTTTGGCCAGGGCGATCTCATGCTCCAGCACCTTGTCGGCGTTCATCAGCGGTTTCAACCATTCCACGAACCCCGCATCGCGCCCGCCTTTGGCTGCGCGGTCCGGTCTGATGAAAAGCACGGAGCTTTTTCCGTCCATTACCGCCACGCGGCCGGGCTTTTCCACCCGCCATTTCGGCTCCTCACCGAAACGCTTCCACATTTCCACGCCTACAAGGTCGTACTCGAGACCTATCAGTTCGAAATTATCCCTTTCAAGCGTCCGCATTTTCGCGCTGATATGAATTGACCGCAGGCTGGTCATAGCCTTCGCCCCCTGCGCAAGCACTTCGGCCGCCATCGCGGGAGCGGTAAAGGGCAGTCCTCCCCTGAAAACCAACGCCAACATAAGGACGGCGGCGAAGGCGGCAAAGACCGGCTTTTTGTGCGCCGATATATAAGCCCTGAACGATTCCAAGAAAGCCCGCCGGACGTTCATCATCATTGTCTCTATTATGCGCTTGATCCTGTTAATCATGTTTTTCCTCCTAATAATCTTATTTGCGCTTTTCTTTCCGAGACTCCGCCTCCAGGCCTGACTTGGTTGTTGGGCAATCACTGAACCTTGTATCTGAACGAGCCAGCGGCCCGGTCAGGTGATTAGCGTCTTTTCACTTCGTCTATCCGGGAAAACTTGACCTGCCTCTCAATGAGGCCGAACAGCACATATAGCAGAAACCCGTATAAGAGCGCCGTCAGTGCGCACGCTGTTTTCACGAAGGTCACGGCGATGCCCTCTTTTGTGCTCAAGAACAGCGTAATGAGCGCCCAGAGGGTTACTATAAAGCCCGTAACTAACCCGCTGTCAGCCGCGGCGTGAAACAGGTCGCATGCCCCGTTTTTCCTATCTTTATCCGCAACCGCGTTCCGGGAAAAGAGCAGTTCAATGCTTTCTCGCAAAGTTTTGAACGGAAAAGAGAAGACCACGGTCACCGCCGTTCCCAGAAGAACCATCCGCAGCGTTTCCACCATCATGAACGGCTTCATGCCGGGCCACCCCTCCCCAATGACTATAAGCCACGTCAGGCCAGCCAGGAACAGTACATAGCCGATAATTGCTTTCATACGAAACTCCTTTTTTAGATTTATACCACTGCTCGAATGACGACGTTCTCACGCCTATATTCTTCAGGTCCAGTTCCTGGCTGACGCGCCGTCAACGCGGCCTGGCCTGCCGTTGGACTCCGGGCTTAATCTATATGCTGGGTCCCGGAGTGGTCCAGCCACGTGGCTTTGCCGAAATCATCCATGCTGAAGCCCGCCGGGTCGTTCGTCAGGCGCCGGCTGTTCTTGCTCAGGAAACCGGCGTTGTCCAGCCAGAGAATATCGCCCGAGTAATCCGCCAGCTTGTATTCCCTGACGTCGGAGCCGAGCCTGGAGCCGTTCTTGTGGATGTAATTATAGATGTCGGTCCACACAACGTCGCCGGTGTAGCCGGCCAGCTGGTAGTCTCTGGCGTCGGAGCCGATACGGGAGCTGTTCTTGTAAATATAGCGGTACTTGTCCGTCCAGACCGCGTCGCCGGTGAAGGCGGCTATGGAGTATTCGCTCACATCGGAACCCAGCCGGAGGCCGTTCTTATAAAGATAGCCGTAGTTGTCTTTCCAGACTACGTTCGCGGTGCAGCCGGCCTTGTATTCAACCGCGCCTGTCCCCATAAATTCCCCGTCCTTGTATAGGCGGCCTCCATCCTGGATGGTCACGGCTGGTTTATGGCAGGCGGGGAAAGGCTGAGGCAGATGGGGCGATACGGGCTGAAGCTCCGTCGACCGCGCCAGTTCCGGCCGGGGCGGGGCGGGCACTGGATAGCTGAGCCCGCTAAGCTCGCCGACCAGCGCGCTCTTGACCGGAGCTGAGGCTGCCGGGACCGGGACTGACAGCGCCTTCCCTATATATACCGGGAGAGCGCCGGCGCCCCTGGCGGCCCCGGAGAACAGACCGGAGAGCAATGCCTCGGCCCTGTCGCTGTCGCCGCCGCGCGTCGCTTCCTCTAGCCCGCCGGCGCAGGCGGAAAGCGCCCCGGACAGGCTGGAATGTTCACCAGCCGGTTTTACGTCCGGATTAATGCCCGTGACAGCTGCCGGAGCGGACGCTTCGGGGATATCCGCGGAGGAGAGAAGCGCCCCGCTCGCTACAGGCGCCCAGGCCGCCGCCCGCGCTTCTGATATTGCAAGGCCTGAGCATGCTATGGCCGCCAGTACCGCTGTGTGGATGATGATCTTTTTCATTTTTTCTCCGGTAACTTCCTTCTCTATATTCCTGACCGGAACCTTACATATAGTCTAGCCGTTAGGTGGATGCCGCCCAAGCGGCTTTGGGCCTTCTTTTTCGCGGCAAAGGCTCCGATACTTTTGCCCATCCGGTTTATGTCGGCGCGCGGCAAGAAAACGCGGAAATAGTGACGTTCACCGTCACCAGCCCATGGCGACGCCGCAACCGGCGGCACAGGCCGGAAGGAGAATGATTAAGCGCGGGCCCTATATTGAGTTAAAATTCTCTATTGCCGACTGGAGGAAAGATGAGCACTGTTTTTTCCGAGGTACTGACGAAGTTGCGGCGCGAGGCCGGGTTTCCTACCGCCTCCATGTATCACTTGAATGCGGAGGCCAGAAGGGAAGCGGCCTCAACAATCTTTTTCACATAAGCCAGACTGACGGAGCCTTCTTTTGAGAAAGCAAATTTGAAGCCTTTCTCATCAAGGGACATTCCGGAAAAGCCGGTCTCTTCGCTAAAAATACTTTTTTTGCTTCGGGCTTCGGAAAGCGGCTTGAGAACCGAGTCCGGCAGGTTGGATCGGACCTCGTAAAGATCCCAATACGGGACGGACGGAACCTTGGGAAGGGAGGAGAAGCTTAGCGCGCCGCCGAGGAAACCCTCCGGGTGCACTTTGAGCCGTACTCCAAGCGGATTCGCGCAGCGGCAGAGTAGTTCCAACGTGAACCCGGGAAGAGATCTCGTGCCGGAACCTCCTGTTTGCTCGATCTTAAAAAGCACCTCCATCCCACTTATAACGCCTTTGGAATCGTAGAACGCGTCAGGAGACGCGGGCCCGTTATCAGCATCGGCAAAACCCAACCGGCGGCCTATCGCCACGGCCTCCCGGTTCTGGTGATATTTTATACTGTAGTAGAGCCCTGCTATGCCGGTCAGGATGCCGCATACCCCCAAAACCAGATAGCGCTTCCCGCTGGCCGCGCCAAAAACCCCGTAAAGAGTTAAGCCGCCGGCGTATATCCCTCCCATCATGAGGAGGAAAGAGATTATTGTAACCACGCCCCGTGCGGCATTGCGCCGCACCACGGCGTCGCCGTAAAAGACCCTGGCGGCAAGAATGAACAAAACCCCTCCGATCATCATCACGCAGGGAATGACCGTTCGCGCGCTTACGCCGTTTGGAGCCAGGAGATAGGCCGCCGTCCCGATAACCGAGGCAAGCGCCCCGGCGATATAGATCCGTGCCGGCACCGGGATCGGACTCAGTCCGTCCAGCGTATCGAGTTCCAAAGCCTCGTCCCGGGAGGAGTTGTCAGTATCGAAGGAGGCAGCGTCGGAGCCCTCCGCTCCCTTCTTGAATATAAAATAAAGAGGAAGGAGTATCGCGGCTGTGGTCAGAAACAAATCTATATTGTTAATAATGTGCATGGTACAATTATACGACCTTTATCGGGGATACCATATGCATGCCGTGGATTTTATATGCTCTGCCCAAACCGCGCCAGCTTTGCTCAGCGGATCTTCCGGTTTCCGCAACAGATCCGCATGATTTGTTTTGCCGAGCAACAGAGCAGAGAGGGCGCCCCCGCTTCATACACGGATTCTGCCGGCCTCCTGCCTTGTTGCGACGTGCCGCTTATTGCCAGTTTTTCCGGCACGCATTTTCCAGGTCGTCGGCTGTTTTTTGCAAAGCCGTCACATACGCGGTGTCTTTAGTGCCGGAGACCGCGGCTGCCCGCAGAGGAGCTGCCGGCGAATTCTCCAGGCGGACAACATAGAAATCACCCCCGGCCTTTTCTTTCAGCAGGGCGGCGAAGAGGATGCGTTTCCCGGATGTTTCCAGACCTTTTACCGCCGCCGCCATCGCTTTTTTTGCCGACTTTCTATCCGCATAGACTTCGCCTATAAAAACGTCTTTCTCGCCCTCCGAGTCTCTTATGTAAGCCGCCCGGTCCGAACCGGGCCTGGGGACAGGGATCGCGGGAATTATGACGTTCGGTTTAAGTTCTTTAAGAGAAGTCCCGCTTACGGCGCCGGGATCGCGCAATGCGTCCCTGAAGTCGTCCGGCATATGGCGCTTTGTGCCTTCTAATGCGGCAAAAACCAGGGACGAGATCACCACCGTTTCTAATATGCGCTTTATCCTGTTCATCATGTTTTTTCTCCCTTTGATCGTCAGCCCGATCGCCGTTTTTCCTTACTTTACCGTAGGAACATAAGCGAGGCTTGATAGAATGAATATATTCCGCCGAACTATTTCTTTATTGGTCTTCACGGCCTTGTAAGTCCCGAGAACGCCGCAGGCCTTAACCGATTGCCCGGTCTTGTATTTAAAAGGTTCAGCTGTACCGTACACAGCGTTTAAGGTCCCGCTATTGTCGCGGATCGTGAGGAAAACATCAGTTCCTTCGTCTATGGTTTCTGCCTGGACCAAAACAGCATTAACGCATGCTTCTTTCTCGCTGTTTTTTATGCTGCGAATGCTGGGTGCGCAGCCGCTGATAGCCAGACAACAGCCGCCGATTATAAACGCTCTTTTCATATTCGTTCCTCCTAGTCGTATTTGCGCTATTCTTTCCGGGACTTCGGTCCCGGCCCTTGCTTGCCTGCTGGGCACTCCCTGAACCTTGTATATAGTCTACCCGCTGCCGGCAAGCCGCCCAAGCGGCCTTGGACCCTGTTTTTTGCGGCAATGGCTCCGGTGGTTTTACCCGCGCGGTTCATGTCGGCGCGCGGCAAAAAAGCGCGGGATTAGTGACGGTCAACGTCACCGGGGGGGGATGTCGGGGGGAGTGCGGAGTTCGGGGGACAGTATATGTATTTCATTAAAACTCAACTACATAAACTGTTCGCCGGAAGCCACTCTTATGTTTCCTGCAGATTTCGGCGGCGTTAAAGGCCTTCCTGTGATACGGGAAGCCATTTTTACATCCGCTAGTTCTTTGCCCTCACGGCGCCTCTGGCCTTTTCAAGATATTTTTTCGCCACTTCCGGCCGGCCGGCTTTCTCAAGAGCCTGCGCTATCTGCGAAAACGCCTCGCCATCAAGCTCCGGCTCATACTTGGCGATGTACGCGTCAAAAGTTTCTATAGCGTCTGCCAGGTCCTTCATGGCCGCCTGGCAAATGCCTATGCGCAGTTCCGCCCTGCGTACCGAGTTCGCGGGCGAACCTGTTTTTACTATTTTTTCATAAACCTCTATCGCCAGCGCATATTCTCCCTGTCCCTCCAGCGCGGCGCCTGCATCCAGCATAGTGCCTCCCCCTTTCCCTTCCTTGCGCAGAGCCATGGCGAACGGGGTATCCGGATATTTCCCCACCACTTCCCTGTAGATGGCCGCGGCTTTTTCCTTGTCGCCGCTCCGTTCATAACACTGCGCTATCCTGCCGCCGGCCTGGGCTTTAACCCAATCGCGATAGGTGTGTTTTATGGCGAGGTTGAATAATTCAATGGCTTTCCTGCAATTTATCGGACTAACCGCGGCGCCCCCATGGCCGGAATATATCTGCCCCAGGTAAAGGTAAGCGTCGCCAAGCTTGAAACTTTCTGGATATACCTTTATCAGGCGGTTAAGCAGCTTTTCCTCTTCTTTCAGCGCTGAAGCGTCGTTATCCCTTGCGGCTATCCAATCGTAACCTACCGCCATCTGGAGAAGAGCGTAATCTCCCATTTCGGAATCTGGCTCAGCCTCCAGAAAATCCTTATATGTCGCTATCGCTTTTTCATATTTTTTGTCGCCGAAGGCTTTATCAGCTTCGGCCATTTTATTATCCCCGCCGGATGCCGGAGCGCGCACCACAAAGGTGTTGGTATCGCTGACGCGGGAATATGACAGCCCTTTGGCTTTGAGAAATTGCAGCACATCCAATACAGTTATCTTACTGAGGTCGACCGTTATAGGGATCTCATACACTTCCTCGGTGATCACAAAGTTGATCCTGGACTGCTCTGAGACTATGTCAAGAAAGCTTGCAAGGGAAGCGTCCCTTAGTCTTACCGAGACCAATTGATTCAGCGCCGGGTCCTCAATGTCCTGCCGCGTCATCGGCGGAAAACCGGCAAAAGGGGCGGTATTCTTTGAAACCACATAATTATCGCTCCCCAGCCGTTGAAATTCCAGGTCCTTTGATTTAGCGAGAAGCTCCAGGATCGCGGCGGGCCTGGCATTCTTCATGAAAATAGTGATATTTTGCTTACTGAGCCGTGAGTCGCTGAATGAAAACCTGAACCCCGCCTGTTCGGATATAACATTCAACAACGTAGTGAGCGGCACACCCCTGAGTCTTACGGTAATACGCTTATCTTCAGCTTTGCCTTGCGCGGTAAGCGTGGTGGTGGAGCCTCCGTTCGGGGTTTGATTTTCCCCCGCGACAGCGGGCGGGATAAACCAGCCAGTCCATGCCGCCGCCAGAACCATTGCCGCCAACATTATTTTCTTCATATTGTTTTTCCTTTTACTCAGCTCCTGACGCTTCCTTCGAACCAGCCGTGAGCATTCATCTTTGCGACACAGGTTAGTGCCGCATCCGTAAAAAAAGTTCACCTATGACACCCCGCAATCAGCCGTGGCGCAGTTGTCGGTGTAAACAAAACCGGTTTTCTTTTGCTCCGGAGCATTTACCCCGGCCTCAGCGGGTGTGTAAAAAGAATTGTTTACGGTAGCCGGCCCATCCGTAAAATAGAGGGTTTCCGCAGCCGCGGGCTGCGGGGCCCGGGGCCCAGTCAAAAAGAACGCGCCCAGGAACATCGCCGCCGCGAAAGCTCCGAACGCCAAACCCCAGGCTGGCTTGAACAGGCGTTTGAAAACAGGCATCTCCGCCGCCGGGGCCGGGGCTTGCGCGTTTAATTCCCGCATAAGCCTGGCCGTGAAGTCCCCGGAAACAGGTGCGGGCGTAACGGCGGCTGCGGCGGCTTGCAACCGCTTTAAAGTCTCCAGTCCGGCCCGGCAGACCCTGCAAACAGCAAAATGCGCGTTCAGTTCCGCGCGCTTAACGGAAGGGACTTCACTAAAAAGATAGTCTACCAGCTCTTCTTTAACCGGACAGTTCATACTCATCCCACCTCGGTGCCGGAGTTTAAGACCGGCTTAAGTTTTTGCGCCAGCGCCGCCATGGCATTATGTATGCGGGAGCGCACGGTGCCCACGGGGATGTCCAGCGCGCCGGCTATCTCCTCGTAAGAAAGGCGTTCCCAGCAGCTCAGGAAGATGACGGAGCGGTGCAAGGGGGACAGCGCCTCCACGGCGGCGCGGACCAGGCCCCCGGCTTCCTTCTTCTCGAAACTTGCGTCCGGCAAAGGCAAGGTGTCCGGCAGCTTCAGGCCGCTTTCGCTACCGGTGTCCGCAAACAGCGCCCCAGCCCGCCCGCGGTCGCGCAGGCGGCGGCGGCAGACGTTGCGCGCAACGGAGTAGACCCAGGTGCTGAACGAAGCTTCGCTCCGGAAACCGGCCAGCGATTTATAAACCTGGATGAAAACCTCCTGCGCTATGTCCTCGGCTTCCCTGTCGGGCCCCAAAATGCAGATTATGAACTGGTGCACCCTGTCCTTGTAGAGTTCAACCAGGCCGGAAAAGGCCTCCGCGTCGCCGCCGAGAAAGCGTGAAACCAGGCGGTTCTCCTGGGCGGCCAGTTGTTGTCTATCCGGGTGTTGCATATTTCGCTTACACGGTATTGCGGTGACGGCGGCGTTCAGGGCCGTGCGCCTGTCTTCCCCACGTCCGTCCTGTTCACGTAGAAAAAGTAGCCGTCCTCATCGCCCGTCAGCTTGCGCCGGATGATGAGTTGGCGCGAGCCTACGGTAAGCGTGCAGTCCTTGCCGCGCGCGGTTATTTCGGAGGCCGGGTAGCTGTCCAGGATCGGCTTGCAGACCCGGTAGAGGCCGCAGACCGGGTTGTCGCCGCTGTCGCAGAACAGCGCCCGCCCGCTGTCGTGGCCGAAGGCCAGCACCGCCGCCGGGACCGCCAGGCACACCGCCAGGGCCGCACAAACATGTTTTACGCGCATACCTTTCCTCCGCCGGCTGAAAATGCATCACCCGTTAGTGCCCGCAGCCGCAAAAAAGTTCACCCGGTTGCCCGGGCGGGGGTATTGGGAGTTTGGTGTTCCCGGAAGCCCCACTAAATACAAACGCGCCCGGCGATGACCGGGCGCGTCGGATGGAGGAGTTAGTTCCCGCGCGTACATTCTTTGTTGAGCAGGCCGGGGGTCATAAACTGGTCGCTCCAGTACGCCGTGCTGTCCACGCAATTTGCGTCCGCGCCGTTGCACGCTTCCTTAAGTTTTTCGGGGCCCCAGGTCGGGCGCCTAAGCGCCAACCGGCCGGCGCAATTGTGATCGTCTCCCGCGCAGGCCGCGTGGAGGTCAGCTACCGCCCAGCCGTTATGACGGCGGGCCACATTGACCACGCACTCGGCGGCAGCACCTGTACATGCCGCTTCAAGATCGCCGGGGGGCCAACTCGCATGGATGGCGGACAGAAGGCCGGCACAATTGCCGTGATGCCCGTAATCGTAGCCGCCGTTATCGCCGCCGGCGCAGGCCGCCATGAGGTTTTCGGGGCCCCAGCCGGTATGGACGCGCGCGGTGTTGACCACGCAGTCGGCCTCAGCACCATCGCACGCCGCTCTGAGGTTTCCGGGATCCCAGCCCGTGTGTATCGCTGCCAGGCGGCCGGCACAATTGCCGGATTTATTGAACCTCTTTTCCACCGCCACCGGTTTGGACACGGGGATAACGCCGGTGTCTTTAGCAAGGACAGGGAGGGTGGCAGGCGCGCCTGCCGCGGGGTCAGCCGGGCGAGGCTGCGACATGGGCGCGTTCTGATCTCCGCCAAGCTGGCTGATGGCGCTTTTGTCCGCTACGGCGTCCCTCAGGTCGGACGGGGCGGCCTTATGTGGCCGCGTGTATGCGAACACGGCCGCGGTTACCGTCAAGAGTGTAACTGCCGCTATTTCAGTCTTCATAACACTTCCTCCTCAATCCTTTCAGTTATAGTATAAGGCACGCCACATAAAGATGCTCTCAAGCCTTTCACCGGCAATATCGGACTTCCACAACTGCACAGCTATGCTCTCCATATAGCTTACCGCAAATGACACGCCGGGTTAAGTGCCCTTTAGCCCGACATGCCCCGGTAAACGGCCCAGCGGCAGGGCCCAGATAATTTTACCGTTCCTTTACCGAAAGAGAAGCGCGCCCGGAAAACAGTTTTATGTCCCCGTATTTCCCAGCTCCAGCAGTTTGTAGCCCTGCGCACGCACGGCCGCTATAAGACTGCCCGCCGCACCCAGCTTCCTGCGCAGGTTCATCACCGTCACGTCCACGGTTTTAGGCCCGGCGCCCCCACGTGCGGCGCCCCACACGGACTCCAGCAGGAACTCGCGTGTCAGCACGGTGCCGCGCCGCTCCACCAGCACCCGCAAAAGCTCGTATTCCATGGGGGTAAGCCGGACCAGCTTGCCTCCAGACGTGGCCTGCCGGGCGGCCAGGTCCAGTTCAAGGCCGCCGCTGGCGATTCTGCTGGAATAGCCGGCAAGTTCCGGATGGGCGCGTCTGAAAAGCGCGTCCACCCGCGCCAGCAGTTCCTCCATGTCGAACGGCTTTACCAGGTAGTCGTCCGCGCCGAAGCGCAGCCCCAGCACCCGCTCGGCCACTTCACCCCTGCCGCTAACCATAAGGATGGGAATGGCGCGGAACCGCAGGTCCCGCTTTAAGGCGAGGCACAGCTTGAAGCCGTCCCCGTCGGGCAGCCCCCTGTCCATGATTATCAGGTCCGGCGGGTTGCGCTCCACGGACTTAAAGGCGTTCGCCAGGGTCCCGACGGTACGCGCCATATGCCCCACCTCCGAAACCGCCGCTTCCAGCAACTCCAGGGTCGCCGGGTCATCTTCTACGATCAGAATGGTCAGTTTTATCACTCGATAGCCTCATATTAATGCTTTCTTCCCCAGAAATGTCATACCGCCCCAACTCCCCATCACTTGACCCCGACGGCGACAAGGACGGTTTTCACTCCCGCCGCCTCGTTCGCTTCCCAGGCGGTGCCGAGGGCTTCGCGGTACTGCGCGAAAGTCGCGGCCCCGCGCGCCACAGCACCGGCTGTCCCGTCGTCGTTGGGTACTACATAATCCCCTTGGCGCACGGGGCCGCGCAGCCTGACCGGCACCTGCCCGATAAAGGCCAGAAGAATAGCTCCGCCCTCGCCGTACAGGTCGTTGCCGGTAAAAGCGGCCGTACCGGATGAAGACACCACCATATAGGAACCCTTGTACTTTATTACAGCGCCGGCCCCGGGCCGCTCCCCTTCCCATGGTATCCATTCGGCGTAGTCCGCGCCGGAGGCGTTGATAGTGCCGGAGGCGCTGATGGAGCGGCCGCTGGCATTGCTCTTCCTTACCTTAAGTACCGCGTTTGCGGCATTGGGGTTAGCGGCATCAGAGCCGGTATAGAATTCGGCGTACGTGCGGGCAGCGTCGCCGAAGGTCCCCACCAAAGTGCCGTCCGTGTCTCCGGGCATCTGCACGGCCAATCTGGCCGCCGGCGCCGTTGTCCCTATGCCGACGTTGCCGTTTTTATTGATGATAACCGCATCGCTGTTATTAGCTCTCAACACCATTGAATCCTGATAGGACGCGGTACCATAAGCGGCGCCAAAATAACCTATAGCACCCCGATGCGATCCGGACGGAGTACTAAAACTTAAATAAGCGCTATAGGCATCAGGAAACAGGATACTCTCACCGGTTCCACCTGCCTCATTCCCCTCGATAATCAGATCATTTGCGCCGGCAGTAGCGCTTGCGCCCGAAGCCCCCGAGTAAATCGCCAATTTCCCACCCGGGCTTGTCGTCCCGATGCCGAGGTTGCCGGAATTTGACAGCACCATTTTCGCGGTTCCGCCGCCCGTCTGCCAGTTATGAGACAAAGCGTCATAATTCAGATCAGTATATGCCGCGCCGGTGTAACTTTGAATATCTCTTGCCCCGGTTGCACTCAACCGTAGATTGCCCGCCACGTCCAATTTGGTCCCGGGGTCAGCCGTCCCTATGCCGACATTGCCGCCTTTCACCACCAGCGTGGAGCCTCCCACAGTGAAAATACTGCCGTCTATGTCCATCGAAGAGTGCACAATAGCATAGCCGTCAACTCGTAGGACATCTAAGATCTCGAACTCGGAGGCAGCGAGCTTGAGTGGCGCAAAAGCCAGCAGAGTGAATAGAAGCCGTATAAAATGTTGCATACTTTCTTTGTGGCCAGCCCTCCCATGTTTTGGGCTTGCGCGGATCCAGTCTGTTATCGGGTTGATAGGAACCTGTATATAGTCTACCCTCCTGCGGCGGGCCGCCCAAGCGGCTTTGGGCCTTGTTTTTTACGGCAATGGCTCCGGTAGTTTTGCCCGTCCGGTTTATGTCGGCGCGCGGCAGGAAAACGCGGGATTAGTGACGGTCAACGTCACCAGGGGGGGAACGTCCGGTTGAGTGCGGGACCGATATTACGATAGAATTCTGTTATGACCAAGCTGGAGGAACGATGAGCACTGTCTTTTCCGAAGTCCTGACGAAGCTGCGGCGCGAGGCCGGGTTTCCCACCGCCTACGGTTTTTATCATGCCACCGGCGGGACCCCGGTTTTGAAGATTTCTTACCGCAGGTACCTGTTCCTCGAACAGGGCAGGAACCTGCCCGACGTCGGAAAATTGCTGCGGCTCTCCCTGGCCCTGCGGCTGGTGCCCAAAAGTTCAGGGGCCAACGAACTTGTGCTGGCGTGGCTCAGGACCATGGCGGGGGAAGAAACTTACTCGAACATCCTGCAACCGCTCATTTCCGAGAGTGCGCTGGCTTCCGGCATGTCTCCCATGCATAAGACCGTAAAGAGGGCGCTGGCGGAGAACAAGTACCAGCTCACCCTGGCGCAGTTCCGCGCCGTCCTGGCCGACCGGGACGTCTACCTGTGCTTTCTGGGTGTCTCCAATGATATGGGGTTTTGGTCGGCGGAAAGCCTGGCCGGCGTATTGAAGCTGGAAAAGAAGTCGGCCGCTAAAGCTTTGAAGACGCTGCTGGACGCCGGCATTGTTAAGAAGGATAGGAGGGGTTTATATAAATGTCCTTTCGCCTCCAGCAGGATAGTTTACCCGCACCTGAACCTGGTGGAGACCGCCCTCCGGGAGAAACTGGAGGCGTATCATAAGGAACTTATAGCTTCCGGCAAGCTCAGCTTCATGCACGGCTGCGTGGTAAGGGCCGATTCGGCGGCTTTCCGCGAGTTCTACCCGCTCATGGCGCTGAACATCTCCACGGCCCAGACCTACTCCCTGCAGGAAAGAACGGCGAAGTCCGCCCTCTATTGGGTAGAGGGACGGATAGTTAAACTGCGCGACATTTAAAGGACAATTCTCGGTGATGTCCCGCCGGAGATCCTCGGAAAAACAGCGGGATCCTGATAAATTGACCGAAAGCAAATACTTCGGCGCACCAAGCACAGACTATCCACTTAGCCCTCGGTTAAGCCCGGCTATCCTGAAATTGAAAATTCAAAATAAATTTCCAAGCTACTTCGGGCGCCATAAGCGGCAAACTCTCCGGGCGAGAGATTTCTTGGGCTACGGCATGGGAGGAGGATCCTAACAATGATAATTGTGAGGGCAAACTTTTAGAAGATAATAGCCATATCGCGGCACGAGGTTCCGCAAAAAGTGGTTGATGGCGGACGCGTGTCCGATGTGCTTTATGATTTTCAACTGTACAAAAAAGAATCCCGGATAATTCCGGAAGGGAAGGCCCTGGCTGAAGAATCAGAATCCGGAAGCAGTAATGCAACAGCGGAATTTGTGAGCAAAGCTCCGGTCAAAGAACTATATCCTCCCATGAATTGGCATGAGGCCGTTAATAAATGCAAAATAAATGGCGGCCGGTTGCCTCGCTAAAGGAATTAAAGGATATTGCTGCCGGGCGGCCTGCCCGGGATTCCCTGCGTTTCGGCGGCCCAGGGCCTAAAAACCTTTATTTCTTGAGAGCGGCCCAGTCCAGGGCCTTTATCCTGCGCGCGGCCTCGGCCAGTTTCGCGTCGGGCTCCGTCAGCGAGAACCGTACGTAGCCTTCCCCGCATTTGCCGAAGCCCGATCCCGGGGCGGTGAGGATGGCGGCTTTTTCCAGCATGAACAATACTGCGTCCAGCGAGGAGCACTTCACCGGCGGCCTGGCCCAGACGAAGCAGCTGCCCTTGGGGTCCGGGAAGCGCCACCCGGAGTGGTGCAGGGCGGAGCAGAAGCGCTCCGCGCGTGCCTTGAAGCGGGCCCGGATGGGCGGCACTATCTCCTCGTGGTGTTTCAGGCCGTAGGCCACGGCGTTCTGGATGGCGTTGAAGGGTCCCGAATCGATATTTTCCTTGAGCTGGTTCAGCGCGCAGACCAACTTTGAGTTGCCCACCACCCAGCCTATGCGCCAGCCGGCCATGCAGTAGGTCTTGGACGAGGAGTAGAACTCCACCGCCACGTCGCGCGCGCCGGCCACCTGCATGATGCTGGGCGCCGGTTCGCCAAAATAGATGTCGCAGTAAGCAGCGTCCTGCGCTATCACCACGCCGTTGCGGCGCGCCCACTTCACCAGGTCCTTGAAGAAATCCAGCGTGGCCCCCGCGCCGGTGGGGTTGTTGGGGTAATTCAGGAAAAAGAGCTTGGTCTTGTTCACTACTTTCTGCGGGATCCTGCCCAGGTCCGGCAGAAAGCCGTTCTTCTCTTCCAGCGGCACATCGTGGATGTGCCCGCCGCAAAGCACCACGCCGGTGCGGTAGGTGGGGTAGGTGGGGTCCGGGATGAGGCAGTAGTCGCCCTCGTTCATTACCACGAAAGGCAGGTGCGCTATGCCTTCCTTGGAGCCTATCAGGATGGAAACCTCGTCGTTGTGGTGGAAGTCAAGGCCGAAGCGGCGTTTATGCCAGGCGGAGATCTCTTTGCGCAGGTTCTCGTTGCCTTTGGTATTGGGGTAGCGGTGGTTGCGGCCGTTCTTTATTTCTTTTATGGCGTCGGCCACTATGCGGCGGTCCGTGGGGATGTCCGGGTCGCCCACGGCGAGGCTGATGATGTCTTTGCCCCTGGCGCGCTCGGCGCGCTCGCGGCGGTACAATTCCTCGAACAGGAAAGGCTTGAAAGAGCTTAGTTTATGGCTTAGTTCTATTTTCATGGTAATTCAATCGGCGCCCAGCTCCGCCAGCACCCGACCGGCGAGCAGGGCGCTGCTGGCTTTAGCCAGCGCCGTTTTGCGGGCCGCCCGGCCCACGCGCTCCAGCCCGGCGGGCCCGAGGGTGAGCAGGGTTTTAAGTTTTTTATCCAGGTCGCCGGCAAGGCGTTCGTTATAAAGGAAGCCGGTCACTCCCGGCTTGATGAGCCGGCGCAGGGCGGGCGTGTCGTTGGTGAGCACGGCCTTGCCGGAGGCCATGGCCATAGTGGCGATGGAATTGGCCGCGGCGCTGACGCGCGGCCTGAAAGGGATCACTACGGCTTTTGCGCCGGCCAGCGCCGGCCGCAGCGCCTCGTGGTTGCCGCTCAGCGGTTCCAGTCGGAGGCCGGGGGAGGCCGGCTGCGGAAGATCGGTATAAATGCGCAGTTCCGTTTTAAGGCGCGCCGCGGCCCGGATCAGCGGTTGGTAATCCCGGGCGGAATTTCCGGCCGAGAACAGGTAGCCGCCCGGCTTGCCCGCGGGAGCGTAGTAGCCGGTGTTGACGGAGAGCGGGTAGCTGCGCCGGGCGCCGCGCGGCGTCCCCAGTTCATCGAGGCGCCGTGCTTCGTCGTTGTCCAGAGTGAAAACTGTTTTTACCCCGGAGAAGAGGCGGCGGTAGGCGGCCAGGTCTGCGGCGGCGCAATCTCCCTTGCGGGGCAGCAGGTGCAGGCAGACGAAAGTCTTTACGGGGCCCGGCTCCCCAAGCAGGCCGCAGAACGGCTCGATGAAAGCCGTGGACGGGAAATCGGCGAAGACTACGGCGTCGTAGCCGGCGGCGGAAAGCTCGGCGCAGGGTTCGCCGGGGAGGCACAGGAAACGTTTGACGAAGGAAAAAGGCGGCGGCGTCAGCCGGAATACCGACGGGGAGACGGCCAGGTCCACGGCGGTGGAACCACAGCCGGCGGCCGCTTCCAGGAAGGCGAGTTCGAAAAGCCGGTGTTCTATGGTGTCGGCAAGGCTTACCAGTAAAACGCGTTTTTTTATTCCGGCGCCGGCCTGCGCGGCGGCACGTTCCAGGGCCGGGCCCAGGGCGCGCAGCTGCGCGGGGTTGCACGTGCGGCGGGCGGTTTCGCAAACCGCGGCGGCGCGCGCATAGCGGCGCGCGGGCAGCAGGCAGCCCAGCAGGTTCATGTAGGCTGAAGCGTTGGCGGGGTCGGCGGCCGCGGCGGCCAGGAAAGAGCGCTGCGCCTCGGCGGACTTGCCCGCGCGCGCGGCCGCTATGCCCAGCGCGTTTAGCCTGGCCGCTTTGGCGGCGCCCCCGGTCATCTGGCCCGCCTTTTGCCGCGCGGCCCGCCGGGCAGCCTGCCTACGAACAGCGTGGTAGCCTGGTCGGCTTCCCGCAGGGTTTTTGAGAGGGAACCTACCGTGGTGTTCAGCAGGCGGCCTTCCGGGCGCATCTCGTCGGGACAATTGGCGAGAACGGCGGGGAAATCCGCCGGGTAAAGGGCGCCGAGTTCTTTCAGGAAAGCCTTCAGATTGCCGGCGTGGCGCGAGTCTCCGCCGCCGGCCATGAAGTAAAGAGTGTCGGTGCCCGCGTCCAGCCGCGGGTGCCGGTCGAATTCGCCTATGTTGACCAGCCGCAGGTCGTAACCGCCGTCCTTTGACAAGCGCAGGAAATTCATCAGCGAGTCCACCGAGGAGATACCTTCCAGCACGCGCACGGTAACGCCTGCGGCTTCGGCTTTAAGGCAGACCTCCAGCGCCGGGCGGTTGAGGACCAGAGGGTTGCCGTAGGTGAGGAAGGCCAGCGGCGAATGCTTCTTCAGCGCGGCCAGAGCCTCGGCGGCAGTTTCCGCCGGGGAGCCCTGGCCGCCGGTTATTATTTTAGGGCAGAGGCCGCGGATAAAAGCGTGCAGCGGGGCGGAGCGCAGGGTGGTAAAAACGGCGGCGCAGGTCTTGAGCGCGCCGAGCGTTTCCAGGGTCATGTGGCCGGGCTTAAGGCCCGCCGAGCAGATGATGAGTTCTTTTTTTGCCACGGTAAAATTGTGCGGGGCCGGCCAGGCTCAACGGCCGCCCGGGAAGCTGAGCTGCGGCATGTAGGTCACCAGCGCCAGCATGGCCAGCAGGATCAGCAGGAAAGGCCCGGTGGCGCGGTAGAGCGTGGGCAGTTTCTTATGGAAGCGCGAGCTCGCCAGGAACAGGTTGAGCCCCAGCGGCGGCAGCATGTAGCCTATCTCCAGGTTCAAGAGGAAGATGATGCCCAGGTGCACCGGGTCTATGCCGTACTGGCTGGCCACCGGCACGATGATCGGCACGACGATGATGATCGCCGAGAAGATCTCTATCATGTTGATGACCAGCAGGAAGGCGTTGAGGAGCAGCAGGAAAACCACCTTGCTGGCCACGTAGGTATGCAGCCAGGCGAAGATGCGGTCCGGTATCTGCGCGTCTATCAGGTAATTGGTGAAGCCGAGCGCCGTGCCCAGCACCATGAAGATGGCGCCCACCAGCAGCATGCTCTTTACCGCCACGCGCGGAATGTCTTTAAAAAGGTTCAGGTCCCTGTAGATGAAAACTTCGGTGATGATGACGTAGAACGCCATTACCGAGGCGGCCTCGCTGGCGGTGAACAGGCCTCGGTAGATGCCGCCTATTATAAGGAAAGGCAGCGGCAGTTCCCAGGCAATGTCGCGCACCGACTTTTTGAGCGCGGCCATGGAGAAGGGGATGTGTTTAACCCCGGCTTTGCGGGCGGTAAAGAAAGCGTAGATGGAAAGCGCTACCAGCAGGAGCACGCCCGGCAGGAGGCCGGCCTTGAAGAGGCGGTCTATGTCTATCTTGGCCACTATACCGTAGAGGATTATGGGCAGGCTGGGCGGGAAAAGCAGCCCCAGGCTGCCGGTGGTGGTCAGCAGGCCCAGCGTGAACTTTTCCGGGTAGCCCTGCCGCTCCAGCATGGGGTACAGCAGCCCGCCCAGCGCTATGATGGTGACGCCGGAGGCGCCGGTAAAGGCGGTGAACAACGCCGTGGTGAACAGCGCCACTATGGCCAGCCCGCCGGGCATGGTGCCGAACAGCGCCTCCGCCAGCGCGAGCATGCGCTGCGGGGCCTTGCTTTCGGCCAGGATGTAGCCCGAGAAGGTGAACAGCGGTATGGCGATGAGCGCCGGCAGCGAGGCCAGGCGCAGCATTTCCACTATCACCGCGGAAGAGTCGATGCCGGAGCCGGAGAAGAGGAAGATGGCCCCGCCGCCTATCAGCGTGAAGACCGGCGAGCCCAGGAAGGCCAGCAGCAGGATGAGGGCGCCTATTATTATGCCCATCAGAAGGGCCCCTCGAAGTTGTCCTTGGGACGTATGATACCTATCAGCGTGTGAAAGCCGATAAGGGCGAACGAGGCGGGGATTATTATTTCGGCCCAGCCGCCCTTTACGCCGAAGTTCCCGATGTAAAAGGCCACGGCTCCGGCCGCGAACTCGTCGCGGATGAATTTATAAGCGGCGTAGAACAGCAGGGCGGCCGCCAGCGAAGTGAACAGGTGGGCGAAGACGTCCAGCGTGCGGTGCAGGTACTTCGGCGCGAACTTGACGAAGGCTTCCAGGGCGAAGTGGTGGGAGTAGCGCGCGGCGAGCGCGGAACCGGTAAGGCCGGCCCAGAGCACCATGTGGCGCAGCAGCGGGTCCAGCCAGACTATGCCGGAGTGGAACAGGATGCGCAGCAGCACCTGGGAGAAGGAGAGGGCGACCATCAGGAAGATGAGCCCCACTACTACGGCCTTTTCAGTCTTTACGACGTATTCTTCAGCCCGGAAAAGTAAACGCATAAGTCCATTATCCTAAATGCCCGCGCGGTTAAGCAAGGCAGTGGCCCCGGAGGGGAAAAAACCCGGAGATTTTAGTATCATAGCGGGTAGGGGGGCGGGTAGCCGCCCGGGTGCGCTTTGAACTTATGGAGTAACTATCATGAAAATAAATAAAAAAGTGGAAGACGCGATAAATAAGCAGATAAACGCGGAACTCTATTCCGCCTACCTTTACCTTGGGATGTCCTCGCGCTGCGTGGAGATGAACCTTAAAGGTATGGCGAACTGGCTTTACGTGCAGGCTCAGGAAGAGATGACCCACGCCATCAAGTTCTACCGCTTCGTGCTGGACCGCGCCGGCCACCCGGTGATGCCGGCCATAGAAGGCGTGCGCACCGACTGGAAGGCCCCGGTGGAGATGTTCGCCGCCGCCTACGAGCACGAGCAGAAAGTTACCGCTATGATAAACAACATCGTGGATATCGCCCTGGCCGAGCGCGACCACGCCACCGCCAGCATGCTCAACTGGTTCGTGGACGAGCAGGTGGAGGAAGAAGCCAATTCCTCGGAGATAACCGAGAAACTCAAGCTCATCGGCGATTCCAAGGACGGCCTGCTGATGCTGGATAAGGAACTTTCCACCCGCGTGTTCGTGGACCGCACCCTGCCGGCCGGCGGCGCCCAGGCCGCTTAAGCATGAATCTCAAATGCCCGCACTGCGGCCGGGAAGTGCCGGCCGGGGATATAAACATCCAGTCCGCTATGGCCAAATGCGGCGCGTGCGGCGCCGTGTTCGGCTTTGCGGACAAGGTGCCGGGCGCCGTGCAGCCGGCGGCCAAACGCCAGGTGGCGATGCCGCGCGGTTACGAACTGGGCAACGACGGCGCGGACCTGGTGATAACGCGGCGCTGGCTCTCCCCCAAGTACCTGTTCCTGCTCTTCTTCTGCGTGTTCTGGGACGGCTTCCTGTTCTTCTGGTATACTACGGCCGTTACCAAGGGCGCGCCGCTGATGGCCATACTGTTCCCGCTGGGGCACGTCGGGGTGGGGGTGTTCCTCACTTACACCACGCTGGCCGGGTTCCTGAACAGGACCCGGATAAACGTTAATCCGGCGGAAATACGCGTAAAGCATTATCCGCTGCCCTGGCCCGGAAACCGCGTGGTGCAGCGCATCGAAATAGAACAGTTGTTCTGCGAAGAGAAGCTTTCCCGCGGCCGCAACGGCGTCAGTTATTCGTACAACCTGGACGCGGTCCTGACCGGTGGGCGGCGCGAGAAACTGGTGAGCGGCATGGAGAAGCCGGAGGACGCGCTGTTCCTGGAACAGAAAATAGAGGGTTATCTGGGCATAGCGGACCGCCCTGTGCCCGGGGAAATGGGACCCGCATAATATGCCTACGGATATTGAAATAGCCCGCACTATAAAGCTCAAACATATCGACGAGATCGCCGCGCTGCTCGGCGTTCCGGCCGAAGAACTGCACTATTTCGGCAAGTATAAGGCCAAGCTGCCGCTCAAACTGATAAACCCCGAGAAGGCGAAAACTGGGAAGCTGGTGCTGGTCTCGGCCATCTCGCCCACCCCGGCCGGAGAGGGCAAGACCACCGTTTCAATAGGCCTGACGCTGGGTCTCAACCGGATAGGGAAGAAGACCACCGTCGTGCTGCGCGAGCCGTCGCTCGGCCCGGTGTTCGGCATAAAGGGCGGCGCCACCGGCGGCGGCCGCTCGCAGGTGCTGCCCATGGAGGACATCAACCTCCACTTCACCGGCGACTTCGCGGCCATAGAGAAGGCGCATAACCTGCTGGCCGCCATCATCGACAACAATATCCAGAACAAGAAGAGCAACCTCGGCCTGGACCCGCGCACCGTAACCTGGAAGCGCGTGATGGACATGAACGACCGCTCCCTGCGCAAGATCATAGTGGGGCTGGGCGGCACCATGAGCGGCGTGCCGCGCGAGACCGGCTTCGACATAGTGGCCGCTTCCGAAGTGATGGCCATCTTCTGCCTGTCCAACGATCTGCAGCATCTTAAGGAAAAATTGGGCAACATTTTCGTCGGTTATACCTACGACCGCAAGCCGGTGTACGCGCGCGACCTCAAGGCCCACGGCGCCATGGCGGCGCTCCTGAAAGACGCGCTGATGCCCAACCTGGTGCAGACTTCCGAGGGCACGCCGGCCATCATCCACGGCGGACCGTTCGCCAACATCGCGCACGGCTGCAACTCCATCATAGCCACCCGTATGGGGCTGAGTCTTTCCGACTACGTCGTGACCGAGGCCGGCTTCGCTTTCGAACTGGGCGCGGAAAAATTCCTGGACATCAAGTGCCGCTATGCGGGTCTTTGCCCCAGCGCCGCGGTGCTGGTGGCCACGGTGCGCGCGCTCAAGTACCACGGCGGCGTGGGCCTGAAGGAACTGGGCAAGCCCGACCCGGCCGCTGTAAAGAGGGGTCTGGAGAACCTGGAGAAGCACGTGGAGAACATGAAGCAGTTCGAACTCTCCCCCGTGATAGCGCTGAATAAGTTCACTTCCGACACCGACGAGGAAATAGCGGTGGTAAAGGCCAAGTGCGCCCAGCTTGGCGTGCCCGTGGCCGTGGCCGACGTGTGGGGCCGCGGCGGCGCCGGCGCGGTGGAACTGGCGGAAATAGTAGCCGCCACCGTGGACGCCAAAAAGACCTGCGGCTTCAAGCCGGTCTACGAGTGGGAGTGGCCCGTAGAAAAGAAGATAGAGGCCATTGCGGGCAAGATGTACGGCGCAAAACATATCGACTACACGGCCAAGGCCAAGAAGGACCTGGAAAAGATAACCGGCCTGGGCCTGGACAAACTGCCGGTCTGCATAGCCAAGACTCAGAAATCCCTTTCGGATAACCCGGACCTGATAGGCCGGCCCAAGGATTTTGTGGTCACCGTGCGCGAGATAGAGATAGCCTCCGGCGCGGGATTCATTATCCCCATCACCGGCGACATCATGCGCATGCCCGGCCTGCCGGAGCACCCCGCTTCCGAGAACATCGACATCGACGCCGAAGGCAACATCACCGGCCTGTTCTGAAGGCCGCACTTAACATCACGAGGTAACAACATGAGCAAGCCTCACGACGCCTGCCCGCATTGCGGCAAACACCTTGCGCCAAAGCCGGCGGGGTTCCCGGTCTATCTGGCGGTTTCCCTCCTGGCGCTGGCGGCTTCGGTTTTTTTCTGGCGGGAGTCCGGCAAAGGCGCAGCGGCCGCGCCGCAGCCGGCGCCGCCCAGGGGGCTCAACGAGGAGAAAATCGCGTTCATAGTTTCCCCGGCGGGCGCGGCCGCATGCGGCGGCTGTCTGGGCTCCGCGGATGAGTTCCTTCTTCAAAAGCGGTTGACTACGCTGAAAACCCGGACCGCCGGCATGGCGCTGATACCCGGAGGCGAGTACCAGGTAGGGTCTCCGGAAGGCGCGGGAGACCCGGATGAACACCCTCTCCACACGGTAAGGCTGTCGGCGTTCTATGTGGACGCTCGCGAGGCGACCATGGCGGATTACTTCAAATTTGCGGAAGAGACACAGGCCAATTTCCCGGAATGGGCTAAGCCGGGAAGTAAGTTCAGCGTGCAGGCCGGCACCGCTACGCATTATAAGCGCGACGAAGGCCTGATGGCGGCCTGTCCGAACTGCCCGGTGATGGGCGTGACCGTAAAAGACGCCGCCGCCTACTGCGCGCGGTTGGGGAAACGGCTGCCGACCGAGGCCGAATGGGAAACCGCCGCCCGCGCCGGTTCCGGGAGCGCTTACAGTTTTGGCGATTCCGCGGCGGGCCTTGGCGGGTACGCCTGGTATGAAGGGAACTCCGGCGGCCTCCCGCACCCGGTCGGGGCCCTGAAGCCGAACGCTTTTGGACTTTATGACATGCACGGCAACGTGTGGGAGTGGACTTCGGACTTCTACGGAAAAGGGTATTACGCCGCCAGCGAGCGCATCGCCCCGGCGGGGCCGGCTACAGGCCGGGAAAACTCTATCCGCGGCGGCTCCTGGGACTTTGACGCGGATTCGCTGCGCTCCGGCAACCGCGCCAGCAGCTCCAGGGCCAACGACGATATAGGCTTTCGCTGCGCGGCCGGCAAAGCAGAAATGGAGCGCCTCGCCGAAGAGGACGCTGCCGGCAAGACGCGCTAGACTATATCCTCGCCCTCGACGGGCAGGAACCAGCGCTGCGCCACAAAGGTGGGCAGGACCGCGCTGGCCAGCAGCACGCCGGTCAAGAGCGAATACTGCCCTGCGTCCAGCAGGCCGGCCCTGGCCCCGTACATGGCGGCCATCAGACCGAAGGTAAGACCCGTGGACATGAGCAGCGTGAAGCGGCCCCGCTCCCGGGGAAAAAATTTGGCCGCCAGGAAATAGACCCCGGCGAATTTGGCCGCCTGCTTTACCAGCAACAGCGCGACAAAGAGCCCGGCGGCGCCCATCAGCGCGGCCGGGGAAACTTTCATGCCGGCCGCGATGAAGAAGAACGGAGTTATGAAAGCGTAGGCCACCGTGCGCAGGCGCTCCTTTACGGGCGCGTGCGCGCCGGAAAGCTGCGGGGCCAGCGCCAGGCCGAACAGGAAAGACGGCAGCATGGCCTGCCCTGCTCCGAGCTCGGCCAGGTAGACGAAAGCCAGGAGCGCCGCGAAAATATATTTTATCTCCGGCTCTACGGTTTTACCGGCCAGGGCCGGGCGGCTCATCAGCCAGGCGGAAATGCGGCCAGCGAACAGCAGGAAAGTGCCGCAGGCCCCCAGGAAGACCAGCGTATAGAGACCGGGTTTCAGGAAGGCGACGCTGAGCGCCAGGGCTGTGAGCGTGTTGGTTAGAAAGGTGCAGGCCATCAGCATCTTGCCGGTCCTGGTCCTGCCAAGGCCGGTTTCCGTCAGCACGGAATAAACCACCGCGAGCGAAGTTTCAGACAGGGCGATGCCGGCTATGAGCGAGGCTTCGCGGCTCCAGCCCGCGGCGTAATGGCAGAAAAGCGCGCCTGCGGCTAACGGGGCCAGGAAGGACAGGGTGCCGATGGCCGCGGCCTGCCGGAAGTTTTCCCTGAGCAGTTTTGAGTCGACTTCCGCGCCGGCCAGGAAGGTCAGCACTATGCCGCCGAACCCGGCGATATAGGTCATCCAGTCGGGCGCGGCAAGGCCAAGGCTTCCGGCGGCGGTGCCCAGCAGCAGTTCGAAGATGGCTACCGAGACGCCCAGTTTCAGGCTCAGGACGCTGGCCGCGAAGACCAGCAGCCCGGCTATCAGCGGTATCTTGTCAGGTTCCATAATTAATCTCCACGAAAACAAAGACCTCTACCTTGAGGGGTAGAGGTCATCAGCGCTCGCGCGCGGTTCCCCCGTCGGGCCGGGGCGGCGGACATCATCGCCGTGGATAAATTATAACAATTTGACAGTGCCGGAAGGTAAGTTATAGTATCAGCCTTGTGGTTCGGGGGGAATGCATGGAAAAAATCGCCAGCATCGTATTTATATTTGTTTTGCTGTTCATTGGTTCCGTAGGGGATTTTCATGCCGCTGACAAAAAAACCGATAAACTTTACGAAATTTATAAGTCCACGGCGGCCCCGGCGGCGTATCGCAGCCACATAGGCGCCATTCTTAAGGGGCGTGAGAAGTTCGAGGCCCGGCGCGCAACCATAAAATCCGCCAGGACCGAAGCAGCCGCCAGGGCTTTCAAGTTCCGCCTGGTCTATGCCCAGCCTAATCCTGCCATAGGCATGAAGCATCCCGTGATACATATTGAAGCTGGCCTGGCGGACAAAGTGGAAGTGAAGATCTTCGACGGTTCCGGAGCGCTCCTTGAAGAGGCGACGATAACCGACGCTCCAAAAAACATCAACGGCGCGTATGTCTACGAGTACCGTTTCGCTTCGGAGAACACCCCCAACGGAACCTGCGCGTACAAGGTGCGGGCGTACAGGGCAGGCAAGGAACCGATAGAGACTTCCGGGAATATGGTCTTTATAAGGACGTGGCAATGAGACGGCACGCCACTCTTCTCTTCGCCGCGCTGTCCATGGTCGCGCCGTCGGTATTGCAGGCGGCGTTCCCTGAACTGGCAGCGCGTGCGGTATTCGACATGGCCGGGACTTACGATTACTTTGTGGGTGCGGCGCAGGCCCCCGCGGGGATTTATCTGTTGGGCAGCCAGACGCTCACGCTGGTGTCCGGCGGGAAGTCGGCCTGGACCGCGCAGTTGAGCGGCAGCTGGGGTTACGCGACCGCCCTGGCCGTCGACGGATCTGGGAACGCCTACGTTTCTTTTTCAGACCTCGGGGCCAAAACCGCTCAGTTGATGAAGTATGATGCCGGTGGTAATCTCTCGGGCAGCGTTTCGCTGCCTTATAGCGGGCCCGGTTACTGGCCCGATGGATATGGTGTCGCCGTTGACGCAGGCAACATATACGCCGCCGAGTCAGTCTATGACCAATCAGCAGGCAGGTATAAAACCGTGACATTCCGTTATAGTCCGGAGTTGGAACTGGCCGGCGAGCAGGAATATTTTCCCGTAGACCAGCAGACTTGTTCCGGCGCGGCTATCCCTTCCGGCGGAGTGCATATAAGCGCTTCTGGGGAGGTTTTAGTGGGAGGCTATTCCTGTAAGGACGACTATACTTACAGGTATTTCATGCTCAAGTACACTCCCGGCCTCGGCCAACTGGAAGGCGAATATCTGAAGGACGCCGCCTTCGACGAATCGCCGCAGCTCAAAGCCGGCGGCGATCCGACCGGCGGCATGGTTTTTATCGGTAACGAAATAGTCGGCGACGGTGCGGCGGGATTCTCTATCCGGCGGGTGAACGGTTCCGGCGTGTGGTCGGAGCCTGTGTTCATTACGGCTTTCGATAACTGGTCCTGGCCCAAAGCGGTGGCCGTGGACAAGGCCGGCGCCGCGTACATCGCCGGCAATATGAAGGATACGTGGGCCCCAGCCGTAACGAAGCTTAACGCTGACGGCTCTTCCGCCTGGAACCCGCTGATACTGCAAAAGCCGGACGAGGGCAGTCTGGAAACGGTTTATGTGGACGACGACCTGAACATGCGCATAGCCGGCTATCACACCTGGAACACCGACAGCGGATTCGACGAATTCTACCTGGAGTCCTGGAGCCAAGGCGGGGAAGAGGACGCCGCTCCTCCCGCCGCCGTCACTAGCCTGTCCGTCACGGCCGTCTCCAGAGATACGATCACTTTGGCCTGGACCGCGCCCGGCGACGATGGGAACACGGGGACAGCCGCCTCATATGATTTAGGGTATAGCGCGGCCGGGCAGATAACGACGGACGCAGAGTTCGCCGCCGCCGTACGAGCCCAAGACGTTTCTGTCCCGCAGGCAGCCGGTTCCGCGGAGACGTTCATTGTAAAGGGGCTTTCGCCCGCGACGACGTATTTTTTCGCGCTGAAGACGGCGGATGAGGCGGGAAACATTTCCGGCTTGTCCAACTGCGTCTCGGCGGAGACCTGCGTGGAAGTGGCCGGTGTGCCGAACTGGAAGCAGTATGACGACGGTATGAACACCTGGTGGGATGATGATTACGATCACACAACCCAGAAAATAGGTGCATTAGGATGCTTGTTAACTGCTGCCGCACAAGTTGTTAAAAAGCAGGGCTACAACACGGATCCAGGCGAATTAAATAAAACGCTGAAGAACACTCCGGGGGGGTTTGATGGTAAGTCTGTGTATCTGCCCGCAATGGTCGACGCGATAACAGCGAGCGGGGTTGCTGTGCAATATAAAAAAACAACTGGCACGGCCGCGCAACTGAACTCGTTGTTGGATGCTGGGTTGAAAAATGACAACCCCGTTGTTTTGGAGTTATATAGTACCTCCAGGGTGGGGCGCACACATTTTGTTGTGGTCACGAAGAAATGTGGTGATGCAATTTATATAAATGACCCAGGCAATAATAATACACGGGTGGCGACTCTCAAAGATTATTTCAATTTAATAGCAAACGGGAACCCTAAAGAGATTGTCAGTATTCGAATGATTGCCAAAGGAACCATATGAAAAACAGCCATTTCTGTGCGTCTGTTTTGAGCGCAATATTTTTGTGCCCCGCACTGTCGAGTGCGCAGGACAGAAGCAGTATTACGATTCGTATTTACAACTCATCCAATACAGCGCAAGACACTCCGGCTGAGGTTGTCGTGATTGACCCGCAGGGGCGCAGAACAGGTTATGATGCGGCGGCACCTTTTAATGAAACGTTGCTGATAAAGGAAGTTTATGAAATTCCGGAATCGAATTACACGGTTGAGGGGATAGCGGATAATACTGGGGGGGGGGGAGATGAAGCGGCCTATAGGGAATTGTATATACATAGACCTTTGCCCGGTAACTATATAATACAGATCGTCGGGAAGCAAATTGGGGGATATCGGCTATTTGCCGACTTCCACAAATCGAATCTTACAATGCAGCCTTATGAGTCGTTTGGCTTCTCGACTATGGGGCAGTCGGAGACATTATCTGTGGGATATAATCCTGCCCCGGATGCCCCGCCCCTTGTTGTGGCCAAGACTGTTGTCTTTAACACGCTACGCAACGATGTTCTTGTGGCCCGGCAGCTCAACCAGCTCGGCGACGATAAGTTCGTGGGCAGCCTTACAAAGAACATAGAGCTGGCCGAGAAACTGGCTGGCGTTTGTGAAAAGCACAAGACATCCAAGACCAAGGGCTGTAAGCCTGCGGCCAATGTGCTGAAGCTTTTCGTGAAACGCCTGGAACTGGCCAGCCGCAAGTGCGACAAGCCTGATGCCTGTGACGAAGAACGCGAGTGGTCCACCTTCCGCAAAGAGCACGGCCGCGAAGATGATTATAAGGATTTCTTCCGCGACTGGGACCGGGATGACTGGCACAAACACAAGAAACAGTGCCACCGCGTCATAACCGACGAGGCCCTCAAGATAATTAAAGACGACGCCGGCTGGTTAATCAAGTTCCTTGATGGCAAAGCCGAAGACGAGCGGGGCAAACCCGGCAACGGTAAGCACGATTAGCGAAAGTGGGGGGCACTCGATGCAAAAAGGCCCGGTTGCCCGGGCCTTTTGTAATTCCCGGGGATAAGATAACTACTTCTTGGCGCTGCGGAAGGCCTTAAGCGCGCCCTCGACCTTGTCCAGCAGTTCCCTGGAGTAGAGCTTGCCCACCAGGGCCTGGCGGGCGGAGTTGCCGGCCTTCTCCAGCTCGGCCGCCACGGCCGCGGTGGCCGGCTCGGTAAAGGTCAGGCCTTTGCTTTTGAGCACGCCCACGGACTGCTCGTTCTCTTTGCGGCTGGCAAGCGTAAGCGCGCGGAAATACTTGTCGCCCAGCGCCAGCATGGTCTTCTGGTCCTCCTTCGACAGCGAGTCGAAGGTCTTTTTGGAGATCACCACGGCGCCGGAGGCGTTGGTGAGCGGCAGCGCGAAAACGTACTTCATGCGGGCGAACCACTGCAGCGCTATCACCGAGAGGGGGGAACCGTAGACGCCGTTGATCATACCGGTCTGCAGCGAGGTCATCACGTCGGTGATGGAGAGCGGGATGGGTTTGATGTTGAGCGCGGCGAAGGTGGCCTCCGCTATGGGGTCGCCTTCCCAGATCCACATCTTCACGTTGCGCAGGTCCTCGGGTTTGGTGACCGGCGTGGTGGAGAAGATGTTGACGTTGCCCACCTCCGCCCAGCCCAGCAGCACGTAGCCCCGGTTCTCGAAGATCCTGCGGAAGTCGGCGTCGAAGGTCTTGTAGACGTGGTCTATCTCTTTGGCGTTCTTGAAAAGGAACGGGGTGTCCAGCAGGCGCGCCTCGGGGGCGATCTCGCCTATGCCCACCCCGGTGAACCCGCCGGCCTGCAGCTGGCCCAGGCGGATCTTGCGCACCACGTCCTTCTCGTCCCCGGACACGCCGCCGGCGTAGATCTTGAATTTGACGCGGCCGGCGGTCTTGGCGGTGGTCTCGTCGGTGAACTGCTTCATGGCCTTCATCCAGGTGGAGCCGTCCGGAGCCAGCGTGGCGAACTTTACCATGGCGCCGCCGGCGGGGGCGGGGTCCTGCGCCCTGAGAGGCAGGGCCAGGATGGCGGCGAGCAGGGCGGCGGACAGCAGTTTAGAAGAGGTCATCTTTTTTCTCCAGCAGTTTCTTGGCTTTCAGCTTGGCCACTTCGTCGGGCAGGCGCGTTTCGCCGTCCACGGCGGGGGCCTCGAGCACCGAGTTCAGCAGGCGTTCGAAAAGTTCCGGGTCCTGCGCCGCCACGGCGGCCATCTTGGCGTACATGAACCGGTTGAGCAAAAAATTCTCTCCGGCGCCTTTGAGTGCGGCCTCGAAATAAGCCTTGGCCTTGTCCGGGTCGCCGCCGAAAATGCGCGGGCGGATGGAATAGTAGGCGCCCATAACGGCCTGCGCGCCGTTGTAGTAATAGGCCGGGTCCAGCGCCAGCAGGCGCTGCGCGGCCGGTTCTATGCCGGGCAGTTCGGCCACGGCCTCCGGCTTGTCGCGGTTTATGTTGATGTAGAGGGCCTTGCAGAAAGTGTTCCAGAACAGCGGCGGCACGTCGGCCTTGCGCGCCTTGTCCGGCGTCAGGCCTTTGAGCGCGCGCGCGGAATAGGCCTCGCCTTTGGCGTAGAAAGCGGAAGCGCGGGCGGTGTCCTCGTCCTCCAGGTAGAGCAGAGCGTAACCGCAGAAGCCCTGCGCGGCGTTGACCAGCATTTTTTTATTCTGCGGGTCGCTCTTAAGCAGGATCTCCATGAGCTGCAGGTTGGCCGGCAGGGCCTCCCTGACGTACTGCGGGTCCGACTGGCTGAATACGGCGGGCAGCCCCTTGTCTATCACGCCGGAAGTGACGCGCGCGGCGGTGTGGTTGAGCGAGCAGGCGCCCAGCCCGGCGGCTAAAAGCGGCAGCAGGAGTTTCTTCATTTGCGGTGCTCCCTTACCAGGGCGGAGAAGGACTCCGCCGTGTCGGCGTGCTTCTTAAGGAAATCCTCGGCGGCGGTGGGGAACCGGTAGGTCCAGTTGTGGTCGCCCAGCGTGCCGGGGGTGTTCACCCGTTCCCTGGAACCGAAGATGTCCTGGATGGGCAGGATGACTATGCGCGAACCGGCGCCCAGCAGTTTGCCCAGCGCCTTTTCCCTGGCTTTGGAGAACAGGGGCGGCTTGCCGGTCTCCCCGGAGACCAGCTTCCAGAAAAGTTTTTTCTCCGCGTGGTCCACCGTGTCCCACCAGTCGGCCAGAGGCTCGTTGTCGTGCGTGGAGGAAGTGGCCAGCGAGACCGGGTGGTAGGTGGCCGGGTCCGTGTAGTCGCCGTCCTTGTTCTTTTCCCAGCGCATCACCTTGTAGCCGGGGACGTTGAGCTCGCGCAGCACTTCCCCGACGTAAGGCGGGATGAGGCCCAGGTCCTCGGCCACCGGCAGCATGGGGCTGGCCCCGGCGACCGCCTGTAAAAAGCGGCGCCCGCGCGCGCGCTGGCCCGGCGCGTCCGTGATGTCGAAATCGGGTTTCCTGGCCGCGTCGCGCGGTATGACCCAGGTGCGGAAGAAGCCCACCATGTGGTCGATGCGGAACAGGTCGTAGAACTCGGAGGCTTTCTTTACCTTGGAGCGCCACCAGTCGAAATTGTTGTTCTCCACCGCGCTCCAGTTATAAGCCGGCAGCCCCCAGCGCTGGCCGGTATCGCTGAACGCGTCCGGCGGGGCGCCTATTTCGCTGTCGATGTCGAACTCGCCCTGGCGGGCCCAGACGTCGGAGCTTTCCTGGTTCACCATGAACGGCAGGTCGCCCAGCAGGCTGATGCCGAGTTTTCCCGCGCGCGCCTTGGCGGCGGTCCACTGGCGGTGGATGGTCCACTGCAGGTACTTGAAGAACAGCACCTGCAGCTCCTCGCGGCCGTGCAGTTCTTTGAGCGCCTGCGGGTCGCGGGTCTTGAGCGGCCCTTCCCAATGGGTCCAGGAGGTCCAGTTGTGAGTGTCCTTAAGACGGCGGAAAGCGGCGTAATCCTCCAGCCAGCCGGCGTTGGCCTGGCAGAAGGCGCGGAATTCTCCGGCGAGCGGGGAATCCTTGAGGACGTGGCGCTGGTGGAAGGCGGTGTAGATCTTCCACAGCGTGGAGAACTTCAGGTGGCGCGCCTCGTTGTACATGACCGTCTTGGAGATGCGCAGCTGCTTGAGGCCCGCCTGGAACCTGCGGGAGTTCAGCTCTTCCAGGAGCTCGGGGAAATCTTTAAGCTCGGGGATGTCTTCTACGGCTATGTAAATGGGGTCCAGCGCGAAAGCGGAGAGGGCGGTGTAGGGGCAGGAGACGCCGGGGGGCATCTCGTTAATGGGCAGCACCTGCAGCAGGTCTATGTTCAGCGCCTTCAGCGCGTTGAACCAGAGCGCCATGGCGGAAGTATCGCCTATGCCCCAGTCCTTCTTGGAACGCATGGAGAACAGGGGGAACAGCGTGCCGGTGTGTTTTCGTTCTAACAGCGGGTGCATGGGTTACCTGGCGGCCACGGCTTCTATCTCCACCAGCGCGGCCTTGGGCAGCGCCTTGACTTCTATGGTGGCTCGGGCGGGGGGATTGGCCGGGAAGAACCTGCCGTAAACCTCGTTCATCTGGCCGAACTGGCCCAGGTCGGTCATGAAGACGGTGGTCTTCAGGACATTAGCGAGCGTCAGGCCTTCGGAGACCAGGATGGCTTCCAAATTCTTGAGCACCGCTTCGGTCTGGGCGCGGATATCGGCGGGCGCCATGGCGGCTGTGGCCGGGTCCACCGGCAGCTGGCCGGAGATGAAGATGAAGCCGTTGGCTTCCGTGGCCTGGGAGTACGGGCCTATGGCGGCGGGGGCGTTCTTGGTGGAAATTATTTTTTTCATGTCAGTTCCTTTTTTGTGGCGCGCGCGAAATTAGCGAAGGAGCGGTCGTAGGTGCGTTCGGCTTCCGGGGGGAAGTAGCAGCCGGGCAGTTCCCCGTTGCGCCGGTGGTAGTCTACGCAGTCGCAACAGGAGCCTTTGCGGGGGCACGACTCGTAAGTGCAGGTGCAAGCCTCCAGATTGGCGCCGTTCTTGCAGTCCATCGTACTTATATTACAAAAAATCAGGTCGAACTTGCCCCTGCCCTCCAATTAATGAATAATAATAAGCGTGAAAAATACCATCCATTTTTCGGGTATCGGCGGCGTGGGCATGAGCGCGCTGGCGCAGGTGGCGGCCATGGAGGGGCGCCCGGTCAGCGGCTCCGACAGGGACTTTGACAGGGGCCGCAACCTGGGCGTGAAGGCCGCTCTTGAGAAACTCGGCGTGAAGATATTTCCCCAGGACGGTTCCGGCATTACCGCCCAAACCGCCGAACTCGCCCTTTCCACCGCCATAGAGGACACCAACCCCGAAGTCGTAGCCGCTAAAGCCGGCGGCGTAAAGATAAGCCACCGTTCGGAACTGCTGGCTTCCTACGTCAATTCCTTCGACACCATAGCCGTGGCCGGCACCAGCGGCAAGTCCACCGCGGCCGCCATGGCCTTCGCCGTGCTCGAGGCCGGGGGGCTTTCGCCTTCCATAATTACCGGCGGCGCGCTGGGCGCGCTTAAGGAGCGCGGCCTGATAGGCAACGCCTGGCGCGGCAAGGGTAAGGTGCTGGTGGTAGAAGCCGACGAATCCGACGGGACCATTGTCCGCTACAAGGCCAAAACCGGCGTGCTTCTGAACATCAGCAAAGACCACAAGGAAGTGACCGAACTTAACAAGATCTTCCGGGAATTCGCCGGCAACTGCGGCCGGACGCTGGTGAACGCTGACGACAAACCCGCCAGGGAACTGCTGCCGGGGGCGGAACTTTTTGGCTTTGACGCCGGGAACTGGAAAGTGACGGAGATAAAAGCCGGACCTTTTTCTTCCGAATTTAAAGTTAACGGCGTGCCGTTCCGCCTGCCTGCGCCGGGACTTTACAATATAGAGAACGCGCTGGCCGCCTGCGCCGCCGGCGCCGCTTACGGCGTAAAACTCTCCGCCGCCGCCGCGGGGCTGGCCGGCTTCCGCGGGGTAGAGCGGCGCTTTGTGCTGGTGGGGGAGAAGAAGGGCGTTACGGTGGTGGACGATTACGCCCACAACCCGGCCAAGATAGCCGCCGTGCTCAAGGCCCTGCACCAGGCGCCCGGCCGCCGGCTGCTGGTGGTATACCAGCCGCACGGCTTTGCCCCTACGCGCCTGCTGAAAAACGAACTGATAGAGAGTTTCGCCGCCGGCCTGGCGGACAACGATATGCTGCTGATGCCGGAGATCTATTACGCCGGCGGCACGGTCAACAAGAATATCTCCTCGAAAGACATCGCCGACGCGGTGGCAGCAAAGGGCCATAAGACGGCTTTTTACGAGAACCGCTCGGAAATCCCCGGCGTCCTGGCCCGGCTCGCCGCCCCCGGCGACATAGTGGCGGTGCTGGGCGCGCGCGACGCCACGCTGGCGGATTTTGCGCGGCAGCTGCTGGACGCCCTGCCCTGACGGCGTTTTGATAAAATATAGCCATAGCCACATATCGGAGGCGACATGAAACCAGTTAAGATCACCGACGGCGTATTCTCCCTGCGCGTAAACCATTTCAACAGGCATCTCTTCGATTCGCTTATTCCCCTGCCGGAAGGCACCAGTTACAACGCCTACCTGGTTAAAGGCTCGGAGAAGACCGCGCTGCTGGATTCCGCCGACCCGGAGAAGTCCGCTACCCTGTTCGACTTTCTCAGGAACGAGCCGAAGATAGACTACGTGGTCTCGCACCACGCCGAGCAGGACCACTCCGGCTCCATCCCGCTGGTGCTGGAGAAGTACCCGCAGGCCAAGGTGGTCACCAACCCCAAGTGCAAAGAATTCCTGATGACGCACCTGCACCTCCCGGCGGACAAGTTCATAGAGGTCAAGGACGGGGAAACGCTTTCCCTGGGCGGCAAGACGCTGGAATTCCTTTATATGCCGTGGGTGCACTGGCCCGAGACCATGGGCACCTACCTGCGCGAGGATAAGACGCTTTTCTCCTGCGATCTGTTCGGCTCGCACCTGGCGGCCGGGGAATTGTTCTCGGAGCCTGCCGTGGTGTACGAGCCCATGAAGCGGTACTACGCCGAGATCATGATGCCGTTCCGCTCCAATATCAAGGCGCACCTGGAGAAACTGGCGAAGTACGACATCGAGTTCATCTGCCCCAGCCACGGGCCGGTGCACTGCGACACGAAATTCATAATGGATATCTACCGCGACTGGGCCGTGGGCGAGCCCAAAAGCAAAGCGCTGGTGGCCTACATCTCCATGCACGGCAGCACCTACATGCTGGTCAACCGCCTGGTGAGCCGCCTGCAGGAACACGGCGTCTGCGCGGAAAAGATAAACCTGGACCAGTTCGACGAGGGACGCGTGGCCATGGCGCTGGTGGACGCGGCGACCATAGTGATAGGCACGCCCACCGTGCTGACCGGCCCGCATCCCAAAACCGTTTATGCCGCCCACCTGGCCAACCTGCTGCGGCCCAAGGCCAAATTCGTTTCGGTCATCGGCTCCTTCGGCTGGGGCGGCCGCGCCGCGGAGACCATAGCCGGGCTCATCCCCAACCTGAAGGCGGAGGTTCTGAAGACCGTGCTCGTTAAGGGCATGCCGACGGAAGCCGACCTGGGGCAGATAGACGAGCTGGCCGCCCAGATAGCCGAGAAACACAAAGGCCTGCCGCCCTGCGGCAACAAGGGCTGCTCGGCCTGAGATTTGCGGTAAACTAACAGGGAGGGAATTATGAAAAAAGTATTAGTCGCGGCGCTGCTGGCGGGTTTTGCCGGCGCGGTTTATGCCCAGAACCAGCAGCCGGCTGCCCAGCCGGAGCAGAAACCGGCCGAGCAGCAGGTGCAGCCTAAAGAGCAGCCCCGGGAGCAGGGTGGCGAGAAGGATAAGGGCGAGATGAAGAAGCGCCGCGAGCACCGCAAGGAAATGCGGGAAAAACGCGGCGAGCGCCAGGAGAAGCGCGGTGAGCGGCGCGAAGAGCGCGGCGAGGCCGTTGAGAAGCGGGGCGAGAAGCTGCAGGACCAGGCCGCGAAAATGGAAACGCAGGCCGACAAGCAGCGCGAGAAAGGCAATGAAAAGGCCGCGGATAAACTGGAGCAGAACGCCGAGCGCAAAGAGAACCGCGGCGAGCGCATGGAAAAACGCGGAGAGCGCATGCAGCGCCAGGGCGAGCGCGGGCAGGAGCGCGGCGAGCGCAAACAGGCTGATAAGAAAGGGAATTAAAACTGGCTGCAGATCAAAAAGCCCCGGCTGGATAGGCCGGGGCTTTTTTATGTTATGAGGATTTTTGTCAGTCCCCGCAGAACGCTCCCATCGCGCACAGGATATTCTGTCCGGAGGGGGTGGACCCTATGCTTCCGGCGTCCGCAGGCCGGAACGTCTTTTTGACGGTCTCCATCGAGACTCCGTCCTTGGACCCTATGACCAGGCCCTTCACCGCCAGGTTAGCCGGCAGCATAGGGAGGGTAAGTACCTGCTGGGTGACCGCGAACGGGTCGCCGGCGGCGGCCTTTTTCTCGTTGGCCATGTAGGATTTGCCGTATTCGTACACTGTGGGCGCCGCCACGCGCAGCATGGCCTGGGTGGCCAGGTAGCACGCATGGTAAAGGCCCGGGGTCGAGGGGCACCTGGCAAGCGCGTCCTTCACCTGGTCGTTGACGAAATATTTGTGCTCCAGCGCGGCGAGGTTGTTGCTTTCGTAGCCGGAGGCCGGGCCATGAGCATCCGAGCGCAGGGCCAGCAGGTCGTTGAACGTGAGCTCGCGGCCGGCAAGGTTTTTGAATTCCTTCTCCATCCTGGCTATCTCTTTGGCGTTCGCGGGGCTGGCATAGCTGTGGGGCGCTTTGAGCTTGTCCGGGTCAACTATCCGCAGCATATCCATTAGCTCGCACTTTTGGGCGCGGCACTTGTCCAGCTGCGCCTGCTGACCGGCCGATATCTTTTTCCCGTTCCACGCAAAAGTTCCTTCCTGGACCGGCCCGGGTTTGCCGCTTATGTCCGGAGGGGCGGTGGAGGTGAGTTTTTTCTTGGGATCCCTCGTATCCGCTTTCAGGGCCTGCCCCTTGAATTTTTTCCCGGAGAGGTTCACCGCGGCGCTGTCGGCGTCCGAAGTTCCGCCTTTGCCGCCGTCGAAGAACTTTTTGGCTTTCGCTTCGTCCATGTCCTTCATGCCGTCGTACTTCTTCTTGACGGCGGCGGCGGTCTTTTCCTGCTTCTTGGCCCGGTCCGCCAGTTTTTTGGCGTCTTCCGCCCCGGGAGGCGGCTTGTACTCCATAGTTATCCCTTTCGTTTTAAGCCACGCCATATCCGCTTCGTTGTAAACGCCCTTGTCTGCCCTGGCCTTGATGGCGGCCAGCCTGTCCCTTGTCTCCTGGAGCGAAGCCGAAGCGGCTTCTCCGTCGTTGCGGCACACGGCCAGGTACTCCAGGTCCCCGTCGGAGACCGCCAGTATGGCCTTGCCGTCGGTCTGCCCTCGCGTGGCGGAAAGTTTGGCCTGCGCCTTTGAGCAGGCGCGGACCGCCTTGCCCAGGTCGGCCGCCTGCTGTTCGGCGCCCAGTTCGTCCCAGCCGCGCTCGTCGTCGTCGGTGAAAGCCTCTATCCAGCGCCAGACCGTGTAATCTTTTGAAACCCCGGAGCCCCACGGGACCTTGGCGGGCTCGCCGGCCGCGGCCCACGAAAGGGCGGACGATATGAGGATGATGGGTAATAAGTGGCGCATAAATTCGTACCTGCCTCATAGCCTAGCAGAGGGGGGCTGTTTTTTCAAGGGCCCTTGAAATTTCCGGTTTCGTCTGCTAGACTCTAAAGAACGGATACCTGTTTTTTCAGTTTCCCCTCCGGGAAAGGTGAAAAGCGGGATGTTTTTTGTGTTTGTGATAGGGGGCTGTTATGGCCGACAACTCTGAGAACAGAAAAAAAACACTCATAGTGAGCGTGCTCGCTTTCCTGTTCATAGGCGGCGGGGTATTTCTCTTCTTCGTCATACAGGGCTCCAACGACCTTACTGATTCCGGCAAGAAGAACACTTTCACCTACGGCGGCGCCGCCCGCGAGGCTACGGCTTCTTTCTTCAAATTCATCGGTTTCGACGATGTGGAGTCTATAGCCAAAGAAGGCCCCAAGGAACGCCCGCGCGAGAAGGAATACGCCGCGGCCGGCATCCTGGACAGCGCGGGAACTTCCTCTAAGTCCGAGGATGAAGTTCCGTGGTCCCGGCCCCCTTCCTCGGGCCGTTCGGCTTCACCTTCCAGTATCCCCAGGATGGAGGGCGGCGGCACTTCCGGAGTTGGCGGCGGCGGTGGCGGCTCCAAATCCTCCGGGGGCGTGTCGCGCTTCGGTGAGGGTTCCGATTCGGGCAATACCAAGATAGCCGCCAAGGCCCCGGAGGCCGCGGCCGCTGGCGAGACGGGCAAGGGAACGCTTGGCGCCCTCGCTAAGACGCGCGCCATGCTGGGCGAGGGGCTGCGCAGCGGCTCCGCTTCCACTGCCAAGGGTAAGTGGGACGCCAGTTTCGGCTCCGGGAGGGCGGGCTCCGGGGGGGGGAGCGAACTGGCTTATGCCAAGAGCGGGCTGGTGAATCTGGATAAGATAAAGAAAGGCGAGATAGACAATCTCAAGACCACGGACCCCAAATCCCTGAAGATCCCGGACGTGGCGGCGCCGGTCAAGGACGAAAAAGCCGGTGCGGCTACCGATCCCGCGCTTAAGAAGGCGCAGGAAACCGCCGAGGACGCCATAAAAAAGAGCATGGCTTCCTCTATGCTGGGGGCCGTGGGCCAGGGGCTCGGCAATTCCGTATCCGGCGGCAGCGGCAGTGAGGATACCGACAGGGCCCAGGGGAGCGGCCCCATGGAGTCCGGCAGTTGCGCGGCCAACTCCTCCACGCCGCTGTGCAGTTCCATGGCTAAGAGCAAGGTCCCTACGGATACCGGGATATCTTACACCCAGATAGGCTCTACATCTGAAGGCAAGATAATGCAGGTTAATTATGCTGGTACTGGGCCGGGCATTACGGCCGCGTACAAAGGGGAGACCGTACCCTACAACGACGCCTGTAACGTGCTCGTCAAACCTGACGGCACCACCAAGGTGATCGGGTGGTTCAGCCCCATGGAGGGGGCCAATGTCGCTCCAAGGTAGCCGCTTGCCGTAACGGTGATGCTTGGTCTTGACAAGTCAAGGTTTGTCTGCTATAACATTAGGGAAATTAGCTTTGCTTTGAACGCCAGGTGGCTGTGTCAAAGAAGGTTTAAGTTTATTTTTTGAGGGGAAGAAGGCACAATACGGGCGGGATTATGATCAAAATCCAAACCAGGAAACCCAAAAGCACGCAGTACGTGATAGGCGCCGTGGTGGCCGTCATCATACTGGGCCTCTGGATCTCTCTGCCGCTGATGAACAATTCTTCCATGGACGCTTCCGTCTCGGCCGGCAATCCCTTCCGTTCCAAAGTTGCGGACATCTCCACTCTGGGCAGCGATATTCCTTCCGAGGGCGGCGCCCCCGGTTCGCCCCTCAGCGGCGAAATGATCAACAATCCCGCTACCTCCGGTGAAGAGGTGGCCTCTTCCCTCTTCCAGTCGGGAATAATGGGCGAGGAGACCGCCGACGCCCCGGTGACCGCCGCGGCTTCGGTTTCCGCTCCCGCGTTGCCGCCTTCGTCCTCTATGGGCGCCCCGGCCCCCGCCGCCCCCATGGGCAAGCTTAACTCGGTGGCTTCCATAAGCGGCGGTAATTCCAACTCCATGACCGCCGGCGGTCTCCATAACAAATTCTTCGGTTCAGGCGGCCAGAAAGCGGAATTCGCCGCCAGCACCGGTCCCGACCTTAAGAAGCTTAACGGGCCCGAAGAAAAGAGGTCCGCCACGCTGGCCATGCTCAACAGCACGGCCGACAAGAGCCAGCTTGCCGCCAAGACCGGCAATATCGACGCGGCCAAGGGCGGCGCCGCCGCCGCCTTCACCAATTCCGCCAAAGCCACCGGGTCAGACCTTAACAGCGCTATAGAGAACCAGGCCGGCACGGCCGGGCTACAGCTGGGCCAGACCGCCGCGGACCTTAAAAAGAACGATCCTAATATGAACAAGTCCAAGGTCAATGTGCCGGAGCCCAAGCCGGTCAAGGACGACAAGAGCGACGAAGAGTTTAAAAAGATGCTGATACAGATGATATTCCAGAGCGTGATAGGGCCCATGTTCGGGGCGATGGCCAACAGCATGTTCCCTGCCCCCGGCAAATAATTTAAGGATAGCGGAGGATTTATGAACGACTATAACGAGAAAAAAGAGAAAAAGGGCGGCTTCGGCTCCCTACTTTCCGGGCTGCTGCGCGGCGGCGGGTCTGCCGCGGGGTCCGGCTTCGGTTCTGCCGGCGGGGCCGCGGGTGGCCTTGGCGGCCTCTTCGCCACCAAGGCGGGCCTGCTGGGCCTGGTGCTGGGCGGCGCCACTATTGCCGCAGGGGTGGGCGTGGTCTACAACTTTGTAGGCCCCTCCTCAAAGCCGGCCTATTCTCCCGAGTTGTTCCAGAACAGTTATTACGAAGAGGAATCAAATAAGGCCGGCGCCGAAAGGGCCCAGGCCCGCAATACCGCCGCCGCCGCTTCCTCTACGCTGGATATGTTCAGGGATCAGGCTAAAAAAGAAGGCATAGGCCTTGGCGGCGAATCCGCCGACGGCCAGCCGCCGGAGGCGCAGGCTTCCGGCGCCGCGGCGTCAGCCTCCGCCGACGCGGCGGCCCCGGCGGCTCCCGGCGCCGACGGCGCGGGCATGGGCGGCGGGCCCAAGCTGCAGGCCGGCGCGGGCTTTGGTTCCAAGGGCGGCGGCGCCGGCGGCGGTTCCGCCATGCCGCGCATGTCAGGCGGCGGCGCCGGGCTTTCCGGCGGCATAGGCGGCCAGTTCCAGTCCGTCTACAGGCCTCCGGCCACGGCCAACGGCGGCAAAATGTCCGGCATGACCGCCTCCGCGGCGGCCCGGGTAAAGAATTCTCCCAAATACGCGGTGCCCAACTTCAATAAGAAGGGCGCCTTCGGCCAGGCCAAGTTCGCCAACAACATGGGCGCCAAGGCGCGCTACAGCAGCGACGTCGGCGCCAGGGGGCAGTCGGGCATCCCCTTTGACTCCTCGCAGAACGTGGGAACCGGCGACGTAGGGGCGCCCAACGCGGGCATGGGCCTTGGCGGGGCTGGCGTTGCCAGCGGCTCCAAGCTTAAGGGCAGCGACCCAAGCCTTAACAACAGCCAGGTCACGCCTCCCAAGGTGCCGGATCCTGTTAACGTTTCACCGTGGAAGAAGTGGACGGACCGCGCCATGTACGCCATGCTCGCGGCCGCAGTGCTGATCCTTATCACCAACATGCTTGCCAAGTTCGCCAAGGGTGTGCCGTGGATGTATATGGCGGCCATGGTGACCGCCTACGCCGCAATGGCCGCGGCCGCGCTGGTTATAGTGTCCGGTATGATGTTGATGACCAAGTACGGCCAGAAATATGCCGGCTTGATGTACGTGGTCGCCGGCGCCATGCTTATGTACCAGGCCTACCAGGCTCTCTGCGGTGTCGGCGAGGCCGCCACCAAGAGCGGCGCCGACCTTGGGGCCATGGGCAAGGGCTGCCCGGGCTATAATTCCGGGCAGGCTTTCGGCAATAATTACGCCGCGGCGGGCGGTGATGCGTCCAAGATGACAGGGTTTACCGAGACCGCCAACGGTACTACCAGCATAACTCCTCCTGAAGGTGCTACTTCCATGGGCAACGGGCAGTACGCCATTTCAGGGGTGGACGGCGCGCCGGGTAATGTGGTCGGGGCCAACGGCCCAGTGCCCAACAGCAGCGTCGTCAACGGGAATGTGAGCATTGCCGGCACGCCCCAGGGGACTATCGCCCCCAACGGGACTTATACTGCGGCACCTGCGCCTGCGCCTGCCGTGACTGCGTCTGGCGTGGCGCCTGCCGTGACTGCGCCTGCGGCCCCACCCACGCAGGTTGTTATTAATGCCGCGCCCGGTAGTGTTGCCACAACTACCGGCGGCGGCACTATCCTGCCCGAGTAGTTGGTTGATGCATGTGCTGTAGCGTAATCGGTGAGTAGAGCTGGAGGCGTTATGAACGACAATCTGCCTGACATAAACTTTAAGGAAAAGAAGGAGAAGAAGAAGGGCGCGCTCGGCTGGCTTCGCAGCCGGCTGGGCCTGGGCTCGCGCGGCGCCATGGGCGAAGCGGGGATCAACCCGTCAGCCATGAACCTTGGCCGTGCGGCCATGGGCGCCGGCAAGTTCGGCGCTTCCAACGGCATCCTCGGCCTGCTGGCCGGCAAGGCCAGTATCCTTGCAACCATCGCCGCGGTGGCGGTGGCCAGCGGCGTGTACCTGGCCAACCAGGCGCCCGCACCCACCGGCAGCAACAGTTCGTTCTCCGGAGGCAGGGTGCAGGATAACTACGTGCCCGCCATCCTGCGCAGCCAGGCGGCCAACCAGGGCTCTTCGCTGGACATGTTCAAGGACACCAACAAGGGCGCGGGCCTCTCTATGGAGGAGGACCCTTCCAAGAAAGCGGCCAAGCCAGCGGATGATAAACCCGCGCCGGCCGAAGAGGCCGCGGCTCAGGACCAGCCTGCCCCCGACCAGGGCAATATGGCCCAGGCCATGATGGGCAAACTGCAGGGCGGGGAGGTGGGCTCGCTGACCAGCTCCATGGGTGGCGGCTCCAATAAGTTCTCGGGGATGGGCGGCTTCAGCAATAAGTTCAACCAGGGCCAGATGGGCGCCAAGACCGGCTTCAGCGCGGGCATCGGTTCCGGGTTCCAGGGTATGCCCAAGTTCGACGCCCGCAAAGGTAAAATGACGGCCATGAAAGGGTCCGCGCGCCCCTTGTTCAGCGGCGCGGGCGCTGGTAAGAAGGGGAAGTTCGGGGCCGGCGCTTTTGGCCAGGCCAAGGGCCTGCGCGCTACGCAGCGGTCCTATAGCGGCAGTTCCGCCGACCAGATGGCCGGCACGCAGAACGCCGCGTGGAGCGGCGCCACGCCCGACGGCAGCGCCACCGGCGGCAGCGGCCTCAGCGACGGCGGCGCGGGCATCATGTCTTCGCCTTCACTGGATAACGCGGGCGGAGCCAACGGCGGCGGCGGCGCGGGCAATCCCAACCCCGTGGTGCCGGATGTAGGCGGCCCCGTGGACGTGAGCCCATGGACCGCCCTCCTTACAAAGGCGCTGTTGCTCCTGACCATCTCATTGATCCTGTCGGCCATCGCCAGTTACCTCTGCAGCATTAAAGTTCCCCCGTGGGTGTACTGGGTGGGTATCGTAGTTGCCGTTATCGCCATGGGCCTCGCCGCCATGGTGATGTCCGCCGGTTCCCAGTTGGGGTCGAGTTTCGGTCAGAAGGCGATGGGCAATATGTATATGGTGGCGGGCGGCGCCGCCATTGCCGCGGCCGGCATAGCTATGGCCGGTAACGCCGCGCTTAACGGCTGGCAGATGGTGATGTCCGCCGTGGCCGGCATAGCGGTGATGATCGGCAGCATGCTGGGCGGCAAGTAACGCCGCGGAGCGCAGCTTGAGGCCGTTGCCGCCGGGTTTTAACCCCGGCGGCAACGGGCGTAACGCAGGAATATTTTTGCGGCTATTATAAGGTGCGGTCCGGGTTCTTACCCTGAGGCGGCGGCGCCGGGGAGGATATTATGGGCAACAAATTCATAGAAAAGCACCGGCGCAAGTCCGTACTTGCGGCCCTCTTGTTCATCTTCCAGGGCAGGGCTAAATACATCAGCATAATGCTGATGGTGATGATACTTTCTCTGCCCTTCGTGGTCTCGAGCGAGATGCTCAGCCGCATGATCGAGCTGAGGCCTGTGGCCGCGTTCCTGCGCTCCGTAGGCATGAGCAGCGTGGTTTCCTCGCTTAACCCCAAATACTCCAACGACCTGCTGAAGGCGGCGCTGGACAAGGCCGCCGAGGACAGCCAGAACAATTCGTTCTGGAACAAGTTCCTCAAGAGCATCAACGCCACGCTGCCGCCGGCGGGCGGGCAGTCGTCCATGGCCATGATCCGCGGCGGGGGCGATATTTTCGGGCTGCCGGAGGTTAAGGACCCCGGCACCAAGGGCCCGGTAAAAGGCGTGGTCAACGAGGAAGAGCGCGCCCGCGGCGAGACCGGGGACGACGTTAACCTGGGGAACCTGATAGCTGGCGGCGGCGCCGACGGGCAGGGCCTGTACGGCGACGTTATGGGGCAGAACCTGGCCGAGCGCTTCAACGGGTCCGGCAGCAGCCCCTACGTAGGCGGCAGCATGTCCGGTGGCGGGCCTTCCGTGGGCAACCGCACCACCGGCGTATTCAACAACGTTTACAACCAGTCTGGCGCCAAGGTGCCGCTGCCCGGCAAGCCGCAGAAGGTCAATACCAAGCGCATGGGCCGCGTGTCGGGCTTTACGTGGAAGAACGTGGGCTACAATAAAAAGAACACCAAGATGGACGTGAAGACGGGCAGCCTGCGCCCCATGTTCCAGTTGTCGCAGACCTTCGCGCTTACGGCCACGGCCTATAAGTCCAAGGCGTCCGGTCCGGAGTACCAGGCGGCCTACACCGGCGCCACTTACGACGGCAACGACGTTAATATGGACGTGCTCCAGACCGACGCAGGCGTAGTCATGCCTGATACCGGCATGACCACCAGCCTTATGGACGGGGTCAACGGCATGCAGGATGCCGCTAAGACCTGCTCCGACGCGCAGGGCACCAACGGCGCCAAGATGTCGGAAGACGGCAAGTTGATAGACGAGGGCGTAAAGAACCTCGGCAAGCCGCCCAAGTGCTGCGGCAACGTGGGCGCGTGGAACCGCAAAATAGACAGGCTCGTCTCGTACTGCCAGGATTTCAACGTCAACGAGGCCCAGCTCACCGCGGCGTGCCAGAACAAGAGCAGTCCCATGGACTGCGGCAGCTACAGCAGCATGAGGATCAAGCCGTGTTCCAAATTGAAATGCTTCCTGAGTATCATATTGGCCATCATTATGGTTGTTGTCGGCCTGATGACCGGCCAGATCTGGCTGGCGGCCATAGGCGTGGGTATGCTGGCGTCTATCATGTTCCCGGGCCTGATGGGCTCTATACTGGGTACTCTTATTACCCTGGGTATGGGCATATTCTTCGGACCGGTGTCTAAACTGGTGATGGGCGTTATGGAGACCGCCGGCGAGATACTTGGCAAGACCGCGGCCGGCGACAAGAATTGACGGTGTGCCCGTTCGGATTTCTTAAGCCCGAGGTAAAGCGTAGGAGGAAGCGGGTGCGCAACTACAGCAGTAAGGCGGCAGCGTGTTGAGTGCGGACCTTTCCGCGCCCGCGTGGTTTTCCTCCGGGAGCGCCCGGTAGGCGTTCCGGCTTTGCCGGCGGGCTTTTTTGCGGTCTTTAAGCGCGGCGCCCGGCGTGGGCCATAAGGCCCAGCGGTTCAGGGGTCCAATGACACTTGGCTGCGGCGCGGATATTAGGTAAATTATAATTGGAGCCTTGTACCGGCACGTTTTAGACGTATTATTAAGGGATATCTCAGTTATATTAGGATCCGGAGGCAGTTATGAACTTCTACAACGAAGACGAAAAAAAAGACGGAGCGCCCATAGCGCCCGGCGCGGGCTTTAAGAAAACGTCCGCCTTCGGCAAGTCGCCGCTTTTCTCCAGGACCGCCGGCGGCATAATGGACCGCCTCAAGAACCTCTCGCGCAAGGACCTGGCTTTTGTGGGCATAGGCATGAGCGTGCTGGTGATGGCGCCCGTGGCCGAGTACATGATGTCCAAGCCTTCTCCTGAAAACATGCTGACCGGCGGTTTCGGCCAGCGCTCAAGCGCTTCCGGCGGCGCTCCCAACGGCCTCTATGAGCCCGGCATCAACGCGCTCAGCCAAGGCTCTCCCGACGGCTCCGGCGAGGTGATAACCCCGCTGAGTTCGCGCGATCCGGCCTCCCTGATCCTGGGCGCCCAGCCGGCTACTCCCGCGGCCCCGCCGCCCGCCCCTCCGGCCAGCAGTTTCCGCGACTCCATGAAGGACGTGGGCCGCGCCGCTTTCAGCGAGGCCGCCAAGGCCGCGCCCTCGCCTACGCCGGTGCCGCGCATGCAGTCCGCGTTGCGCAGTTTCGGTTCTTTCTTCGGCGGCGGTGAGAATTCCCGCACGTCCGGCAGCCTGGGCGGCGGCAAGATAATAGACGACGCCAAATCCGCTTCCGGCAAGTCCGCCAAGCGCTCCATGGTGGGGCCCGTGGCTACGCCCGGCTATAAGGGCGTGGCTTCCAATACCCCCAACAGTTCCTCCAAGGGCGCTTTCGAGAAGCTGCGCGCTGCCAGCGACAGGGCCGCCAGCAACTTCGGCGGCGGCTCGGCTATCGGTTCGCTGGATAAAGCCGCGGCCGATTCCGTGAACCTGGGCGCCGGCGGCGGCGGGCTGGGTTACGGCGGCGATTCCGAAAAGACCGGCCGTACCTCCAATTCCAATAACAAGTACGACCACAGCCGCTCCGGCGAGTCGCTCGCCGAAATGGCCGCCAAGCAGCGCCAGCAGAAGGCGCTGGAATGGGAATTCTATAAGCAGTACGAGATCCCCAAGAAGATCATAGAGGCCATCCTTACCGGCATCACCGGCCCGCTCACCAAGATGGTGGACGGCAGCCTGAGCCACGTGTTCGGCCTGGACGCGCAGCCCAAGCCTACTTTCTGCTGGCAGCCCGCGGTATGTCCGGACGGCAATTGCGCGGAGATGGTGAAACAGTATAAGAAAGTCGCCGCCGTGGACCTGTGCTACGATCCCGGTGCCCAGAAGTTCGCCTGGGAGGCTGCCGGCAAAGACAAGGGCTCTGGCGCGCAGGTCAACTGCATCTGCGGCAAGGCTAACCAGCCCATAGGTAAGGAATACTCTCCCGGCGGCACCCCGCCGGCGGGCCCCCAGAACCCCGGCGGTCCGGCGGTTCCTGGCACCCCGCAGGCCATCTCCAACGACGCCGCCAAGCTCTTTACCGACTACGACAAAGCCTTCGACGCCGTTATAGACTCCACCCTCCTTATGGAGAAGGCGCTGAGCGACGGCCAGCCTGTGAAGGACCTTACCGACCTGGCCGGCAACGTGCAGAAACTGGAGGCCGTAGTGCCGGTAGTGGCGCAGAAACTAGGCGAGACCAATAGTTCCGCCGTGGCCGCCAACCTGAAGTACCGCGACGGCATCCTGACCGCCAAAGGCGATTATGCGGCCGCGGAACGGGCCAACCTGGCCTACCAGGAGGCGGTGAAAAAGATACTCGCCGACGGCGCCAACATGAAGGTCTCCAAGGACGTCAAGGCCGGCGGCCCCGCCGTTGCCGAAAAAACGGCCGGCGCCGCAGACACCGCTCCTAATATAAACGCCGACGCGGTCAAGAAGATAATAGCCCTCTACGAGGCCCCTGTTAAGGAAAACCTGGCCAACGCCAAGGGAAAGTTGGAAGCCGAGGAGTTCCGCTTCAACGCTTTCAATACCGAGCTTGGCCAGTTGAAGGGTGCGATAGGCCAGATTACCGGGGCGCATACCCAGAAGTCCGGCGCGATGGGCAACGTCCTCGTCGACACCTCGCTGCCGCTGAACGAGCGCCTTGCCAAGGCCACCGGCCGGACCGCCGTGCAGCCCAAGGGCTCCGCGGCCGCCGGCACGCAGAAGGGCGCCAAGGAAACCGCCGCCGGCACTACGCCCGCGGACAAAGCCCCGCTGAGGGCGATAGCCGAAGATATACGCGGCGTAAAATGGGATAAGCTGTGGCCCACGGAGAAGCGCGTTTACGACAGCGCCGATTCCGCCGCCGCCGAGAATAAGGTATGGGACCCCTACCTGGCCGCCGTCAACGCCAAGCAGGCCGCCCAGATAACTCCTACCACAAACTTTGTGGCCAACGCAGCCCGCAGCGGGGCCATACAGGCCTTCGTGGCCTCTGTTGACCTGTCCGGCATAAGCCGCGACGCCAAAGTGGCCGTAGGCTATATCGACCAGGCCAAGAAAGACCTGGCCGGGATAGTGGACACCTGTCATTATTTCGGCGGGACCGGGTGCGCCGGGGCCGGCACCACTCAGCCTGTTGACCCTAACACCGGCGGCACTTCCGTGCCGGGCCTTAACGATGTTTCCGCTTCCGCGGCCAACTTGGCCGGGGACATGGCGCCGCAGCTGAAGGACGCCCAGGCCAGGTATAACCTGGTGGCCAATAGCGGCAAGTGCACCGGTGACACCTGCCGGCAGTATCTCGCCGCCGCCAACGGCAACCTCGACACCATGAAGAAGTACGGCGACGAGGTAGGCAGGCTCCAGGCGGAGCTCAAGCCCGGCATTTCCGCCGAGCGCCTGAGCCAGGTAAAGGAACGCCTGGGGCAGGTCCGGGCCGCCATGGACAGGCAGAATTCCCAGTCCGAGCCGCGCCTGTTCGACGCCAATATTAAAGAAGCCGCCCGCCTGGCCAAAGTCTCGGTGCCGGCGAATCCTGTTACGCCTGTGACCCCTGTGACGCCTGTCCATCCGCCCAAGCCCAAGCCGGCTAAATTGGAGTCCTACCCGGACGCGCAGGACGCCGTGAAGAAAGCTTCCGACGCCCGCCTGTTGTGGATGAACGCCAAGAGCAAGTCCGACGGCGCGCTGGACCGCTGGCGCGCGGAGGAAGACTCCTTCAACAAACTACTCGACCTTGGTAAGAAGGACCCGCTCTATGGGGTAAAGCATCCAGGTTACACCGCCCAGCTCCTGAAGCAGAAGAGCGTTATGAACCAGGCGGCCGAGAACTATAAGAGCCTGCAGCCCGCGACGGACCGCGCTTACCAGACCTACTGGGGCGCGTTTACTTCCGCCAAGGCTCTGCTGGACAAGTATAAGCTGCCCCAGACCTACCTGCCCAGGTAGTTGTTTGTGGCAGGGGAAACCCCGCGGCTCCGCGGGGTTTTTCTTTTTTACGGGAGGGGGCAAAATCGTATAATGTAGGTACGGATCCCTGCGGTGAGGAGGGCGTAATGCCCAGGATGAAGAAGCAGGATTACCTTAAAGACGCGGTAAAGCACATAGAGATCTCCAGGCATAACGTGGTGCCCATGGTGGAAGCCATGGGCGAGATGGCTTTTTCCGCCCGGGACCTGGCCCGCGCGGCCAAAATTTACGATACCATGCTGCAGGACCGCAACTGCTCGGTCATCCTGACGCTGGCGGGCTCCCTGTTCTCCGCGGGCCTTAAGAAAGTGGTGGTGGACCTGGTGCGCAATAACATGGTGGACGCCATAGTCTCCACGGGCGCGGTAATGGTGGACCAGGATTTCTTCGAGGCGCTGGGCTTCAAACATTACAAAGGCGCCGCGGGCGGGGTGGACGACAACGAACTGCGTGAACTGCGCATAGACCGCATCTACGACACTTTTATAGACGAGGACGAGCTGCGCGTCTGCGACCAGACCACGCGCAAGATAGCCGATTCGCTGGAGCCCCGCCCGTATTCTTCCCGCGAGTTCATAGAGGAGATGGGCCGCTACCTCTCTAAACACGGCAGGAACAAGGACTCGGTGGTGCTGGCGGCCTATGAAAAGCGCGTGCCCATCTTCGTGCCGGCCTTTTCGGACTGCTCCGCGGGTTTTGGCATGATAGAGCACCAGTGGAACAACCCGGGCAAACACATGTCCATGGATTCCGCTAAAGATTTCCTGGAGCTTACCAAGCTGAAAATAGAAGCCCGCGACACGGGCCTCTTGATGATAGGCGGCGGAGTGCCCAAGAATTTTACGCAGGACACCGTGGTGGCGGCCGACATCCTGGGCGAAGAGGCCCCCATGCACAAGTACGCGGTGCAGGTGACCGTGGCCGACGTGCGAGACGGCGGGCTATCCTCCTCGACGCTGAAGGAGGCCTGCTCGTGGGGCAAGGTGCAGACCACGCAGGAGCAGATGGTGTACGCCGAGGCCACGCTGGCCTTCCCGCTGATAGCCGGCTACGCTTACCACAAGGGCTCCTGGAAGAAGCGCAAAGCCCGCAATTACGCCGACTTCCTCAACAAAGAACTCGCGAAGGCGGCCTGAAGATTTTGGGCAGTAAATAACAATAAGGGGAATAACGATGAAAAAACTGATAGTTTCTCTGACTCTGGTGGCGGGCCTCGGCCTCAACGCCTCCGCGCTGTACTTCGACGGCGGCCTGACCGGCACCACCGGCAAGGATTACAGCGGTTATAAGCTGGACCTCCGCGTGGGCGAGGGCGATTTCGCCCTGCAGCCGTCGCTGACCAGCTACAAGTACGATACCGGGGCAAAAAAGACCTACCGCACCTACGGCCTGCGCGGCGCGTGGGAGCAGGAAGCCTATACCGTAGGAGCCGAAGCCGGCGTCACCCCCGAAGTGAACGGCTATAAGAACGTCTATGCCGGCGGCGACGTTACCCTCTCGCTGACCCCCACCTCCGGCGGCAAGTCCCGCCTGGCCGGCCCCGGCGCGCGTTCCGTTTCCGGCGGCGGCAAGGGCGTTACCCGCGTGGACGTGGGCGCTTCCCTGAGGCAGACCCAGCACACCAACACCGCGGGCACCACGGACCTTAAGACCTCCCAGACCGCGGCCTCCCTGTTCGCCGGCGCCAAGGTGCTGATGCTTAACCTGTCCGCCTCCTACACCGGCTATGCCTACGGTTCCGAGGACGCGACCCCGCAGGGCTTTGTGCCGGGCCTCGACTTCGCCGTGATAGCCAAGCCGCGCTCCAGCGTGACCGCCCGCGTGGATATCCCGTCCACCATCCCCATGGTTACGCCCTTCGCGGCCTACACCACCACCAAGTACAAGGGCGCCAAGGACAGCTCCGCCGTTACGCTGGGCGGCTACGTTGACCTGAATATGCTGGTGGCCAACGTGGCTTACCAGATCTTCGACAACGGCACCACCAACCACAGCTTCGTCTCCATCGGAGCCGGAGTGAAGTTCTAACTACCCGACGGCGGGGAGGCTTGGCCTCCCCGCTTTCTTCCCGGTCAGCACAGGACACTATGGCTTACGAAAATCTCGCCGCTAAATACCGCCCCGCCACGCTGGGCGAGGTAATGGGTCAGGAGACGATAAAGCAGACGCTGCAGAACGCCGTCAAGCTGGACCGCGTGGCGCATTCTTACGTCTTCTACGGCCCGCGCGGCTGCGGCAAGACCACCATAGCCCGCATCCTGGCCAAGACGCTCAACTGCCACCACCCCAAGGACGGCGCCCCGTGCGGTAAATGCGCTTCCTGCACGGAAATAGCGGAGAGCAAATCCATAGACGTCATAGAGATAGACGCCGCCTCCAACACCGGAGTGGACAAGGTGCGCAGCGTCATCATAGAGCAGGTCGGTTTCGCCCCGTCGCGCGATAAGTACAAGGTTTACATCCTCGATGAGGTGCACATGCTTTCCACCGGCGCGTTCAACGCGCTTTTGAAGACCGTGGAAGAGCCGCCGGCGCACGTGGTCTTTGTAATGGCCACCACCGAGCAGAACAAGGTGCCGGCCACCATCCTTTCCCGTTCGCAGTGTTTCCGCTTCCGGCCCATCTCCGAGGCCGATATTGCCGCCCGCCTGAAGGAAGTGACGACGGCGGAAAAAATAAAGACCGAGCCCGAGGCGCTGCGCCTGATCGCCCGTTCCGCCGGCGGCGCCATGCGCGACGCCATTACCATGCTGGACCGCGCGGCGTCCTTCGGCCGCGGCGAAGTGAAAGCCGAAGTGGTGAACGAACTGCTGGGTCACCCGGACTTCGAGGTCATTAATTCCATGGCGCTGGCGCTGGTCAACCGCGATGGCGCCGCCCTGCACGCCGCTTTCGACAAGCTTACCGGCGAGGGGTACGACGCGCTGGCCACCGTGCGCGAACTGCGCAACAACCTGGCCGCCGCTTTCCTGGCGGCGCAGGGGTTTGGCGGGGGGGAACCGGTGCGCGGCCTTCCCAAGGATATCCCGCCCGGTACGCTCGCGCGTCTGTCGCGCAAGCTTAACGTCATCATCGAAGAAGTGAAGTTCTCCGATTCCCAGGCGCTGGCCGCCGAAGTGGCGCTTTTTACGCTCATAGAGACCCCGCAGGACCTGGACGCGCTGGTGCGCCGGCTGGAGGGCATGGAGTCCAGGCTGGCCTCCGGCGCCGCCCCCGAACTCCCGCCGGCCTCCGGTCAAAAAAAAAATGAGGCTTTAGCCCCGGCGGAGGTTCAGCCTCCGCGCCAGCCGGCAGTCCCGGCCGCGCGCCCCGCGGCGGCTTCGTCCCCCGCGCCGTCCCCTGCCGCGGTCCCCGCTGGCGCACCCGCCGACGCCTGGAAGAAACTGCTGGGCCAGGTGGCCGCAAAGCGCCCCTCGCTCTACAACGTCCTGCTTTCGGTAAAGATAGTTTTCTCCGAGCCGGCCAGCTGGCGGCTTATAAGCGGCACCAAGTTCGAGACGGGCATGGTGGAAAAGGCCTGCCCGGAACTCGAGGAAATGCTCGAGCGTTTCGCCGGGATGAAGATAAAACTTACGGCGGAACAGGCCGCGGCGCCCGTGGCGGGGGCCCAAACCATGCCGGACCCCGGCGAGGCTGACGCCGCCCAGGAAGAGACTATCATAGAAGATTCCATGGAAGCCGAAGCCGCCCGGGAGGCGCCGGCGCCGCACAGGGCCGCCTCGGCCCCCCGGCAGGTTTCCGGCGACGAGGAGCCGGAACTGAAGCACCTTAACAAGGTCTTCCACGGGCGCATCACTAAAATAAACAAGGTAAAATAACCGCGCACATGAAAGCTTTAGAGAGGATAATAGGCGTTTTCCGCAAGTTCCCCGGCGTCGGGCCCAAGCAGGCCGAGCGTTTCGCGCTTTACGTGGTGCGGGCCTCCAACCCGGAAATAGAGGACCTGGTGGAAGCGCTGCGCGCCGTGAAGGCGTCCGTAAAGTACTGCCGCGAATGTTTCAACTACGCCGAGGGGGACCTGTGCCCGGTGTGCGCCGACGAGCACCGCGACCGCTCGCTCATCTGCGTGGTGGAGCGCCCGCAGGACCTGGCGGCCATAGAGAAAGCCAAGAGTTTCTCCGGCGTTTTCCACGTGCTGCACGGCGCGGTCTCGCCGGCGGCCGGCGTGACGCCCGAACATATAAAGCTTAAGGAACTTATCGACCGCGTGCGTGCCTCCGACGGCGCCGTCAAAGAGGTCATCCTGGCCACCAATCCGGACGCCGACGGCGAGGCTACCGCGATGTACCTTATCCGCCTGCTCAAGCCCTACGTCCAGAAGATAACCCGCATCGCCTACGGCGTGCCGCTGGGCGGGGATATAGACTACATGGACGAGGTCACGCTGGGTTACGCCCTAAAGGGGCGCATCAGGATCTGAGTTCCGTTCTGGGTTAGGGACCGCCGCAACTTCAGTCACCTCGGCTTCGCCTCCGGCGGCGAAAGCTATGCATCTTTCCTGTTACCGCAGGCCTATATTCCTGCTGCTGCTCGCCTGGGCGGCGGCTATCGCCGTTTTCCGGGGCTTCTTCCTGAAGCCGCCTGAGGCCCCGCCTTTCGCGCTGCCTCGCTCCGGAGTCCTGGTAGAGGGCCGCGTGGGTGAATACCCCGCGCAGACGCGCGGCGGCTGGCGGTTCGGCCTTGACGGGGTGCGCCTTTACGGCCGGCCGTACGGAGGCGGGCTTATGGTCTATACCCGCTCGCTCGAAGGCGCCTCCTACGGCGATACCGTCACCTTTCTGGCCGAACTGGAAAGCCCCAGGGGGGCGGAGACGCCCGGCGGCCTGGACTGGGGCGATTACCTGGCGCGCCGCGGCGTGGCGGCGCAGGCCCGCGCTACGGACCTGGAGGTAACGCGCCGCGCCAACCCGGTGCTCCGCCTGGCCCGCGCCATCCGCTACGGCTGCATGGGGGTTTTTGCCCGCGCGCTGCCGCCTGAGCCGGCGGCCGTGCTCGGCGGCGTGGTGCTTGGGGAAAAACGGGGCATAGGCCCGGAGCTGCGGGCCGCCTTCCAGGATTCCGGCGCTATGCATCTGCTGGTGGCTTCTGGTTCCAACGTCGGATTCGTGGTGGCGGTGGTTTACTTCCTCTGCGCGCGTTTAGGGGTGCGGCGGCGCGCCTCGGGCCTGGCGGCGCTGGCGGCCGCGGGGCTCTACGTGCTTTGCGTCGGGCTCGAGCCGCCGCTGGTGCGCGCTTACCTGATGTTCGCGGCGGGGCTGGCGGCCTGGCTGGCCAGGCGCGAGGCGGGGGCCTTTCACGCGCTGACGCTGGCCGCCCTGCTGATCCTGGCGCTGGCGCCGCACTCGCTGTTCGACGCGGGATTCCAGATGTCGTTTCTGGCCGCTTACGGGCTTACCGCCGGCTTCTCCGCCTGGGGCCCTTATCTGCGGGTGCGCGGCCTCGCGGGCAAAGCGCTGGGCCTCCTGGCGGTCAGTTTCTTCGCGCAGCTCTTCCTCTACCCGGTGCTGGTGGTTTATTTCCACAAAGTTTCCATGGCGTCGCTGGTCTCGAATATGGTGCTGGTACCGGCTTCGGCGGTCGCCATGGGCCTGGGCTTCCTGCTGGCCGCTTTTTCCTGGGCCGGCCCGGCGGCCGCCTGGCTGGGTTGGGCGGTGGCCCGGTTCATGGCGGGGTTTATCTGGGCGGTGAAATTCTTCGCCGGGCTGCCTTACGCGTCGGTGGCGGTCCCGGAGCCATCGGCCTGGGCTGTAGCCGGGGCTTTTATCCTGGCTTTCGCCGTGCTGCACGCGCCGCGGCTCGGCTTTGGGCGGATGCGGCTTTACGCGCTGGTCGTGGCGGGGCTGGCGGTCATGGGGCTGGGGCCGTCAGCCGCGGCGCTGCGCGTGCGCGGCCAGGGCGGGGCGCTCTTCGGCGACGGCAACACCGGCAGCGCGCTGGTGTCCGGCGCGGGCGGCGGCCTCTACCTGCTCAACCCGGGGGTGAACGGCGCCAAACTGGCCGGCGCGGTGCTCGAGAGCGGCGCGCTGGAACTGGAAGGCGTGATGATCTCGTCGCTGGAAAAGAAGAATTACAGCGGCTTAACGGAACTCTCTTCGCGGATAAAGATAAAGACCATGCTCCTGCCGTACGGGCCCGTACCGGAGGACCTGTCCCTGGTCCTGGCGGGGCTTAGGAAAAATGGCGGTGAGGTGCGCCGCCTCTGGCCCGGCGAGAAGGAGGGGGCGGAGGAAGTTTCCTGCGGCTGGGACGGCTACGCGCCCGGCTACTCCGGTTCCGGGGATGTTTTTAACTGGAAGGTCGGCGGGATAACCCTCAGCCGCGGCGGGGTCCGCGCGGAGCTGGCCGGCGCCGGCGCGGATGCCGTAAAAGGGGCGGTGGTCCCCATCGGGCCCGGCCTCCCATAAATTGTATAATTTGCCTATGGAAACCACCGCGAAGACCAACTTCATCTACGAGCTGATAGACAAGGATAACGAGTCCGGCAGGTTCGAGCGCCGCGTGCACACGCGCTTTCCCCCGGAACCTAACGGTTACCTCCACATCGGCCACGCCACTTCTATCATCCTCAACTCGGGCATAGCGCGCGCCTATAACGGCAAGTTCAACCTGCGCTTCGACGACACCAACCCGTCCAAGGAAGAACAGGAATACGTGGATTCCATCATCGACGACGTGAAGTGGCTGGGCGGGGACTTCGAGGACCGCCTGTTCTTCGCCTCCGACTATTTCCAGCAGATGTACGACTGGGCCATGCAGCTGGTGAAGGCCGGCAAGGCCTTCGTCTGCGACCTTAGCGCCGAGGAAGTGCGCCAGCACCGCGGCATTCCCGGCGAGCCCGGCAAAGACAGCCCTTTCCGCAACCGCTCCGTAGAGGAGAACGTGGACCTGTTTACCCGCATGAAGAACGGGGAGTTCCCCGACGGGTCGCGCACGCTGCGCGCCAAAATAAACATGGCGCATCCCAACCTTAACATGCGCGATCCGGTGATGTACCGCATCCTGCACGCCGAGCATCACCGCCAGGGCAATAAGTGGTGCATCTACCCCATGTACGACTGGGCGCACGGCCTGGAAGACTCCATCGAAAGGATAACGCATTCCATCTGTACGCTGGAGTTCGAGGACCACCGGCCGCTTTACGACTGGTTCATAGACCAGCTGGGCATCTACCACCCGCAGCAGATAGAGTTCGCCCGCCGTACCCTGGGCAATACCATCACCAGCAAGCGCAAGCTGCTGGAGCTGGTGAAAGAGAAATACGTGGAGGGCTGGGACGATCCCCGCATGCCCACGGTCTCCGGTTTCCGCCGCCGCGGCTACACGGCTAGCGCCCTGCGCGCCTTCTGCGACGAGATCGGGATCTCCAAGGTGCCGGGCATTTCCGACATCTGGGTGCTGGAGAACGCGCTGCGCAACGAGCTCAACAAGACCGCGCCCCGCGCGCTGGCCGTGCTTAAGCCCGTGAAGGTGGTTTTGGATAATTACCCGGCCGACAAGACCGAGGAGATGGACGTGGTGAACAATCCGGAGGATCCGGCCGCCGGTACGCGCAAGGTGCCGTTCTCGCGCGAACTCTACATCGAGGCTGACGATTTTAAGGAAGTGCCGCCCAAGAAGTTCTTCCGCATGACGCCCGGGGTTGAAGTGCGCCTGCGCGCGGCTTACATAGTTAAATGCGAAAGCGTGGCAAAGGACGCCGCCGGCAATATTACGGAAGTGCACTGTACCTATGACCCGGCCACCCGCGGCGGCGACGCTCCCGACGGCCGCAAAATAAAAGGCACCATACACTGGGTTTCCGCCCGCCACGCGGTCCCGGCGACAGTGCGCCTTTACGACGCGCTGTTCACCAAGCGCAACCCGGACGACGTGGAGGAAGGGCGCGACTACAAAGAGAACATGAACCGCAATTCCCTCGAAGTCCTGGAGCGGGCCATGCTGGAGCCTTCGCTCAAGGCCGCCGCCGCCGGTTCACGCTTCCAGTTCGAGCGGCTCGGCTATTTCTTTGCCGACCCGAAGGATTCAAAGCCCGGCGCCCCGGTCTTCAACCGGACGGTGACGCTGAAGGACACCTGGGCCAAGATAGAGCAAAAAGCCCCCGAGGCGAAGTAACGGACCCCGAATGAAACGCATAAAAAGCGTCCTGCTGTTCTATAACTCCAAGAGGCGCAAGGCCATGGACTACGCCGCCGCGGTGGAGCGCCGGCTGCGCGCCGCCGGGGCCAAGGTCTCCCGCGTCTGCGTCAACGACGCCGTCTGCGAGGTGAAACCAGTGGACGCGGCCGTGGCCGTGGGCGGCGACGGCACGGTGCTTTACGCCGCGCGCCACGTGATAGCGCGCGGCATCCCGGTGCTGGGCATTAACGCCGGCGGCCTGGGCTTTCTGAGCGGTATAGAGCGCAAAGGCTTTCTTAAGAATATCGACGGCTTCCTGCGGGGGGAATTCCGCATCCTGGACCGCAGCCTGCTTTCCGTTTACGTGCGGCGCGGCAAAAAGACGGTCTTCGGGCCCCTGCCCGCCCTTAACGACTGCGTCATTCGCAGCCAGGAGGCCCGCGCGTTCACGCTGCGCGCCTCGTTCGGCGGCGAGTTCCTGTCCGAGTATTTCGGCGACGGGCTCATAGTTTCCACGCCGAGCGGCTCCACGGCCTACAGCCTGGCCGCCTCCGGGCCCATAGTGATGCCCGATCTGGAGGTTTTCCTGCTGTCGCCCATCTGCCCGCATACGCTTACCCACCGGCCCATAGTGCTGCCGGCCGGCCGCGAACTGGCCGTGCGGGTGCAGAGCGGCCGCTACGGCCCGCACGTGATGACGCTTTCCCTGGACGGGCAGGAGAACTTCCGCCTGGTGGACGGCGACACGGTCATGGTGGGCAAGCACCGCAAGAACTTTAAACTGCTGGCGCCCGTGGGCTTCTCCTATTTCGACATCCTGCGCAGGAAGTTAAGCTGGGGAGAACGCTAGTGTGGAGGCGTGCCGCCAAGGCATTCCCCTGCGCCCCACACCCGGGGAACCGTTGCGCGGTTCCCCCGTCCCTTCGGGCCGGGTCCCCCTCCCCAAGTGGGGCGTACGGGGAACGCCTTGCCGTCCCGCCTCAGGTGCTTGCGTATGCTTAAGAAACTTTCGATAAAGAACTTCGCCGTGATAGAGGCGCTGGACCTGGAACCCGGCACCGGCCTCAATATCTTCACCGGCGAGACCGGCGCCGGCAAGTCGATCATCATTTCCGCCTTAGGCTTCCTGCTGGGCGAACGCTCCGGGGCCGACATCCTGCGCCCGGGCGCGGCCTGCGCCGAAGTGGAAGGGGAGTTCGAGGCCGACAACCTGCCGGCCGCCGCGGCCGAGCGCTGGGGCATAAAGGGCGATACTTTCAGGATACGGCGCCAGGCGGACCCCAAGGGCCGCACGCGCGCCGCCGTAAACGGTTCTCCCGCTACGCTGGCCCAGCTTTCGGAAGTGGGCGGCTGGCTGGTGGATTTTCACGGCCAGAACGAGCACCAGAGCCTGCTCAAACCCGAGACGCAGCGCGACCTGCTGGACCGCTACGGCAAACTCGAAAAAGAGGCCGCCGCCGTGGCCGGGGCCTGGGGTGCGGTCCGGTCTCTCGAAGAGGCGCTCAACGCCGTTTCCATGTCCGAGGACGAACGCAGCCGCCTGCTGGACCTGTATAAATTCCAACTGAACGACATCGAATCGGCGAACCTGAAGGAAGGCGAAGAGGAGGAACTGGAAGCCCTCTGGCCGCGCCTGAAGAATTCCGAGAAGCTCTTTACCCTCTCCGGCGGCGCCCACGCGCTTATAGACGACGCCGCGGGCGCGGCGGAGAAGGCGCAGGAGAATCTAAAGGCGCTTGCCGCCATAGACCCTACCGCGGACCCGCTGGCGGCCCGTTTTGCCTCGACGGCCATCGAGCTGCGCGACCTGGCCGGCGAGCTGCGCGCTTACGGCAAAGGCGTGCATTCCGACCCCGGCGAGGTGGACCGCGTGCTGGGCCGCCTGGAAAAGTTCAAGAGCCTCAAGAAGAAATACGGCGCGGACATCCCCGCCGTGCTGGCCAAGGCGGCCGAGCTGCGCGCCAAGGCCGCCAGCCTCGACGACCTGACCCTGGACCGCTCCGAGATAGAAAAGAAACTTTCCACGGCTAAAGCCAAACTTGAAAAACTGGCTTCCGCCCTGCACGACAAGCGCGTCGCCGCCGCGAAGAAACTTTCCGCCGAAGTCATAAAAGAAGCGGAAGGCCTGGGGTTCAAAGAAGTCCGGTTCTCCGTGGACGCCGCTTACGACGAGAACGCCATAGCTTCCTTCGGGGGGGACTCGGTCGAGTATCTTTTTACGGCCAACCCCGGCTACCCGCTGCGGCCGCTGCGCTACACCGCGTCGGGCGGCGAGATGGCCCGCATCATGCTGGCGCTCAAGACCGTGCTCTCGCGCGCGGACCGCATAGGCGCCCAGGTCTTCGACGAAGTGGACGCCGGCGTGGGCGCCGTGACCGGCCGGCTGGTGGGGGAGAAACTGGCCAGGCTGGCGGGCTCCAAACAGATCTTCTGCATCACGCACCTGCCGCAGGTGGCCGCGTTCGGCGACAGGCATTTCTTCGTGGAGAAGGACGTGAAAGCCGGCGTGGCCGCCGCCTCCGTGCGCCTGCTGGACCCCGCTGCCCGGGAGAAAGAGATAGCCCGCATGCTGGGCGGCAAGAAGCAGTCCACCGAACTCGGGCTCGAGCATGCCAGGGAACTCCTGGCCGAGTCCGGTAAATAACCAGCCTACAAGGACCACAACATGGAAGTCAGAACCAGATTCGCCCCGAGCCCGACGGGCTACATGCATATCGGCAACCTGCGCACCGCGCTCTACGCGTACCTGCATGCGCGCCGCAACGAGGGCACTTTCATCCTGAGGATAGAGGATACCGACCAGGCGCGCCTGGTTGAGGACAGCGTAAAGGTGATCTACGAAAGCCTCGCCGTTACCGGCCTGGAACACGACGAGGGGCCGGATAAGGGCGGGGACTTCGGGCCTTACGTGCAGAGCGCCCGCCTGCCGCTTTACAGGGAGTACGCCCAGAAGCTGCTGGCCGGCGGCCACGCCTACCGCTGCTTCTGCGACAAGACCGAGAAGCAGGAGGAGCCCGGCGAGGAGCACGACGCCCCGATCCTGGGGTACGACGGGCGCTGCGGCCGGCTGTCGGAGGCCGAGGTGCAGGCCAACCTGGCCAAGGGGATGCCTTTCGTTATCCGCCAGCGGATAGACAAAGAAGGCTCCACCTCCTTCAAGGATTTCATCTACGGGGATATCGTGGTGGAGAATAAGCAGCTGGACGACCAGATCCTGCTCAAGCGCGACGGTTTTCCGACCTATAATTTCGCCAACGTCGTGGACGACCACCTGATGGGCATCTCGCACGTGATGCGCGGCTGCGAATATATTTCTTCCACGCCGAAGTACATCCTGCTCTACAGGGCTTTCGGCTGGGACATCCCGGAGCACATCCACCTGCCGCATATCCTGGGGCCGAGCGGCAAGAAACTTTCCAAGCGCGAGGGCAGCGTGGCGCTGGGGGACTTCCTTAACCGGGGTTACCTGCCCGAGGCCATTCTTAACTATATCGCGCTGCTGGGCTGGAACCCGGGCACCGAGCAGGAGTTCTTCACGAAGGCTGACCTCATAGCCAAGTTCGACATAGCGCGCATCGGCAAGGCGCCGGCCATGTTCGACGAGACCAAGCTGACCTGGCTCAACGCCCAGCATATAAAGGCCCTGCCGCCGGAGAAGGCGCACGAACTATTCCTGAAGTTCTATCCCGCGGCCATAACCGCGGGCTTCGACGCGAAAAAGCTGAGCGGGTATATCCAGGGCAAGGTGGAGAAACTTTCCGACCTGCCGCAGATGACGGCCTTCCTGGCCGCGCTCGACGATAATTACTCCGCGGAGCTGTTCGTGCACGCCAAGAACAAGACCACGCGCGAAAGCTGCAAAGCGGCGCTGGCGGACCTGCAGGAGCTTCTTTCCGGGCTTGGCTCGTGGGACTACGCGGCTATCCTGGCGGCGGTGAAAGGCTACGCCGAGGCCAAAGGCGCCAAACTGGGCCCGGTGATGTGGCCGCTGCGCATAGCCATCTCCGGCCAGGCCGTCACCCCGACCGGCGCCGTGGAAATAGCGGAGCTCCTGGGCAAACCCGAAACCCTGCGCCGCATCTCCGGGGCCATAGCCAAATTGTAACGGCCGGCCTGGAGGTTCGCGGGCGTCAAGGGTATGCCTTCTCCGGGTACGCGGGGCCACACCGTGGCCCCGCTCTCGCACTCAACCCTCGCGCTTATGCAAGCTCGGGTTTCGTGAGGCCCCTGCGAAGGCACACCCTCGCCGCCCGCTCCCATTATTCAGCCTGCCGTAGGAGCCTGATGAGGGAGACATGCCGGCGACCCGTGTAACAATTTAGCCACATCTTTGAATCAAATTCTAAATAGAGGATTGCTAAACTTTTCATAGCGAGACCTATGAAATACTGGTTCTACTCTGAAGGCAATATCCTCGGGCCCTACGAGCCGGCAGAAATGCTGGCCCTTCCCGCTTTTGCCGAGGAGAGCCTGGTCTGCCCCGAGACCTGCACCGGCGACAACCCCGGAGACTGGCGCCCGGCTTCCCAGATCCCCGATGTGGCCGCCGCCATGAGCGTGGGCGTGGGCCGCGTGGTCGGCGCCGGCGTCATGTCCGGCGCCTACGATTACGAGACCGGTTTCAGCTCCACCGTCCGCTACTTCGAAGACAAGGAGCCGGGCCCCGGCGCCTCCTACGGCGACCTGCTCGACACCATCGACAATATCCTCGGCGCCTACAAGGAGGGCAAAGAGAGCCCCGCCAGGCCCGGCCAGGATACCGATTACGACCTGGCCGAGAAATTCGACATCCGCCTTTCGCGCATCCAGGAAGAACTGGAAGCCGCCCGCTGGGAGAAGAACCTGCTCCTCGAAAAGATCCGCATGAAGGACCTGGAGGAGAAGAAGAACCGCGAGCGCATCCTGGAGCTGGAAGCCCGCGTTAAGAACGAACTGGGCCGCTCGGCCGAGAACGTGCGTGAGCTGGAGCAGGTGCGCCACCTGGCCGAGCTTAAGGAAAAAGACGATACCATCCGCAAGATAGAGGAGATAAGGAAAGAGGAACTGGCGCTTAAGGACGATTCGGTCCCGGCCGCCCGCCCCGCCCCAAAAGCGGCCGCGCAGCCCGGGCCCGCGGCCCAGGCCCCGGCTCCCCGTCCCGAGGGGACCGTGCCCGAGATGGAAAGCCGGGTCCTGAAGAGCATCCCCCAGGCCAGCCGGATAAAGCTGGAGACTTCTCTCGGAGTGCAGCCCAAGGAACCTTCGGACGACGCCGGCCTTACCAGCCGCAAGTTCAAGAGCCTCGGCCAGACGCAGGCCCCGGCCTACGTCTACGGCTCGCACTACGATAAGCCGCTGCCCGGGCCGGAAGCCGCCCCGCCCGGGGCGTTCAAGCCGGAGAACCTGGAACCGCTGCCCCAGCAGGCCGGCGGCGTGGTCTACGATTTTACGGTGGTAACCGCCAAGGGGCCCGAAACCTCCCAGCAGTTCAAGATAGCGCCCAAGGCCGACGCTCCCGGCGCGCCCGCCGTACCGCCCGCGGCCCAGTCCACCCGCACCATGCCCTCGCAGGCCCAGGCGGTGAAGCCGCCCACGTTCGATTTTGGCGTGCCTCAGAAAGCCGCCGCACCCCAGCCGCAGGCTGCGCCCCAGCATGGCTTCACTTTTGGCGTCCAGCCTGCCGCCGCCGCCGCCCCGGCCGCTCAGCCCAGCCAGCCGGCTCCCGCCGTGCAGCCCGCCGAGGATAAAAAGGCGCCTGCCGCCCCCGCCGATTCCCCCGAGACCACTCAGCGCATCCCGGTCGCAACCGTCAAAGGCGCGCCCGCGCCCAAGCCGCAGGAGAAGCCTAAGAAGAAGGGCGGGAAGATGGCCTTCCTCGGGATCCTGGTCGCTTTCGCCTCGGTGGCCGCTGGAGGCCTTGGGTACCTCTTCCTCGGAGAGGGCGCCAGCACTTCCGAACTCCTTATGATGAATATCGGCGGCAGGAAGAAGCCCGCCGCCCTGACCAGCCAGCTCGAAGATAAGGGGCCCGCCGCTAAAGCCGAGCCCGCCGGAGCGCCCGCCGCCGAGGCCCAGCCGCAGCCCGAAGGCGCCCAGCAGGCCCAGCAGCCTCCGGCCGCGCCCGAACCGGCCAAACCAGTTTCCGAGAACATCCGCAAGGCTCTGGATATAGTGAAGAACTATAAATTGTCCGGAGGCCGCGGCACCATAGCCACCTGGTTCGCCAACTCGTTCCTGTCCGGCGCCGCCGGCGGCGCCAACGAGGAGTGGACCGCCACCCCGCTGCACGGGGATATCCTGGTGGTGCAGTACCGCCTGCTGCGCCCCAAGCAGGACCCGCTGATCTACCAGTTCGAAGTGGATTCCGCCAAGCAGGACATCGTGCGCGGCATAAACAACAACGCTATCGAGCTGCTGGACCAGGGAGTAAAAGAGAAGAGCGCCGCCGCGGTGCCGGCCAAAAAGCCGGCCGCCAAACCCAAGGCCCGCAAATCCTCGCGCCCCAAGGAAGTCCCGTTGCTGCCCCTGCCGGACGCCCCGGCCGCAGGCCAGTCCCCCGAGGCGGACCCGACCGGGTTCGAGAACGGCCAGGGGGAGGGATCGGAGCAGGTCAAGTATCTGAAGGCGCAGGAGTCGGACGAAGAACTGTTTTAAGCGGTTTATTGTAAGATGTAGTATCCGCTCCTGTTCCGGGGCGCCGTAACCGGCGGCGTGGCGCCGCGCGTCTTTTTTGTATGACTGAAAAAGGTCTGTCGATAAATATCTCCAAACGCCTCGGCGAAATGCTGGTTACCGCCGGCCTGGTCACCGCCGCCCAGTTGAACGAAGCCCTGGAGATGCAGCGCGCCACCGGCAGCAAGCTGGGGCACCTGCTGGTGCATAAAAAATTCATCGAGGAGCGCAAGCTGCTGGAGTTCCTGAGCAAGCAGTTCGGCATAGAGTTCGTGGACCTGCGCGGCCTGGAACTTAAAGAGGACCTCCTTAAAATTATCCCCGAGAACATCGCCCGCCGCTACGGCCTTATAGCCGTGGAGAAAACGGAGAACCGGCTGAAAGTGGCGATGGAAGACCCACTTAACATCGTCATCCTCGACGACCTTAAGATGATGACCGGCTACGACATCAAGCCGGTCTTCGGCTCGGAATCCGATATCGTAGCGGCGATAGATAAGAACTACGGCGCCAAAACCTCCAAGGAGGCGCTCGACGACATCCTCCGCAAGACCGTGAACGGCACCACGGACGTGTCGCTGGTCCAGGAGGACGAGGCGAAAGGCGGCGGAGACGACATCATCTCGATGGACGAGAAGGGGGAGGCCGCCCCGATAGTGCAGATGGTGAACCTCATCATCTCGTCGGCCATCAAGGCCCACGCCTCGGACATCCACATAGAGCCCACCTACAAGGACACCAAGGTGCGCTTCCGCATAGACGGCGTGCTGCACGCGCAGCCCTCGCCGCCCAAAAAATTCCACAACGCCATAATCAGCCGCCTCAAGATCATGGCCACCCTGGACATCTCGGAACGCCGCCTGCCCCAGGACGGCCGCACCAAGCTCAAGATAGAGGGGCACGAGATAGACCTGCGCGTATCCATCCTGCCCTGCGGCCCCGGCGAGAAAGTGGTCATGCGTATCCTGGATTCTTCCGGCCTTAAACTGCGCCTCGAGGACCTGGGCATGGAGCCGGAGAACCTGGCCATCTTCTCCAAGTGCCTCAAGGCCCCGCACGGCATCAACCTGATCACCGGCCCCACGGGCTCGGGCAAATCCACCACCCTTTATTCCGCCCTTGCCACCCTTAACGCCCCGGACGTGAACATAGTCACCATAGAGGACCCCATCGAGTACAACCTGGAAGGCATCAACCAGGTCATGGTGAATACCGACGTCGGCCTTACCTTCGCTTCGGGCCTGCGGTCCTTCCTGCGCCAGGACCCGGACATCATCATGGTGGGCGAGATCCGCGATTTTGAGACCATGTCCATAGCCGTTAACGCCGCCATGACCGGCCACCTGGTCTTCAGTACCCTGCACACCAACGACGCCCCCGGCGCCATAACCCGCATAGGCATGATGGGGGTGGAGCCCTTCCTGACCTCCTCCACGGTGCTGATGGTGGTGGCGCAGCGCCTGGTGCGCGGCATCTGCAAGAACTGCAAGGAAACCTACGAGGTAAAACCCGAACTGCTGGTGAGCCTGGGGGTGTCCAAAGCCACTCTTGATAAAAACACCAAAAATGGTAAAATCATTCTGTCCAGGGGCAGGGGTTGCGACCTCTGCGCCAAGACCGGCTACAAGGGCCGCATGGGCATCCATGAGATACTTGAGATCAACGACGCCATCAGGAACCTTATCATAGAGAAAGTCCACGTCTCCAAGATAAAAGAGGCGGGCTGCAAGAATGGTATGATAACCCTGAGGGAATCGGCCCTGCGCAAGCTTTTTACGGGCATGACCACGGTTGAGGAAGTTATCCGCGTGACGGGTTCGGGAGTGGACTGAACTTACACCGTTTTTCCTGGAGCTAATACCTATGGTAACAATGAGCGAGCTGTTCATAATGATGCACGAGAAGAACGCCTCGGACATCCACATCACCGCCGGCGCCACGCCGATGCTGCGCATAGACGGAGACCTGCTCCAGACCCCTTTCGACAAGCTGACCCCCGAGATGTGCCAGACGCTCATCTTCTCGCTGATGACCGACGCGCAGCGCCAGCGCTTCGAGGCCACCAACGAACTGGACTTCGCCTTCGGCATCAAGGGCATGGGCCGCCTGCGCATGAACGCCTACCGCCAGCGCGGCGTGGTGGGCGCGGCCATCCGCTCCATCCCCAGCAAGTACAAGACTTTCGAAGAGCTGAACCTGCCCCCGGTCGTCTACGAACTGATGAAGATGACCAAGGGCCTGCTGCTCATCACCGGCCCCACCGGCTCCGGCAAATCCACCACGCTCGCCTCGATGATAGACTACCTCAACGAGCACCGCAACTACCACATCATCACCGTGGAAGACCCCATCGAGTACGTGCACACGCACAAGAAGAGCATCGTGAACCAGCGCGAAGTGGGCGCCGACACCGAGACCTTCGGCGCGGCCCTGCGCCACGTGCTGCGCCAGGACCCCGACGTCATCCTGATCGGCGAGTTGCGCGACCTGGAGACCATCGGCGCCGCGCTGAATATCGCCGAAACGGGCCACCTGGTGTTCGCCACGCTGCACACCTCGGACGCCTCCCAGACCATCAACCGCATCATCGACGTCTTTCCGCCGCACCAGCAGGAGCAGATCCGCGTGCAGCTGTCGTTCGTGCTGCAGGGCGTGTTCGCGCAGCAGTTGCTGCCCATGGCCAGCGGCACCGGCCGCACCCTCTGCTGCGAAGTGCTCATCGCCAATTCCGCCGTGCGCAACCTCATCCGCGAGCAGAAAATAGAGCAGATCCCCACCATCATCCAGACCGGCGGCAAGTTCGGCATGGTCACCATGAACCAGTCGCTGGTGGACCTCTACAAGAAGCAGAAGATCAGCTACCAGGAAGCCATCAACCGCTCGGCCGACCCCGAGGACCTCAAGAAGCTGCTGCAGAAATCCCTGTCGGTCACGGGCTGATAAACGATGCAATTCGCCTATAAAGCCAAGGAAGGCGGCAAGTTGGTCGAGGGCCTGGTAGAGGCCGCGGACCAGAAAGCCGCCATCTCGCGCCTGCGCGAGCAGAAGATGTCCGTGGTGGAGATCAAGCCGGCCCCCGTAAAGAGCAAGTTCTTCAAACCCAAGGTAGACAATAAGGACGTGGTTATCTTTTCGCGGCAGCTGTCCACGCTGGTATCGGCCGGCGTGCCCATAGTGCAGGGCCTTACTATCCTGGAACAGCAGGCCGAGAACCCGGCTTTCAAGACCGTGGTGGGCGCCCTGCGCACCGACATCGAGGCCGGCCTCTCCATCGCCGACGCGATGAAGAAGCACCCTACCGCTTTTACCGAGCTCTATGTGGCCATGATCCGCGCCGGCGAGGTGGGCGGTATCCTGGACACCATCCTGGAGCGCCTGTCGGCCTACCTGGAATCCGCCGAGCAGCTGAAGGCCAAGGTTAAGAGCGCGCTGATGTATCCCATGGTGGTGTTCAGCGCCGCCGGCCTCATTACCATCTTCCTGATAGTGTTCGTGATCCCCATCTTCAAGGACATCTTTTCCAGTTTCGGCGCGGAACTACCGTTCCTTACCAGGGTGATAATCTCCATTTCGGACTTCCTGCGCGCCAAACTGCTCTATATCATACCGCCGTTGGGCGGAGCCGTCTGGCTGCTGAAGAAGTGGGCCAAGACGGAAAAGGGGCAGTATAAGATAGACGAGATCTCGCTGAAGCTGCCTGTTTTTGGCATACTCCTCAAGAAGGTGGCTATCGCCAAGTTCAGCCGCACGCTCGGCACGCTCATAAAGTCCGGCGTGCCCATCCTGCAGGGCCTCGAGACCGTGGCCAAGACCGCCGGCAATAAGATAATAGAACAGGCCATAGACAGCAGCCGCAACTCCATCAAGGAAGGCGGCCGCATCTCCGACCCGCTCAAGAAGGCCAATATTTTCCCGCCCATGGTCATCCAGATGATCAGCGTGGGCGAAGAGACCGGCGGCCTGGACAACATGCTCACCAAGATCGCGGACTACTACGACCAGGAAGTGGATACGGCCGTGAAGGGCCTCACGTCCTTGCTGGAGGCGCTGATCATGATCTTCCTGGGCTTCGTCATAGGCACCATCGTCATCGCCATGTTCATGCCCATGTTCAGCCTGGGCGAAATGGTGGGCTAGGCGGGGGCGGTTTTGCGCAGCGGAGCCCGGGCCGGAGCCGGGCTCTCTTCGTTCATGGCGCGGCGGGCGTTCTCCGTGCCGGATACAATATGAAAAACAAGCCGCCCAGGCTTCTTGAAAGGCTTTCCCTGCCGTCGTGTCCCGTGGGGAGGCTCGGCAACTGCTGTAAAGGCTGTTTTATGGGGCCGTGCCGGCTGGCCGGCCCCCCGGCGAAAGGCGTCTGCGGGGCGTCCCACGAGTTGATAACGGCCAAGAACCTTCTGCGGACCCTCGCGGCCGGCGCGGCGGCCCATTGCGGCCAGGCCGCCCGCCTGGGGGAGTACCTCGGGAAGAAACTACCGGCCGCCTACCTGGCGCGCAAGGCGCCCGCATATCTTTACCGGGCGTGGCGCTCGGCCGGCCTCCTGCCGGCGCCCGGTCCCTCCTCCTGCTTCAGGGAGATCTCCGAAGCTATGCACGCTTCCGCCATGGGTGTGAATTCCGACTGGGGCGACCTTGTCAAATGGTGCCTGAAGATGGCGATACTGGACGGCTATTACGGGCTCCATGCGGCCACCGCCCTGGAGGACGGAAAATTCGGGAAACCGGAGGCGAGGGAGGGGGCGCTGAACCTGGCTTGTCTCAGCGCCCGGAAAGTCAATATCGCCGTGCACGGGCATGAGCCGGCCATGGTGGAAGCCATAGCCGGGGAGGCGCGCCGGCACGCCGGAGTGAATCTTGTGGGCGTCTGCTGCACCGGGGCGACGTTCCTTTCCGCGCACGGCATTCCGCTGGCCGCGCATTTCACGCTTCAGGAAGAGGTGATAGCCAGCGGGTTGGTGGAAGCCCTGGTAGTGGATTCCCAGTGCATACTGCCCTCTCTCTCGGATCTGTGCGAATGTTACCACACCAGGCTTATAACCACCAACCCCCTGGCCAGGATGCCGGGGGCCGTACATCTGCCGATAACGGACGCGAGGAGCGCGCGCCGGGCCGCAAAGCGGGCTATAGAACTGGCGCTGCGCAACAGGTCCGCCAGGAAGCCCGGGTACGAGGCCGCCTTCGGAGAAAACCGCCAGCCGCCGGCTAGGGTGGTTATCGGTTCCAGCGAGGAGAATGTGGACGTCCCGGGAATCGCGGCAAAACTGCGCCGGGGCGGGCTCAAGGGCGTTATCGCCGTGGTAGGCTGCGTCAATCCCCGGTCCGAAGCGGCCGGCTGGGTGGACGCGTTCACCGAATTGAGCCGGGACTACCTAATACTTACCACCGGGTGCATGGCGTTCGAACTGGGCAGCCACGGGTTGCTGGACGGTAAAAGGGCGCTGCATCTCGGTTCCTGCGTGAACAACGCCAGGATAGCGGATATTTTCGGCCGGCTGGCGGAGCTCTGCGGGAGGCGGATCTCTTCCATGCCGCTGCTGGTCTCCTGTCCCATGCCGATAACGGAAAAGAGCGCCGCAATAGGTTTTTATTTCGCGGCGCTCGGGTGCGCCGCGCATTTCGGCGGCCCCTTCCCGGTCGCTCCGGGAACCGCGACGGCCGGGGCCCTGGGCGCCCTGCTGAAAAACGAATGCGGGGGGGAGCTGCTCCTGGAGGCGGACCCGCGGGTCTTCCGGGAGAAGGTCGCAAAAACCCTTCTGCCGGCTTTTTGGGGCCGCGAGCGTGCGCGCCGCGGGTGCGGCCGGGCCGGAACCGGGCCTTGACATCCGCGATATTTCTGCTAGAATATCCATGAGCCTGCGGCCCTTATGAACGGGATTTCGCGGGCTCTTTCTTTGCAAGTTAAACTGTGAGAGCAGGCTCATCCGCCAGGGGGGAATATGCCGGAACCGGAACTTCCTACTAATTTCGCGCCGTCGGGCCGCAGCGGCGCCGACGCCTTGAACGCGCAACGCCGGGAGATGGAGCGGAGCGGTCTTTTTACCGGGATACTTGCGACCATGCCGGACCTGCTGCTGGTTTTGAACGAGAACAGGCAGATTGTTTACGCCAATCGCTCGGCGTTGGAGTTCCTGGGGGTGACGGGGCTTGAAAAAATTATCGGCCAGCGCCCCGGAGAGGCGGCCGCCTGCGTTAATGCCGAGGCTCCGGGAGGCTGCGGGACGGGCGAGAAGTGCTCCACCTGTGGGGCCGTGCTGGCCATACTGGCCAGCCAACGGGGGGAGCGGGCCTCGGGGGAGTGCCGGCTCCTGACGAAGGCCGGCGGCAGGACGGACGCGTTTGACCTGAAAGTTACCGCGGTCCCTATAACGGTTTCGGACGCGAAATTCACGGTATTCTACGTTTCCGACGTTAGCCACGAAAAGCGGCGTCGGGCCCTTGAACATATTTTCTTCCATGATGTGCTGAACACCGCCGGCTCGCTGGAGGGTTTTTCCGAAGTCATGTCGGAAGAGACCGACCCGCAGACCCTGAGGGGGTATGGAGGGACCATAAGCCGCCTCTCGCAGCGCCTGATAGGCGAAATAGTGGCGCAGAGGGAACTCCTGAAGGCGGAAAGCGGGGAACTGCGGCCGGAGCACAAAATGGTGCCTGCGTGCGGCCTTTTAAATAATATCGCGGAAATGTACAGTGCCCATGAAGCTGCGAAGGGCAAGGAAATAGAGGTGCTGCCGGGAGCCGAGGTAACGCTTATTACCGACGCGACTTTGCTTTCCAGGGTGTTGGGCAACATGCTCAAAAACGCACTGGAAGCCTCGGCCGCGGGGGAGAAGGTAACGTTATGCGCCTCGGCCGACAGCGGCCGCGCCGTCTTCACGGTGCATAACTGTGCCGTAATGCCTAAAGATGTGAAGTTGCAGATCTTTAACCGGTCCTTTTCTACAAAAGGGGCCGACCGGGGCCTTGGGACCTACAGCATAAAGTTGCTCTCCGAACGCTATCTGGCGGGAACGGTAACTTTCTCCAGCGAGGAGGGGGCCGGGACTACTTTTGTGCTGGAACTGCCGCTCGGGAACTGACCGGCGGATATTTGTTGCGCGGGCTGGATCGAAATTATGGGAAAACTGGTGCTTATTATCGACGATGCCGAGGAAATGATAGTCCTCATGCGCAAATTCCTGGAGGCCAGGGGGCTTTGCGTGGACTTCGCTCTCAACGGCGCGTCGGGGGTGCGGAAAGCGCTGGAACTTGCCCCGGACCTGATACTGCTGGATTTTAACATGCCAGGAGAGAACGGCGTGGAAATCTACTCCCGCCTGCACCTGGTTCCGGCTACGGCGGTGATCCCGGTGGTTTTTGTTTCGGCGACGGTGACGGGCCTGCTGCAGCGCATGGTAGTGCAAAACCCCAGGGTCCGTTTCCTGAAAAAACCCTGCAAGCTCATTTGCCGCGCCCCAGCAACCCGGCCAGCGTTTCCAGAAGGGCGGCTTTCTTCGCCGGTTTCGTCAGGTAGGAGTCGCAGCCGCCGGCGAGCGCTTTATCTATGTCCTCTTTCAGGGCCGACGCCGTGAAGGCGATGATGTGAGTCCTGGCGCGGCCGTTCTCTTTCTCCCAGTCCCGGATCTTCTTTACGGCCTCCAGGCCGTCCATAACCGGCATCTGCATGTCCATCAGGACCAGGTCGTAGGTGCCGGCCATAAATTTCTCCACGGCTTCGGCCCCGTTCACGGCGGTCTCTATGGCCAGCGGCGAGGCTTTCAGGAAGGCCGTCACGAGCGTCCTATTGTCCTGCGCGTCGTCCGCGAGCAGCAGGCGCGCCGCCGGCAGCATGTCCGCCGTGAGCGCCGCGCCAGCGGCGGGTCCCGTCCGCGGCGCCGGCCGGCTCTTGCCTATCGCCAGCAGGATCGCGTCTTTGAGTTCCCGTTTCTTCACCGGTTTTACCAGGTATTCCGAGATCCCCATCTGTTTGGCGCGGGTGACGTCGCTGCCGCGGCTGTCCGAGGTGAGCATGAGTATGATGCCGGCGAAGATCCCCGGGTTCTCCTTCAGTTGCCTGGCCATTTCTATGCCGTCCATCCCAGGCATGAAATAGTCAAGGAGCACCAGCTGGAAGGGGGCGCCGGCGGCCCGCGCCTTCCCGGCCGCGTCCAGGCCGGCCTGCCCGCTTTCCGCCTCCGCCACGGTCATGCCCCATTTGAGCAGCAGTTCTTTCAGGATCATCCGGTTGGTGGCGTTGTCGTCCACTATAAGGGCGTTGAGCCCTTTCAGCTCTTCCGGCGCCGCCGCGGCGGCGCCTGCCGGCTTTTCCGCGGACCCCTTGAGTTTGACCGTGAAATAAAAAGTGCTGCCGCTGCCTGGCACACTCTCCACCAGGATATCGCCGCCCATCAGGCCTGCCAGTTTCTTGGAGATGCTCAGGCCCAGCCCGGTGCCGCCGTATTTCCTGGTGGTGGAGGAATCGGCCTGCGTGAAGCTGTCGAAGATGGAGTCCAGTTTACCGGCCGGGATGCCTATCCCCGTGTCTTTTACCGCGAAAACCAGCCCCAGGCCGTCGTTGGCCTCCCTGCGGCTCACGTGCAGGAAGATCTCTCCCTTTTCCACGAATTTTATGGCGTTGCCCAGCAGGTTCACCAGCACCTGCCGTACCCTTACCGGGTCGCCTTTCACCGCGCAGGGCACGTCCTCGTCCAATTCGTAGTTGAGTTCTATGCCCTTCTTATGCGCGCGCAGCGCCAGGAATTCGCAGGTCTTGCCCACCAGGTCTTCCAGGTCGAAATCCGTCTCCTCCAGGTCTATGCGGCCGGACTCTATCTTGGAGAAGTCGAGAATGTCGTTTATGAGGTCCAGCAGGCTTTCCCCGGCCGACTTGAAAACCCGCACGTACTGCTCCTGCTCCCTGTCCAGTTTCGTTTCCTCGAGAAGTTCTCCCATGCCTATGATGGCGTTCATCGGGGTGCGGATCTCGTGGCTCATGGTGGCCAGAAACTCGCTTTTGGCCTTGTTGGCCGCTTCCGCGGCCGCCTTGGCGGTTTCCAGTTCCTTTGCCGCGCGCAGCCGTTCGGTGATGTCGGAGAAGGCCACCACCGCCCCGGCCAGTTTGCCGTCCTTCACTATGGGGGTGGCGATATACTCCACCGGGACCGGCGTGCCGCCCTTCTTCCAGAACACCTCGTCGGTCACGCGCCGCACGCGGCCGTCGCGTGACGCGGCGTAGATCTTGCAGTCGGTGGAGACGTATTTTGAGCCGTCGGGCCTGGCGTAATGGACGGCCTCGTGGGAGTGCCGGCCGGCCAGGTCGGCCAGGGTATAACCGAGCATCTTTTCCGCTTCCCGGTTCATGAAAATTATGTTGCCGTCCAGCCCCACCCCGTAAATGCCTTCTCCCAGCGACTCCAGGATAAGGCTGTTGATCTTGCCCAGGTTTTCCAGGGACTCCCGCTCCACGATGATGGACTGGATCTGTTTAGTCATCAGGGTGTAAAGAAGGGGGGCGAAGGCCACGGTAAGCAGCAGGCTGTCGAACATCGCGTTGAACAGCC
>JACRER010000017.1 GCA_016234365.1 Elusimicrobiota bacterium | reverse complement strand
GGGGCCGAACTGTCGCCCGAAGCGTTGGGCGGGGCGCCGGGACTTTTCCAGGCGCGCAAGTTCCTGGCTAACGCCGCGGAGATCTTCAAACTGCTGCCGGCTCCGCTGCGCTCCAAGTTCGGCGCCCGCTGGGAGTCCGCCGGCCTGCTGGCCCTGCTTAACAAAGGCGGCGCAGGGGAAGCCTTCCACGTAGCGGACGCCTACTCCGAGGAACTGGCCGCCGAAAGGGCCGCCATAGCCGCGTGCGACAAGGCGCTCAAGGCCCTGCGCGAAAAGAAGCTCAAGGCGCTGCGCGAACGCTGGGGCCTGGACTTCAGCGACAGAGATTTCCTGGTAGTGGACGAAAAGACGGCCGTGAAAATAGCCGGCGCTCCTGAACTCTTCGCCGAACCCTTCGACGGGAGCCGGGTCACGGTAAAACCGGTTTACGGCCAGGACTATATGGAAACCGCGGCGGAACGCGACCGCCGCCGCGGGCGCGAGCAGGAACTGGAAGCCGGCATCATAAAGAAACTGGCCGCGGCCGTAGCGGCCGAACGGAAGAATTTCGAGAATTACGCCGCCGCCATAACCCGCATAGACGTGGCGGCGGAACGAGCGCGGCTGGCGGCGGAACTGAAACTGCAGCGCCCGGCCATAAAGAAGCACCCCGCGCACATCAAATTCGTGAAAGCCCGCTTCCTGCCGCTGGAAGAGCGCCTGGCCGCCGGCGGCATGAAGTACACGCCGCTGACGGCCTCCTTTACCCGCCGCGTCAGCATAATCTACGGCTCCAACATGGGCGGCAAGACAGTCGCCCTCAAAACGCTGGCCTTCTGCCAGCTGCTGGCGCAGAGCGGGTTCTTCGTGCCGGCGGCTTCTTTCGAGACGCAGCTCTTCGACGGGGCGGCCTTTATAGGGGCGGGGGAAATGGAAACCGCCGGGGGTCTCAGCAGCTTCGGGCTGGAAATGAACGAATTCGTAACGGCGCACGCCCGCCTTAAGACCGGCAGCCTGCTGCTCATGATGGACGAATTCGCCCGCACCACCAATTCCGAGGAGGCGGCGGCGCTGCTGTCCGCCATCCTCGAAGACCTGGGCGCCAACCCCGCCGCCACGGCCTTCCTGGCCACGCATTTCTCCGGCCTGCGCACGGGCAAGGCGGCGGCTTCCTTCAAGATGCGCGGCTTCGACACGGCCGCCTTTAACGAGTATTTTTCCGGCCGCGCCGCCTGCGGCCTGGACGAGAAGCTGAAGATGATAAACAAGTTCATGCGCTACGAACTGCTGGAGGGCACCGACGGCGAAGAAGCCCGCGACGCCATTAAGATAGCCGGCATATTAGGCGTGGCCAAAGGCGTGGTAAAGCGCGCCCAGGAATTCATGGAGGAGAAAAAATGACACCGGTGAAAAGCAAATTGGGGCTTTCCAAGCCTAAAATAGACGAAGCCCGGGAACTGGCCGCCGAGATAACGGCCCCGGTGCAGGAATTCATAGACAAGCACACCACCGTCACCATAGAGCGCGCCACCCTGCGCCTGCTGGGCGCGGACGGCGCCAACTCCGACGGCGTGCCGGTGCCCAACCTGATAGCCGCCCAGTGCGGCGACAAGCTCGCCGGCGGCGCGGCGTCCGTTTACCTCAACGCCCTGGTAAAGCTCGGCAAGACCCCCGCCGAACTTAACGCCGAGATCGAGAAGGGGCTCAACATCACCGAGATCCCTTTCACCGACAATAAGCGCGTGCAGAAGAAGGCGGAGGAAATAATAAAGGGCCTGGACGCCCGCATAGCCGGCAACGTGGCTCACCGCAACGCCCAGCTCAAACTCTCCAAGGACAAGATCAAGTCCCCGATGATCTACGTCATAGTGGCCACCGGCAATATTTACGAGGACGTGAAACAAGCGCAGGCCGCCGCGCACCAGGGCGCGGATATCATCGCGGTGATCCGCACCACCGGCCAGAGCCTGCTGGACTACGTGCCGTACGGCGCCACCACCGAGGGCTTCGGCGGCACCTACGCCACGCAGGAGAACTTCCGCATCATGCGCAAGGCGCTGGACGAGACGGGGGAGAAAGAGGGCCGCTACATCCGCCTGGTGAACTACTGCTCCGGTCTCTGCATGCCCGAGATAGCCGCCATGGGCGCGCTGGAGCGCCTGGACATGATGCTCAACGATTCCATGTACGGCATCCTGTTCCGGGACATCAACATGTACCGCACGTTCACGGACCAGTTCTTCAGCCGCATGATCAACACCGCGGCGGACATCATCATCAACACCGGCGAGGACAACTACCTCACCACCTCCGACGCCGTGGAGAAGGCCCACACCGTGCTCGCCAGCCAGTTCCTCAACGAACGCTTCGCGGCCGGCGCCGGCATGCCCAACCGCCTGATGGGCCTGGGCCACGCCTTCGAGATAAACCCGGACCTGAAGAACGGCTTCCTGTACGAGTACGCGCAGGCGCTGATGGCCCGCGAGATCTTCCCCGAGCACCCGCTGAAATACATGCCGCCCACCAAGTTCATGACCGGCGACGTCTTCAAAGGCTACGCCATGAACACGCTGTTCAACTTTGTCACCAAGGCCACCGGGCAGGGCATCCACCTGCTGGGCATGCTGACCGAGGCCATCCACACGCCGTACCTGCAGGACCGCGCGCTGGCCATAGATAACGCCCTGTACGTGCACAACACCATGGCGGATTTCGCCGAGGAGATAGAGTTCAAGAAAGGCGGCGTGATCCAGAAGCGGGCCCAGCTGGTGCTGGACGAAACCATAGCGATGCTGGGCGAGGTCAAGGACCACGGGCTCTTCACCGCCATCGAGACCGGCATGTTCGCCGAGATAAAGCGCCCGCGCGACGGCGGCAAGGGCTTCGACGGCGTCTACGAGAAAGCCTCCGGCTACTATAACCCGGTAGAGGCGTACCTCAAGAAGAAGCTCAAGGTCGGGAAATAAGGGAGGCACCATGATCATAAAACCTTACGGCGATACTTCCAACGACGGAGCGATGCAGCTTTCCTTCACGCTGCCGGTAAAGAATTCCGGCCGGGCCAAGGAGGCCGCCAGGCTTTACGTGCAGAAGCTGGGCTTCCACAAAGTGGACGTGGTCCACGCCTCCGCCCTCTCCGAGGATTTCACGTTCTTCGTGGCCTACGGCAAGACCGAAACCGGCATAGACTACGACAAGGTGGAATACGCCGAGGCCGTGGACAAGTACATGTCCATGGACGAGGTGAACGAGTTCATCAAGACGCATTTCAAGCGCAAACTGGTGATAGTGGGCGCCTGCACCGGCACCGACGCGCATACCGTGGGCATAGACGCCATCATGAACATGAAAGGCTATAACCACCACTTCGGGCTGGAGCGCTACCCCATGATAGAGGCGCTCAACATGGGCTCGCAGGTGCCCAACGAGAAAATACTCGCCAAGGCCAAAGAGCTCAAGGCCGACGCCGTGCTGGTGTCGCAGATAGTGACGCAGAAAGACGTGCACATAAAGAACCTGACCGAGCTCATTGAGCTGGCAGAGGCGGAGAAGGTGCGCGGCAAACTGCTCCTGGTGATGGGTGGGCCGCGCGTCAACAACAAGCTGGCCAAGGAGCTGGGCTACGACGCAGGCTTCGGCTCCGGCACCTACGCCGAACACGTGGCCACTTTCGTGGTGAAAAAGCTTTACGAGCGCATGACGAACAGGAAATAAGGAGACTACCATGGCCGAACACCTTAAACTCGACAATTCCGACAGACTCTACAAGGAAGCGCAGGAGCTCATCCCCGGCGGCATGATGGGCATCCGCCGCCCGTACAACTTCGTGCCTGGCGAATACCCTATCTTCTTCGAGAGCGCCAAGGGCGGCAAGGTCACCGACGTGGACGGCAACGAGTATATAGACATGCTCTGCGCCTACGGTCCCATCATCATAGGCCACCGCGAGAGGGAAATAGACAAGGCCGTCATCGACCAGATCAAGAACAAAGGCTTCTGCATGTCCATAGTGCAGGAGATCCAGAACACGCTGGCTAAAAAAGCCATCTCCCTGGTGCCCTCCGCCGAGAAAGTGGTGTTCGCCAAGACCGGCTCGGACGCCACCACGCTGGCCGGCCGCATAGCCCGCTCCTTCACCGGCAAGACCAAGACCATCCGCTGCGGCTACCACGGCTGGCACGACTGGTGCGTGGAGAACAAGGGCGGCGTGCTGCCCAAGACCTACGAGGACGTGCTGGAGTTCGAATACAACGACCTGCAGGGGCTCGAAGACCTGATGAAACAGCACGGCGACAGCGTGGCCTGCATCATCATGACCCCGCTGGGCCACCCCAACGCCCACGAAGTGCAGATGCCCAAGCCGGGCTTCCTGGAGGGCTGCAAGAAACTCTCCGAGCAGTACGGCGCTGTGCTGTGCTTCGACGAGATCCGCACGGGCTTCCGCATGAGCCTGGGGGGCGCGCAGAAATACTTCGGCGTGACGCCTCACATGAGCGTGTTCGGCAAGGCCATGGCCAACGGCTACGAGATCAGCATGGTGGCCGGCCGCAAGGACGTGATGGACGTGCTGGTAAGCAAAGCCTTCGTCAGTTCCACCTACTTCAACAACACCCTGGCCATGGTGGCCTCGCTCAAGACCATAGAGATCCTCGAGCGGGACAACATGCTCGACGTCATAGCCAAACAGGGCCAGGCCTTCTGCAAAAAAGTGCGCAAATACGTGAAGGCGAGCGGCCTGGCGGTGCAGTTCACCGGCGAGCCGTGGATGCCCTACATCACCTTCGACAAGGACGAGACCGGCGCCTACAAGAAGGCGCGCGTAAAATTCTACACCGAGCTGATACGCCGCAAGGTCTTCCTGCAGCCCTACCACCACGGCTACGTCTGCTACCGGCATTCCCCGAAGGACCTGGGCTACGCGGCCGACATGATAGCCGAGTCGCTGGAAGCCGTTAAGAAGGCGGCGTAAAACAACGATGGACGACAAGGCGAAGGAACTTGCGCGCAGGAGCTGGGCCACGGTCCGGCTTACGGCGCGCAGGTTCAACGAGATAGACGGGGGGCAGCGCGCCTCCGCCTTCGCCTACAGCGCGTTCTTCTCGCTGTTCCCGCTCATCCTCCTGTTCGTGGCCGCGGCCACCCTGTTCATAGACCGCTCCGCGGCGGGCAACCTGGTGATCTCTTACGTGGAGCGCTTTGTCCCCATAACGGGGGAGATGCGCGACTATGTTTTCAACACCGTCACGCGCGTGGTGCGGGCCAGGGGCCAGGCCGGGGCGGTGGCGGTGGCCATGCTGGTGTGGGTAGCCGCTCAGTTCTTTACCACGCTCATCCAGGCCGCCAACCGGGCGTGGGGGACAACCGGCGCCAACTGGTGGAAACTGCCGCTCAAAAGCCTGGCGCTGCTGGGTATCACCAGCGCGGCCGTGCTGGCGGGTATAGGCGTGCCGCTGCTGGGTAAACTGTTCGCCGGTTTTTTCCGTGGAGGGTTCTTCCTGCCGGCGGCTTACAAGTTCTGGCTGTTCGTGCTGCCGTGGCTGATAGTCTTTGTGAGCCTGACGTTCTTTTACAAGGTGGCGCCGCACCGCCGGACGCGCTACGCCGAGGTCTGGTTCTCCGCGCTGTGCGCGACGCTGCTCCTGAACGCCGCACAGACCCTCTTCGTCCTCTACCTTAAGCATATCGCCGCCCTCAGCGCGCTCTACGGCGCCTTCGGCGGCATTATGGCGCTGTTGCTGTGGATCTACGTCTCCGGCGTGATCTTTATCTTCTGCGCCTGCCTTTGCGCCGCCCAGGCCGCCACGAGGCCCGCCAGGTGAGCCGGCTGCGCGTAGTCCATATCATAACCAGGCTCGAGCCTGGCGGCTCCAGCCGCAACACGGTGGATTCCTGCGCCGCCCAGGCCATAGATTTCGACGTGACGCTGATAGCCGGGCCGCATCCTGAGTCCGCCGGCCTGCGCAACCTGCTGCCGCCGGCCGTGAATTACGTGGAAGTAGCTGACCTGCAGCGCGAGATCTCTTTAGGCCGGGATTACCGGGCCCTGATGGAGCTTAAGGGCCTGCTCCTGGAGCTCGCCCCCGACATAGTCCACACCCATACGTCGAAAGCCGGCGCGCTGGGCCGCGTCGCGGCCGGCTTGGCGAACCTTAAAGCGGCAAAACCCGCACTGGTCGTCCATACGCCCCATGGCCACCTGCTCTACGGCTATTACGGTTTTCTCAAGACCTTTATCTTCAAGCTCGCGGAACTCTTTCTTGCCGGTTTCACCGATTATTTCGTGGCCCTCACGCCGGGAGAAAAACGGGAGACCGCCGCGGCGGGCATAGGCCGGCCCGGCCAATGGGCCGTCATCCACAGCGGCGTAGATTTTGCCGCTGGCACGCGCGCGGACAAGGGCGCTCTCGGCCTCGGCCCCGGGGAGATAGCTGTCGGGACCGTGGCCCGGCTGGAGCCGGTAAAAGGCGTGGAGTATTTCATCCGGGCCGCCGCGCTGCTGGAGCGTGAACTGCCGGAATCCGGCCTGCGCTACCTTGTTATAGGCGGGGGCGCTCTGGAGGCAGGGCTCAAAAACCTGGCCGAGAGGCTCGGGATAGGGCACAAAGTTATCTTTACCGGTTTCAGAAAGAACGCCGCGGCGCTGGAGGGCGCGCTGGATATTTATGTACAGCCTTCCCTTAACGAGGCGATGGGCCGCGCGCCGCTAGAAGCGCAGGCCCTGGGCATCCCTGCCGTGGTCACGCGCGTCTGCGGCCTGCCGGACGTGGTGCGGGAAGGGGAAACAGGCTTTATAGTGGAGCCGGCTTCCCCCGACGCGCTGGCGGAGGGGATAGGCAAGCTGGCCCGGTCGCCGGAGATCCGGCTGCGCATGGGCGCCGCGGCCAGGGCGTGGGCCCTGTCCAAGGACGCGGACGGGCTCGCCATGTTCGGCCAGGAAAGAATGAATATCCTGCTGAAGAAGTTCTATAATAAAATCGACGAGGCGCGGCGGGGGGAGGACAAGAATGGCTAAAATACTCGCGGTGGACGACGACCTGAGCATCCTGGAGATCTATAAAGAAATATTCGTAAAGGCCGGGTTCGAGGTAAGGACCGCGGAGGACGCCGTATCAGCGGTGACCCTCTACCAGCAGTTCCAGCCGGACCTGCTGGTACTGGACGTGGATATGCCCGCCGGCGGGGGACAGAAGGTCTTTGACCGGCTGCGCAACCTGCTGCAGACCGCCACGCCCATAGTTTTCTCCACCGGCATGCCGGAAAGCGTGCAGAACCTGGCCAAACTGGCCAATGTGGCGGTACTTAAAAAGCCGGTCACCCCGGACCTGCTCATCGCCGAGGTTAAAAGATTGCTGCGGCTCCCCTGATCCGCGGCAACGGCGCTTAAAAACCGGGTATTAAAACCCGGTTTTTTTTGTTATACTTTTTATACAGGCTTTCAGCACCACGCGCGACTAAGCAATGCTTGTGCCGTAACAGGGCCTTCTGGCCATCAGACGGCCCCCAGGCAGCCCGACAGCCCCGTTTTCCCGCCGAGCACCGCCCGTTGCGCAAGCAGCAAACTAAACCGGAGGTTCTATGCCGAAGATGGAAGTAGATGTCGATAAATGCAAGGGTTGCTACCTTTGCATCCAGGTCTGCCCCAAAAAGTGCATCGAGAAGTCCGATAAATTCTCCAAGACCGGCTATTACCCGGCCCTGGACTCCAAGGAAGGCTGTTGCATAGCCTGCCAGAGCTGTGCGCGCATCTGCCCCGATCTCGCGATCCGGGTCTATAAATAAGGAGCTTATCATGGCCGAAAAGAAACTGATGAAAGGCAATGAAGCCCTGGCAGAAGGCGCCATCCGCGCCGGCTGCCGCTTCTTCGCCGGTTACCCGATAACCCCGCAGAACGAGATTCCCGAATACATGAGCTGGCGCCTGCCCCAGGTGGGCGGGGCGTTCGTGCAGGCGGAGTCCGAAGTGTCCGCCATAAACATGGTCTACGGCGCTGGCGCCACCGGCGTACGCTGCATGACCTCCTCTTCCAGCCCCGGCATGAGCCTCAAGCAGGAAGGCATTTCCTACGCGGCCGGCGCGGACCTGCCCATCTTCATCGGCAACGTCATGCGCGGCGGCCCCGGCCTGGGCAACATAGCCGGCGCCCAGGGCGACTACTGGCAGGCCACCCGCGGCGGCGGCCACGGCGATTACCGCTGCTTCGTGATGGCGCCGAACTCCGTCACCGAGATGGCCAACTTCCCGCACAAGTGCTACGAAGTCGCCTTCAAGTACCGCATCCCGTCCATGGTGCTGGCCGACGGCATCCTGGGCCAGATGATGGAGCCGGTGGAGTTCAAGACCCCCGAAGTGGACCCCAAGACCCTTACCGAACCCGCGTGGGCCCTGGGCGTGAACAACGGCCGCGCCAAACGCATAGTCAAATCCTACGACCTGAAAGAAGGCGGCGTGGAGATCATGGTGAACGAGCGCGTGCAGCGCTACAAGGCTATCGAAGCCGCCGAGACCATGTTCGAGGAAAAGATGCTGGAGGACGCCGAGATAGCCATAGTGGCCTACGGCATTTCCGCGCGCGTCTCCGTGGCGGCCATGAAGATGGCCCGCGAGAAAGGCCTGAAGGTGGGCCTGTTCCGCCCCATAACGCTGTGGCCCTTCCCCAAGGCCCGCATCGTGGAACTCTCGAAGAGGATAAAGCATTTCATCGTAGTGGAGATGAGCCTCGGCCAGATGGTGGAAGACGTGCAGCTGGCCCTTAACGGCCGCTCCGAAGTGCACCTGTACGCCAAGCCCGGCGCCTCGGTAATCAACGCCGAAGACGTCTACAAGGTCATGGAAAAGATCATAAAGAAGGGGGCGAAAGAATATGCAGCTGCTAAATAAGAAGCCGGAATCCCTGCTGGACGTAAAGATGCATTACTGCCCCGGCTGCGGGCACGGCATCATCCACCGCCTGGTCGCCGAAGTGATGGACGAACTTGGCATCCGGGGCCGCACCGTGGGCGTGGCCCCGGTGGGCTGCGCGGTGTTCGCCGACACCTACTTCAACTGCGACATGATCCAGGGCCCGCACGGCCGCGGCCCGGCGGAAGCCACCGGCATCAAGCGCGCCAAGCCCGACACCATCGTGTTCTCCTACCAGGGCGACGGCGACCTGGCCTCCATCGGTATGGCCGAGATAGTGCACGCGGCCATCCGTTCCGAGAACATCACGGTGATCTTCGTTAACAACGCCATCTACGGCATGACCGGCGGCCAGATGGCCCCGACCACCCTGATGGGCCAGAAGGCCACCACCTGCGTGGACGGCCGCACCGCCAAGCAGGCCGGCTACCCCATCCGCATGAGCGAGATGCTCGCCACCATCGACGGCGCCACCTACCTGGAGCGCACCACGGTGCATACCGCGCCCGGCGTGCTCAAGACCAAAAGCGCCATTAAGAAGGCCTTCCAGAACCAGATAGACGGCAAGGGCTTCAGCATGGTGGAGGTCCTCTCCATGTGCCCCACCAACTGGGGCACGCGCCTGGACAACCCTTCGGAAGCCACCAAGTTCGTGGCCGAAGGCATGCTGCCCGTGTTCCCGCTCGGCGTTTACAAGGACGCCTGCGCGGCCGACAAGAAATAACGGAGGACTTTAACATGTACCAAGGCATAAGGATATCCGGATTCGGCGGCCAGGGCGTTATCTCCGCCGGCTACCTGCTGGCGCAGGCCGGCATGATGGAGAACAAGAACGTCAGCTTCTTCCCGGCCTACGGCGCCGAGATGCGCGGCGGCACGGCCAATTGCTCGGTGGTGGTGGCCTCCGACGAGGTTACTACCCCGATAGTGCTGCAGCCCGACACGGTCATCGTGCTCAACGAGCCTTCGCTGGCCAAGTTCGAGCCCATGGTGAAGCCCGGCGGCCTGCTGATAGTGAACACCTCGCTGGTGAACTCCAAGCCCGTACGCAAGGACATAAAGATCCTCAACGTACCCTGCAACGAGATAGCCGCCGAGCTGGGCAACGTGAAGGCGATGAACATGGTGGCCATGGGCGCCTTCGCCGCCGCCACCGGAGCCATCACCATAGACGGCATAGCCAAGGCCCTGCCCAAGGTCTACAAAAAGCTCAAGCCGGAAGTCATAGAGCTCAATATAAAGGCCCTCAAGCGCGGAGCGGAGTTCAAAGCGAACTGAGACCGGGACGTCCAAAAAGGGGCCCGGGAGAAAACCGGGCCCTTTTTTTATTCAGCGACCATGCACGGATTTGGCAACGACGACGGGCAAGACCCGAAAGAAAAGATAAACTACAAGGCGACCTTCCGCCTGCTGGTAGGCTTTATCCTGCCCGAAAAGCGCGGTTTCGCCGCGGCTTTCGCCTGGCTGCTGCTGTCCACCGCCTTCAACCTGCTCACCCCGCTGATAGCCAAGCACATCATCGACAAAGCCATCCCGGCGGCCGACGCCCGGCAGCTGGCGTTCGCGGTGGGCGCGCTGTTCATGAACTCCCTGCTGTTCCTGGTCACCAATTATTTCCTGCGCATGCGGCTGGTGAAAACCGGCCAGCAGATCATGACGGACCTGAAGAAGCGCATGCTCGCGCATATGCTTTCCCTGGACCTGCCTTTCTACGCCGAATTCCCCGTCGGCAGGCTTAACGCCCGCGTGCAGGCGGATACCTCCACCCTTTACGCGCTTTTCACCAACACCACGGTCAACATCTTCCGCGACATCCTTATGTTCTTCGTCACTTTCGGGGTGATGTTCTACTTCAGTCCCAAACTGACGCTGATGCTTTGCTCGGTGCTCCCGTTCGTCCTGGTCATCAGCACCGTTTTCCTGCGCAAAAGTTCCACGTTGTTCATAACCGTCCGCAAACTCGCCAGCGAGATCTCCGGCTTCCTCACCGAACACCTCAACGCCGCCGGGCTGCTGCAGGCCTTCAACCGCGAACGGATGACCGAAGCCCGCCTGGAGGACATCAATAAGCGCAAGTTCGACGCGGAACTCAGGGCCGAACTGATGATGATCATCTTTTTTCTGAGCATCATCCTGGTAAGCCCCATCTCCATAGCGCTGATCCTGGGAGTGGGCGGCGGGTGGGCCATACAGGGCACCATGACCATAGGCACGCTGATCATGTTCATCCTCTACATCGATAAACTGTTCGAGCCCATCTTCAGCATTTCCGAGCACGTCAGCGTAATACAGCGGTCCTTCTCGGCCGGACACCGCATACACAAGATACTGGAGCGCAGGCCCGGCATAGTGGACCCGCCCGCCCCGCACTTCATCCACGCCATAAAGGACGGCATAGAGTTCCGCAACGTCTGGATGCGCTACGCCGAGGACTCGCCGTGGGTGCTCAAGGACGTCTCTTTCAAGCTCCCGAAAGGCAAAAGCCTGGCCATAGTGGGGGAGACCGGCGGCGGCAAAACCACCGTGACCAACCTGCTCTTCAAGTTCTACTCTCCGGACAAGGGCAAGATCCTGATAGACGGCGCGGACCTTTCCGCCATAAGCCTGAAGTCCCTGCGCACCTCCATAGGCCTGGTGCAGCAGGACATCTACCTCTTCCCCGGCACCATCATGCAGAACCTCAAGCTGATGGACGACGCCATACCGGACGCGATGGTGCACGACGCCATAAAGACCGTGGGTCTGGAACACTTCTTCAAAAAGCACGGCCTCAACAAGCACATCACGGAAAAAGGCGCCAACCTCTCCGCCGGGGAGAAGCAGGTGATAGCCCTGGCCCGCGCCATGGTGCTCAACCAGGAAGTGCTGGTCTTCGACGAGGCTACCTCCCACATCGACCCCTATACCGAGCGGCTGATCAACGCCGCCATGGCGCGCCTGCTGAGCCGCAGGACGATGATAGTCATCGCCCACCGCCTCTCCACCATCCGCAACGCGGACAATATCCTGCTGGTCTCCGAGGGGGAGATAAAGGAAAGCGGCACCCACGCAGAACTGCTGGCCCGCGGCGGCGTCTATTCAAAGTTCTACAAACTGCAGTTCGGGGAGGAACCCCGGTGATCTTCACGCTGAAGTGGCTTCTTCCCCACTGGCGCCGCTACAAATGGCGCATGACAGCCATAGTGCTGCTGGGCATGTCCAGCGCCGCACTGAGCGCGGCCTACCCCTACCTCATCAAGCAGATAGTCAACGGGCTCAGCGCCGGCATTACCCGCGGCTACCTGCTGCAAAGCATCTGGCTCATCCTCGGCGTCGGCGTGACCAGCAGCGTGGTGAGCCTTGCGGCGCAGCGCAACCGCGCCTACATGAACATGAAGCTGGAATGGGACTTCCGCAAGGAGGTCTTCGGCCACGTGTTGGGGATGGACCAGCCGTTCTTCCATAAATTCACTACCGGAGACCTGGTCACCCGCATGGTGGACGACATCTCCGGCGACAAAATAGCCTGGTTCGCCTGCTCGGGGGTTTTCCGCTTCATCCAGGCCATTTTCACCCTGGTGGGCGCGGTCACCATGATGCTGGTGCTCAACAAGCGCCTGGCCTTCTGGGTGCTGCTGCCCACCCCGTTCCTGCTTACCGCCTCCCTGCTGCTCGGCCGCCGGCTGCACGAGCGCTACGACGCGGTGCAGAAGACCATCACGCTCATCTACGACTTCCTCGAAACCTGCTTTACCGGCATAAAGCTCATCAAGGCCAACGCCAAGGAAACCGCGCAATGCGCCTTCTTCGCCGCCAAGACCGACGGGCAGAGGGACGCGGAGATAGCTTCCGAACGCCTGCACATACTCTTCTCCTACTTCTACCATTCGGCCAATTTCTTCTCCGTGGCCATCCTGTACATGGCCGGCGGCCTGATGGTGATGGCCGGGCGCGCCACGCTGGGCGACCTGATAGCCTTCTATTTCTATTCAGGGATGATCATGGGGCCGCTGATGGATATCAGCGAATTCTTTGTGGCGGGCATGCGCGCCGGGGCCTCCATAAAGCGCGTGGACGAACTGCTGCAGGGGAGAAGCGCCATAAAGGAGCCCGTAAACCCGGCCCCGCCGCCGGAGCGCATAGAAAGGGTGGAAGCCTCGGAGATCTGCGTGCTGACGGCAAAGGAAGAGCCGCTCCTGAAGAAGATAACCTTCGAAGCCGGTCGCGGCCAGTTGGTGGCCATCGTAGGCAAGATCGGCTCTGGCAAGACCAGCCTGATCTCGCTGCTGACCCGCCTTTCCGAGTTCGCCTCGGGCGAATTGCGCGTAAACGGGCAGGACATCAGGTCCTTCGACCCCGTGGAACTGCGCTCCCGCCTGGGCCTGGTCACGCAGGAGCCGTTCATCATGACGGACACCGTGAAGAATAACATCACGCTGGGCCGCGAAGGTTTTGACGAGGCGGCCATGGAAAGGGCCCTGCGCGTCTCCCAGCTCAGGCACGACCTGGCAAAGCTCCCCAAAGGGCTCGATACCCAGGTGGGCACCCGCGGCGTATCGCTTTCCGGAGGCCAGAAACAGCGCGTGGCCATAGCCCGCGCCCTGCTGGCAAAGCCCGATCTGCTGCTGTTCGACGACGCCACAAGCGCCATGGACGCGCAGACCGAGGAGAATTTCTGGAAGGACCTGCGCAAAGAACTGCCGGACGCCATCTGCCTGATAGTGACGCACCGGGTAAAAACCATCGAGCACGCGGACCTTATACTTACGCTGGACGAGGGGAAACTGGCGGAGAAAGGCACGCATCCGCAACTCCTGGCGCTGGGCGGCCTCTACCGCCAGATCTACGAGCGCCGCAAGCTCGAGGAAGAACTGGGCCCCAAAGAGACCGTATAGCCGGTACGCCGCAAAAGAAAAGAGCCGCTCTAAGCGGCTCTTTCCTTTTTGGACCGGGCAGGCTTAATAAGCCGGCTCGGGCTCCTCGTAGCGGACCTTGGTCCTGGTCTCCGAGACATTGCCGTCCAGGTCGCGCAGGGTCACCACTACATAATCGTCCCCCTTCTGATAAGCCTCCGGCCTGGGCAGCCGCAGCGAGACCTGGGAGGAAGGGATGGTCCTGCCGTCGGAGGAGTTCTTCAGGGCCAGGGTCTTGGAATAGCCGTAGAGCGGCCGGGAAACGGTGGCGGCCAGGAGGCCGGAGCGATTGTCGTAAGCGGTAAAGTTCAGGTCCACTTCGGCCTGCTTATCGGAAGAGATCCTCTCGGCGGAAAGGCCGCCGGTCACCGGCGGCAGGCGCTTGGCGGCGGCCTTGAGCACGCCGTAGGTATAAATGGCGGCCTGCAGCATCTGTCGGTCCATGATCTCCGGGCTGACGCCCAGGTCGTAAGTGTCCCCGGCGGCGGGATAGTGGCTCCAGGAGCCCTTGGTGGCGTCCTGCCCCGGAGGGGGAGCGTCGCCGGCGGCCGGCCAATAAGGGACCTTGGTGGAGGGGTTCACCCACTGCGCCAGGTGCGCGCGGGTATCGTCCTGCAGCGGCTGATAGTAGGCGTACGGCTCCAGATCCGGGAGCATCATGGCCTGCACCTTGCCCTGCAGTTTGGCGAACAGGCTGAGGTTCTTCTTGATGGCTTTCTCGAATTTGTCGCCGAAGGTTATAACATGGTTGATGTTGGCGGCGTGGGCCGGCACGGCCTGGTCCTGCGTAAGATGCGCCACAATCCCGATATCGTAATAAGCACGGACGAAATCCAGGTTCCGGTAATCTTTAAGCGCCCGCTCCCAGTAATGCTTCACGTCCCCGCCGTTGGCGAAAAAGCCGGGATGGCCGGCTTCGGTGGTCATTCCACCCTTCAGGCCAAGCACCTCGTCCTGCTGCTGGTTACCGTCCGGGTCGGCCACGGGGACTTTCACCTCGCCAGCGAAAGGGTAATAGTCGTTGGAGGCGTCGTCGCTCTTTATGCCGAGGATGAGCGCCGTATCGAAGTAGCCGTGCGAGGCCGTGGGCCAGCGCCCGGCCGGAAGGGAGGGCTGGACCTCGGGGGCAGTAAAGCCGGTCTCTGTATATGCGGCGGGAGCTGCTGAATGCAGTTGGTGCAGAGCGTCGGGCTGGGCGGCGGCAGGAACGGCGGCAATCGCGCAAAGCAGCGCGAGGAGGCGTTTTAACATAACTATATGATAGCCCAACCCGGCCCCGGGCAGAAGGGCCGAAGGGCCGTTAAAACAGCGGTAAAGGGCCTATATTAAAGGAAGACCATCATGGCCCAGTCGTAAAGGTAGAGCAGGGGGAAGAAGGCGAGCGTGGAAAAAAGGATGCTTTGTCCGACGAGGTCTTCGTCGAAATCGAATTCGCGCGCCACGATATAGTTCATAACCGCTACAGGCATTACCATCTCTATAAAAACCACCCGCGGGATGAACCCGGTATAACCGAAAGCCCTGGCCGCCAGCAGGAAAAGGGCGGGCAGCAGCAGCAGCTTCAGGCCGCTTACCAGCGCGATGCGCGGCAGGTTGTGGGCCAGCTTTTTACCGTAAAGCCCTACGCCCAGCGTGAACAGCGACAACGGCAGGGTAGTACCGCCGATATCGGAAAGGACCCGGTGCGCCAGGTCCGGGATGCGCAGGCCGAAGCCGGCTATCAGCAAGCCGGCGACCGAAGCCCACAGCACCACGCTGCGCCCGATCAGGCGCGCGAAGCGGGCCGGGGGGCAGTCCCGCTCGCAGACCACGCTCATCAGCAGGAAGCCGAAGGTAAAGATGAAAACGTTGTGCACGGAAGAGGCGATGGCCGCGTAGCCTATGGCCTCGCCTCCCAGGCGCATAGCGGCCACCGGGAACCCCAGGTAGACGGTGTTGCCCAGCACCGAAACTATGATGAGCAGGCGCCCCAGGCGCCAGTCTATCTTGCCGGCCTTCCAGAGGCCCCAGGCAGCCGCCATCACGGCCGCCAGCGGCAGCGTGTTCACGGCGAAGAAGCGCCAGCCCAGCCCGCCAAGGGGGGTGTCCGCGATCTTGAGGATTATGAGCGCCGGCAGAGCCAGATAATAGAGGTACTGGTTGAAAGCCTTCTCCGCGCCTTCCTGCACCACGCCGAACCGGCGGAACAGCCAGCCGGCGGCGAGAACGAGGACGAGGTTGGCGATGATGATGGTCATTTCATGAAAAGCAGCACCAGCACCTGCGCGGAGATGACGCGCAGGATCATTACCAGCGGGTACACCGTGGCGTAGGACATGGCGGAAAGGTTGGACGGGCTCATGGCGTTGGAGAAAGCCAGCGCGGGAGGATCGGTCATGGAGCCGGCCAACGCCCCGCAGAGCGACATATAATTCAGTTTGAACTTAGCCTTCGCGAAAATACCGACTACGACGATAGGCAGCACCGTTATAAGGAACGAGAACAGGACTATATACATCCCGTTGCCGTTGAGCAGCGTCTCGAAGAACTTGCCGCCGGCTTTGAGCCCGACGCAGGAAAGGAAGAGCGTTATACCGAGCTCACGCAGCATCAGGTTGCCGGCGGGCGGCAGGTACCAGTCCAGCGGCCCGATGTGCTGGATGTAACTGAGGAGTATGGCCATTATGAGCGGGCCGCCCGCCAGGCCCAGCTTCACCGGCGCGCCCAGGCCGGGAATGGCGATAGGGATGGAGCCCAGCAGCACGCCGGCGGCGATGCCGATGAAGGCGGGGATAAGCTGCGGGTGGTTGAGGTCCTTGGGGGAATTGCCCAGCAGCGCGCCCGCCTTGGCCACGGCGGCCTCGTCGCCCACGATGACCAGGTTATCGGCGAATTGCAGCACGTAGGAATCGGAGACCAGGAATTCCACGTCGGCACGCGCCACGCGCGTGGCCACCACGTCGTACTGGGACTCCAGTTTTATCTCGTCGAGCGTCCGGCCTATAACGTCTTTGCGGGTAACGATAACGCGGGAGTGGATGATGCGGCTGGGCAGTTTCTTAAGGTCCATTTCGCTCTTGGACCCCACCACCAGCATGAACTTCTTAAGGCTCTCCTCGCGGCCTACCGCCAGCAGCACGTCGCCGGCGTGAAGCACGGTATCGTCGTGCGCCACGGCTATGGAGCCTTCATGGGAATACCGGGAAACCACCACGCCCAGTTCGTTGAGGGCGGGGATCTCGCAGATCTTCAGGCCTTCCAGGTTGCGGTTATCCACCCGGATGTTGAAATTGCTCAGGCCCGAACCGGCCTTATCGGTCTCGGCCGCCGCCAGGTCCTGCGCCGCCTGCCCGCGGAAGAGCCGGCGTATCAGCACCATAGTGAGGATGATGCCCAGGATAGCCCCAGGATAGGCCAGGGCGTAGCCCACGGAGGCGGCATTGGCCGCCTCGGGATTAATGGCCCCCAGCGTCTGCTGCGCGGCGGCGAGCGACGGGGTATTAGTGACCGCGCCGGAATACATGCCCACGGCGGTGGCGATATCGAAACCCGCCAGTCGGGCCACCGCGAGCGTCACACCCACGCCGCCCAGCACTACGGCCGCGGCCAGCAGGTTAAGGCGGATGCCCTGCTTCCTGAAAGAGGAGAAGAACCCGGGGCCGACCTGCGTGCCGATGGAGTACACGAAGAGGATAAGGCCGAAATCCCGCAAAAACTCCAGCGTGCCGTGGTCTATCTCCAGGCCGAAATGGCCCAGGAGGATGCCGGAGAACAGCACGCCCGCGATGCCGAGGTTGATGCCGAAAAGCTTAAGGTTGCCTATGGCCAGGCCGCCGGCCGCGACCAGCATGATGACGAAAACGGACCAGGCCACGGGCTGGGAGGAGAAAAGCGCGGTGAGGAGTTCCATACGCTAATTTTATCAAATCCGGACCGCCCGAGGTTCCATTCTCCGGCGATATTTAATATTATCTAGTTGCGGCCCAATGCCGCAGGAGACGATAGATGCCCACACCTGAAAAACGCAACCCTTGGCTGTTCGTGCCCACCACCTATTTCGCGGAAGGTCTGCCCTACATAATAATCAATTCGGTCTCGGTGATCCTCTACAAGAACATGGGCGTGTCCAACGCCGAAATGGCTTTCTGGACCAGCTGGCTTTACCTGCCCTGGGTCATAAAGATGCTCTGGGGCCCGATGGTGGACATGTACGGCACCCGGCGCGGCTGGGTAGTGTGGACGCAGCTCATCCTGGCGGCCTGCCTCGGCGCCTCGGCGCTGTCGCTCTCCGGGCAGAATTTCTTCGCCATTTCGCTGCTATCCTTCGCGGTCGGCGCCTTCGTCTCCGCCACGCACGATATCGCCGTGGACGGCTTCTACATGCTGGCGCTCACCAAGGAGGACCAGGCCTTCTTCGTGGGCATACGGTCCATGTTCTACCGCTTCGCCATGATCTTCGGCACGGGCTTTCTGGTGTTCCGCGCCGGCAAGCTGCAGGAAGGCGGCCTCAGCGCCGCGGCCAGCTGGTCGGCGATGCTCGGGATCTCGGCGGTAATGTTCCTGGCGCTCTTCCTTTACCACAAGTTCGTCCTGCCGCGCCCCGAAGAGGATAAACCCAAGGCGGAGTTCAAAATAGCCGGGATACTGCCGCTGCTGGGCTACCTGGCCGCCGCAGGCGCGGTGATAGCCCTGTTCACCAACCTGCACGGGGTCTGGGCCAAGCTGGGCACGGCCGCGGCCCTCATCGCGGCGCTGTTCTACGCCTGCAGGGTCTACATCTTCCCGAAGTTGAAGAGCAAGCTCGCGGAGGAGGGGAACTCCTTCAACGAGGCTTTCGTGTCCTACTTCACGATGGACGGCATAGGCTATATCGTGGCGTTCATCCTCTTCTACCGCCTGGCGGAGGCGATGCTCCTGAAGATGACGCAGCCCTTCCTGCTGGACGCCGTGGAGAAGGGCGGGCTGGCCATTCCCACTGCGGAAGTGGGAATAATCTACGGCACTATCGGCATGATAGCGCTCATAGTTGGCGGCCTCATGGGCGGCTGGCTTATCTCCAGGTACGGCTTCCGGCGCTGCCTGTGGCCCATGGTGCTGGTGCTCCATATCCCCGACGTGTTCTACCTCTATATGTCCTACGCCATGCCTGCCCTGCAGCACATAACCCTGCTGGGCCGGGAAATACCCTTCGGCACGGTGCCGCTATTGGTAGCGGCGGAACAGCTGGGCTACGGCGTGGGCCTCACGGCGTTCACGGTCTATCTGATGATGATAGCCAAGGGCAAATACAAGACGGCGCACTTCGCCATCTCCACGGGCATCATGGCGCTCGGCATGATGGTGCCGGGCATGATCAGCGGCATGCTGCAGCAGGCCGTAGGTTACCGGCACTTTTTCCTGTGGGTCTGCATCCTGACCGTGCCGGGGATACTGGTGATCTTCAAACTGCCGGTGCAGGAAGAGACAACGACTCGCTAAGGAACGTCAGGGCGTGAAAAAGGCCGGCGGGTGCCGGCCTTTTTTATTGCCCATTCAAGCCTTTTTAGCAGCGGAGGAACAGTTGGCGCCGCAAGCCTCCGGGACGCAGGGCTTGCATGGCTCTATGTGAATGGTGATTTCGGCGTTGCGCAGTTCCGCTTTGACCGCGCCGGTAACAGAATCGGCCAGTTCATGCGCCGTTTCCACGGACATGGCGGCGTCCACCAGCATGTCGAATTCTATGAAGCGGTGCGCGCCGGCCTTGCGGGTGCGCAGGTTCTTGAAGCTGATGACCCCGGCCTGGGCCTTTATAAGTTCGCCTATCCTTACATTCTCCGCCTTGGGCAGTGAAACGTCGAGCAGGTCCCCTAACGACTGCACGGTCAGGTCGTAAGCCGCCTTTATGATGAGCAGGGCCACGGCAATGGCCGCCAGGGGGTCTATCCAATGCACGTGGTGGCCGGTCCAGAGCAGTTCTATGATCCATATCAGCCCCAGGCCGCCCATGACGCCCATGGAGGTGTAGACGTCGGTGCGCAGGTGCCAGGCGTCGGCCTTTATGGCTATGGAATCGGTCTCGTTGCCGATCTTGAACAACATCTGTGAGACCGCCATGTTCACGAAAGAGGACAGGCCCATCACCAGTATACCCCAGCCTATCATGTCTATGGAGCGGGGGTGTATCAGCTTATCCACGGCTTCGAAAATGATCCAGGCGGCGGCCAGGAAGATAAGAAGGGCCTCCACGAAGCCGGAGATGTTCTCGAACTTGCCGTGGCCGTAATGGTGGTCTTTATCCGCGGGCTGGGCGGCGGAGCGCACGGCGAAATAGGCTATCATAGCGGCCACCAGGTCTATGCCGGAATGGATGGCCTCGGACAGGACGGAAACCGAGCCGATCGCGAAGCCGACGATCAGCTTGAATACCACCAGGGCGCTGTTCGAGATTATCGAAAGCCTGACCACGCCCATCTTTTTGCCGTGTATATCGGTTTCTTCTTTCATATAAATATAGCGGCCCGCCTGTTCTTCCTTTGAGAAACCCAGGCGGGCCTGTGCGTCCACGGGGGGACGGCTTTAAACTAGTTTACTCGCACTTTATGCACTGCACGGGGCAGTTGGCCGCCGCGTTCTTGCAGGCGTCCTCTTTGCCGGCGGGCACGGCGCCCTTAACGATGGCCTTGTCGGCGTTCATCTCGAAAACTTCGGGGCAATCATTGGCGCAGAGACCGCAGCCGATGCAGGAAGGGGTGTCTATGGCAGCTTTCATTTTAGTACCTCCGTAATTTTTCCAAAAATCTTACCTGATAATTATACAAAAGCCCGGAATATCTTGCCTACTCGCTTATACGTTTCTCGGTGGCCTTGTCGAACACGTGCATATTGGCGTAATTAAAGCACAGGGAGACCGCGCTGCCGGGGCTGCGGTCGAAGAAGGCCTCCACCGTGGCCAGGAGGCGCGTCTCGCCGACCTTGATATATAGGTTCTCGCGGTGGCCCAGCAGTTCGCAGACCTCCAGCACGCCCTCCACCTTGTCCGAACATTTATCGCTGGTACGGCCCACCAGCACGTCGTCGGGGCGTACACCCACCGTCACCTCGCGCCCGTCGTGCTTTTTCGCGTCGTGCAGCACGAAGGAGGGGATGGTGAACTTCAGGTCGCCGCCGGTGAACAGCAGCGTCTCGCCCTGCAGCGAAAGTTTGCCGGTCATGAAGTTCATGGTAGGGCTGCCTATAAAGCCGGCCACGAACAGGTTGCCAGGCTTGCGGTAGACCTCTATGGGCGAACCGACCTGCTGGATAATGCCGTGGTTCATGATGACTATGCGGCCGGCCAGCGTCATGGCCTCCACCTGGTCGTGCGTGACGTAGATTATGGTGGCGTTGAGGCGCTGGTAGAGCTTGGCTATCTCCACGCGCATTTCCTCGCGCAGCTTGGCGTCCAGGTTGGATAGCGGCTCGTCGAAGAGGAAGACCTTGGGCTTGCGCACGATGGCGCGGCCTATGGCCACGCGCTGGCGCTGGCCGCCCGAGAGCTGACGCGGCATGCGCTTGAGGAACTTCTTAAGCTGGAGGATAGTGGCGGCCTCGTCCACGCGGGAATTTATCTCGCCCTTGTCGGTCTTGCGCAGGCGCAGGGCGAAGCTCATGTTCTCTTCCACGGTCATGTGGGGATAAAGGGCGTAGTCCTGGAACACCATGGCTATCTGGCGCTTGGAGGGGTGCAGTTCGTTCACGCGCAGGCCGTCTATCAGGATCTCGCCGTCGGTTATATCCTCGAGCCCGGCGAGCATGCGCAGCAGGGTGGTCTTGCCGCAGCCGGAGGGGCCGACTATGACCACGAATTCGTGGTCCTTGATATCCACGTCGACGCCGTTGAGGACCAGGTTGTCCTTGAATTTCTTTACTATGCCTTTAAATTGCACGGAAGCCATAAGTTATCCTTTCACGCTGCCCAGGGTGAGGCCGGAGATAAGCCACTTGGAAGAATACAGGAAAACGCAGAGCACGGGGATGGTCACCAGCATGGAACCCGCCGCGAACATGCCCCACTGGGTGATGTACTGCCCCTGCAGTTCGAACAGGCCGAGCGTCCAGGTATACTGCTTGGCGCTGAACAGCACCACGCGCGCCACCAGGTATTCGTTCCAGGCGGTGGTGAAATTGAACAGGAAGGCGATACTGAGCGCCGGCGTGGAAAGGGGCAGGATGATGCGCCAGAACGCGCCCACCTGGCTGGTACCGTCCACCAGGGCGGCCTCTTCCAGCGAGCGGGGGATGGTGTCGTAGTAGCCTTTGAGGATCCAGATGCTGAACGGCAGCGACGAGACCGAGTAGGCGATGATCATGCCCAGGTAGGTGTTCATGAGCTTCAGTTTCATGATCATCAAAAACAGCGGCAGGATGAGCATGCCGGCGGGGATCATCTGGCTCGACAGGAGCAGGATGAGTCCGGCCTTCTTGCCGGGGAAGCGGAAGCGGGAGAAAGCGTAGGCGGCGGTGGAGGCCAGCGACACGCCGATGAACGACGTAGCGAGCGTGATCAAGAGCGAGTTCCACAGCCAGCGCAGGAACATGGTGTCACGCAGGAGGCTCGCGTAGGCGATGAACGTGGCGCCGGCCGGAATGAGGGACAGGTCCGTGGAGAACAGCTTGTCGCCGGGGCGCAGCGAGACCGAGAAGATGCGCAACAGCGGGTAGACGAAGAGCGCGGCCGTGGCGAGGAGGACGGCGTGTATCAGGAAGTACTTTATGCGCTTGCGTCTGCGGATGGCGTCTTGTTGGCTCATATTACCGCTCTTCCTTTGCGGCGTCGAAGCCGTGCAGGTAGGTGACCGAGATGAAAAACAGCAGCGCGAATACGACGATAGCGAAAGCGGCAGAATAACTGTAGCGGTTATATGTGAAGGCCGCCTTATAGAGCGCGGACACAAGGATGTCGGCCTGCTCGGTGCCGCCGGCCTGACCGGTCACCAGGTAGATAACGTTGATATTGTTGAAGGTCCACACCGTGCCCAGCGTGACGGCCGGCATCAGCACCGGCTTTATCAGCGGCAGGGTAATGAAGCGCAGTTTCTGGAAATAGGAGGCGCCGTCTATGTCGGCGGCGTCGTAATACGAGGAGGAGATGCTCTGCAGCCCGCCCAGGATCACCACCATCATGAAAGGGATGCCAAGCCAGACGTTGATGATGGTGCAGGTCAGCAGCGGGTAGTCGCTCAACCACTGCACCGGGCCCACTCCCAGCGAGGCCAGGAAGGGGAAGGCCGCGGCGAGCTTTGTGAGCACTATGTTCACGAAACCGTTCTGGGAATGGAACTCGCCGCGCATGGCGAGCACCGCTACCACCTGCGGCATGGCCCACGGGATAACGAGCAGCGTGCGGTAGAAGCCCTTGAACCGGATGGCGTTATTGAGCAGCAGCGCCAGCGCGAAGCCGCCCGCGACGTGGAAGAAGACGTTGGAGAAGGTCCACAGCAGCGTCCGGCCTAGCAGCGCCCAGAACGAGACCTCGGAAAGGGGGGAGGTGGTGAAGACCTTCACGTACTGCTCGAACCAGACGAAGGGGATGGACCCCGTGTTCTTCCACATCATGATGGTGGTCAGCTTCAGGTCATGGAAGGAGAGGTAAACTTCGAACACGAAAGGGTAGACAAGCAGCAGCGCGAGCCCGACGAAGGCCGGGGCCAGCAGCAGGTAGGGGACAGTATGCCGCCCCTTCACTACGTAGCGGAAAAAAGCATAGATGATCACCGAGGCGAAGAACAGCGACCGCAGGGCCGAATGCGGATGGAGACCGGCGGCCCCGAGGGCGGCCAGGGCCAGAAGAGGATAAACGCCCAGCGCGACCCAGGCGAACCAGCCGCGGTCGTAATACTTGAAATGGGTGTAGAGATAGCCTACCAGGGCCGCGACGCCGGCGGCTATAAGGACGATGAACCCCGTCACTTCCAGGATGGACCTAATAATTTCCATGTTTACCTGTTCATCTCCGCTATCTTGCGGTCGGTATTCTCCTGCATCTTCTTCACCGCGGTGTCGATATCCAGTTTCTTCGTGGTGGCCAGGCCCATGTAGTTGCGGGCGGAGTCCCAGACGGCGCGCATCTCGGTGGCCATGGGCATGGGGCGGCCTTTGATGATCTGGTCCAGGGAAATGCGGGAAACCTCGTCGGAAGTTATCTCTTTGGCGGAACCGGCGGCCTTAAGGGCGGGCAGGCGGGTAAGCGTCTGGTATTGCCTCACCTGGTTCTCGCGGGAAACGTAGAACTCCACCAGGCGCTTGGCCAGCGCCAGCTTCTCAGGCTTCAGGCCGGAACTGAAGGTGAAATACTTGCCGCTCACCATCGGTGAAGGCCAGCGGCCCGTGCTGGAAAGCTTGGGGATGACGCAAAGGCCGAAATCAGGGCCCAGGTGCTTCTGGTAGCCGGAGATGGCCCAGTCGCCGTTGATGATGAACGCGGCCTTGTTCTCCTTGAACAGGGAGTCCATGCAGTTATAGTCGCATTCCATCGGCACGTATTTCTTATCGTACTTCAGGTCCAGGTAGAAAGCCAGCGTGTCGCGCATGGGCTTGGTGTCCAGCGTGGGGGTCTTGCCGTCCATGGGCCAGCCGCCAAAGGCGCCCAGCCACGGCATCAGCCAGAACGGCTCGCCCATGTCGAAAGCGATGCAGCGGTCCAGTTTGTACTTTTTGGCGTCACCCGCGCAGAAGGAAAAAAGTTCGTCGGTGGTCTTGGGCGCCGCCTTCACGAATTTCTTATTGTAGAACATCAGCAGGTGGTTGCCGTTGGAGACCGGCACGCCCCAGGTATGGCCGTAGAGGGTTATAGCCTCCACCACCGGCTCGTTGAACTTCGAGAAATCGAACATCCCGTCCACCGGGACGATGAAGCCGGAGACGGCGTAGAGGCCGGCGGTATCGGAAGGGCCCAGCAGCAGGTCGGGGGGGACGCCGGCGAGCGAAGCCGCCTGGAACTGAGAGCGCAGGTCCTCGGGCTGGTAATGGGTGCGGACTATCTCCACCCCGGCGTTCTCGGGGAGTTTCTCAAAAGCCGCGAAGACGGAATCTATGTAAGGGGCGACCTGGGCGTCTTCCTGTTCCCAGACAACTATGGTCCTGGAGTTATCGGCGGCGGGCCGGGAGCAGGCGGCAAAGGCCGCCAGCAGCACCGGAATCAGACTGAGTTTTTTCACCCCTGCCCCTTTTAACTATCGTTTGGAAATATTAGTTATGGCGGCCAGCAGGGCCACCAGCACGGAAAGCTTGAGCGCCGTCCACCACGAGATGACGCCGGCCACGTAGCCGGCCTCCACGGCTTTTGGAAAAAGCGCGGGGATGGTCCACATCCAGAACCACTTTATAAGGAAGATGCCCAGCACGAAGATGCCCGCGACCCACAGGACTATGGCGGGGAGGCCGAGGAAAATTATGTCGCGGAACTTCATTACTGGAATTTTAACAAATTTTAGGCCCCGCGCAGGGGGTCAGGCCAGGGCCGAGGAAAGAGCCTTCAGCTCTTCCGGGGTGCCAAGCGCCACCAGCACGTCCCCGGACTTCAGCTTCACTCCTGGCAGGGGGTTCACCTCGTAGGTGTTGTCCGCCTTGTTCTTCATGGCCACGATGAGGGCGCCTTTGCGGTCGGCGCCCTTGAATTCGCCCAGGGAGCGCCCCTCGGCACCGGCGCCGGTGGAAATATCCTCGAACCTTATACCGCCCTTCTGGCCGCGCAGCATGGAGTCCAGGAACTGCACGGTGGCGGGGCGCACCATTTCGGACGCCATGCGCAGGCCGCCGATATGGGAGGGGTTTACCACGATATCCGCGCCGGCCCGCACCAATTTGCCGGTCATCTCGGGGTTGTGCTCGTTCTGCACCGTGATTATCCGGACGGCCTGGTTCATGCCGCGCGCGGTGATAGCTATAAAAGCGTTGTCCTTGTCGTTGGGGAGGGCGCAGAAGATGCCGGACGCGCGGGCTACCCCGGCGGCCTCCAGCGTGGAGCAGGACGAGGCGTCGCCGGTCACTACGCACCAGCCCAGCGCCATGTACTTCTTCAGTTCGTCCTCGGCCAGGACCACCAGCGTGAACGGGCGCCCCGTCTTGCGCAGTTCCTCGCAGACGCTAAGGCCCGAGCGGGAAGCCCCGCAGACTATGAAATGGCCGGACATATTCTCTATCTTATCCTGCATTCTGAACCTCCGGTAGGCCTCTCGGAGGCCTCCCTCCATCAGGAGCTCGGTGATGGACGTGAAGATGTAGGTCATCACGCCTATCCCGCCCAGTATAAGTATTATGGTGAAGACCCTGCCCGGATCGGACAGGGGGTGGGTCTCGCCGTAGCCGATGGTGGCGAGGGTAATTACCGTCATGTAAAGGCTGTCGAGAAAACTCCAGCCTTCAATCAGGGAATACCCTCCCACGCCGGCCGCGAAAAGCACCGCCAGCGCGGTCAGGGCCGCGAGGAACCGGCGGCGGATATCCTTCATATCCCCGCCTCAGGCCCTGGCGGCGTCCAGGGGGTCGGCGGCGACCTTCAGCAGCGCCGGTTTCTTCAGGCACTGCTTGGCGAACTCGCCGTCGCGCAGTTTGTTGCGGTAGCCGGGATGCTGGAAGGTATAGTCGAAACGGGTATGGATGTCGTAGGTGCCGTTCATCAGGCCCACCACGTCCTCCACGAACACCCGTTCCTCGTCGGTGGGGATCACGAACACTTTCACCTTGGAGGTCTTGCAGGAGATCTCGGTCTCGGCGTTGCGGGTTTTGGACGCGTCGTTCTTTTCGGAATCCATCTTTATGCCCATGAACTCCAGTTCCTTCAGGGCGCCCGCCCGGGTGAGCGGGCCCATCTCGCCGACGCCGGCGGTGAAGACCACCGCGTCTATGCCGCCCACGGCCGCCGCGTAGGCGCCTATGTACTTGCGGATGCGGTTGGCTTCCATGTTCAGCGTCAGCTGGCAGCGGGCGTCGCCCTGTTCGGCGGCCACTTCCACGTCGCGGGCGTCGCTGTATTTACCGGTGATGCCCAGCTTGCCGGATTTTTTATTGAGGATGGCGTCCATCTCGCCGGGGTTCATGCTCTCGCGCGCCATCACGTACAGCGGGATGGCCGGGTCGTGGTCTCCGGCGCGGGTGCCCATCACCAGGCCTTCCAGGGGGGTGAAGCCCATGCTGGTATCGTAGGAAAGGCCGTTGCGCACGGCGTTGACCGAGGCCCCGTTGCCGATGTGGCAGATGACAAGGTTGGTCTTGAAGGGATCTTTCTTCAGCAGTACGGCGGCGCGTTTGGCGTTGTACAGGAAGGAGGTGCCGTGAAAGCCGTAGCGGCGGATGGCGTACTTATCGTACCAGGCGCGGGGCAGGGCGTACATATAGGATGCCTCCGGCATGGTCTGGTGCCAGGCGGTGTCCATGATGGCCATATGCGGGATCTTGGGCATCAGCGAGCGCGCGGCCTCTATGCCCTGGATGTTGGGCGGGTTGTGCAGCGGGGCCAGCGAGGAAAGTTCGCGGAAGGTCTCCACTATCTTATCGTCGATGATCACGGATTTAACGAACTTCTCGCCGCCGTGCACCACGCGGTGCCCCACGGCGGTGATGCCGGAAAGGCCGTCTATAACGCCGTGTTCCTTGTGGGTCAGGGTGGTAATTACCAGCTGGATGGCGTCCTTATGAGTGGGACAATCCTGATTGACGGTCACCTTCTCGCGCCCGGGGGCCTCGAGGTTGATGAAGGAGGAGCCGATCCCCACGCGCTCCACTACTCCGGAGGCGAGGGTCATTTTGGCCTGCCAGTCGAAAAGCAGGTACTTCACTGAAGAGCTTCCGCAGTTAAGGCACAGTATTTTCATTTTCAGGGTCCCCTTTGTAAGATGGTCGGAAAACTTTATATTATTCTACTAAAATAAACGGACGCCCGTTTTTCAGGCAATTCACTTTTTTTATGAGAAAATTCACTTTTGCGGCGGCCGCCGCGGCTCTCCTCGGGGGCGCGTGGGGCCTCTTCTACCTGTACCGGGGAATGGGCGCGACGGACGTGATCCGCGGGCTGTCCGGCCTGCGGATGGCGCTGGCGCTTTACGCGCAAGAACACAAGGGGCCGCCGGCCTCCTACGCCGAGGTGATCCGCTACGGAAAACTGGAGGAGGCTCCTCTTCTCAAACTGCGCCGCCACAGGGGCGCCTCGTCGGTAAAGGACGTTCCCTCCAGGCAAGTGCGTGACACCGGCGGCTGGGCCTACGTAAACGTTCCCGGCAGCCCAGATTTCGGGCTGGTCTTCATAGACTGCTCCCACATGGACGAGAAAGGGCGGTTCTGGAGCGAATTCTAGCCGCGGCGCCGTGAAAAACGAAAAAGCCCGGAGAGACTCCGGGCTTTTTTCATCCGGCGGCCCGGTCAGCTCTGCAGCGAGTCCTCGTAAAGGCGCAGCAGCAGGTTACAGACCACCGGCATGGACATGTTGTTATTCACGTAATCGAAGGCCATCTTGGCCATACTGTGCCCCATTCCGGGGTTATTGATAAGCCGCACCACGGCTTCCGCGAAGGAAGCCACGTTATCCGGCTCCACGATGAGACCGTTGCAATCGTGCACGGTAAAATCGCTGAGACCGCGAAGACGCGGCACCACACAGGCCACTCCGGAGGCCTGGGCCTCTATCAGCGACAGCGACATCCCCTCGTGGCGGGAGGTCTTGGCGTAAATATGCATCATCGCCATCACCTCGGGCATGTCGTTGCGCTCCCACAGTACGTCCACCTTGTGGCTTATCCCTAGAGAGCGAGCGAACTCGCGGATGCGCTCGTCCTTGAGGCCCACCACCATGAAATTGGTATCCGGCAGCGCCTCCAGCACTTCCTTGGCCATCATAAGGAACAGCTCCTGTTCCTTAAGGGACTTGTCCATGCTTACGGTCCCTACGCGGTACGGCCGCTTCTGGAACATCGCGGGCTTTATCAGCATGGCGCTTTCCCAGCGCCCGATGTTGATGCCGGGAGGCACCATGAAGATCTTATGCTGGCCGGCGCCGGCGCGCAGCAGGTCCTCGCGCACCGAGTCGCAGGCCGCGATGAAGTTGTCCACGTACGGGTCCAGCGCGGCCAGCTTCTCGTACGGCTTCTGCCCGCCCAGCCTGATCTGCGTGACGAAGACCTTGGACGAAGCGCGCGCCTTCTTCAGGAACATGGGGGTAAGTGACGTGGGATTGTAGAAATGGACCACGTCCCGGCTGCTGGCCATGAAAAAACCGAACTTGGCCCCGAGGGTAAGCGGCCTGACGTCCATTTTCAGTTTGCGGCAGTCGGCGTAAAGGCGGGAGCCGGACGGGCACATTACGGCGGCATTGTGCCCGGTGCGCGAGAACTGCACGGCCGTGTTCAGCGCCTGATAGGCGGCAATGTCCCAATCGGAGGAGTCGCAGACGTTAAGTATGTTCATGGATGTGGCGTTCTTTGGACAGGAGCTCAAGTTCCCTGCGCGCGCGGCGCACGTAGGCCGTGTCGCGGGAGGTGGCGGCGATGTCGGCGTAGATGGCCGCGGCCGCCGCGTAGTTACCGGCCTTCTTATTAAGGAAGGCGGAAAGCTGTTTGAGCATGACCGGGCAGTCCGGGTCCGCCAGCACGGGGCGTATCGCGTCCGCTATCTTCATCGGCTCGGTGGCCTTGCTATAACCGATGGCGGCCAGCAGCGTGAGATACTTCCATTCGCGGGGGGAATACTTCAGCCCGAAGTCCAGCACCCGCTGCGCCTCGGCCGGGCGCCCCATATTGAACGCCAGCGATCCGGCGGCGTACAGGCCAGCCGCCGCGAAATGAGGGTCCAGCGCCATTATGTGCAGGGACCGGGCCAGGAACTCGGGGTAGCGGCCTTCGCCGTTCTCGCCGCGGTGATGCTGATGGCCGTGCGCGTCCGGCGGCTCCGGCGCCTCGCCCGGCTCCAGCTCTTCCGTGCCGTAATACTGCAGCAGGCGCACGAACCAGACGTCCGCGGCCAGGCGCCGGGCGCCCAGCGCCAGGGCGAACATGTCGCCGGCAGCGCCGTCGGCGGGAACTCGGATATCACTGGGCGGGGGATAAATGGGGGAGTAAGCGCTGTCCGCGGCCAGGCTGCCGGCACACCAGGCCAGCGCCGCTACCAGACCGAGAAAGGCGCGGCCCATGGTCAGAATTCCTTCCCGGAAAGCAGCCAGAGCGCTCCGAGAAAAGCGCCCAGCGTCCAGGCCGCGGCCGCGCCGAAAGCCGCGGGCCCCAGCGCGCAGGCCGCGCCCGCGGCGTCACGCGCGTTAAAGAGCTGCAGATTGGGGAGCAGCCACAGGCCGGTTTTCAGCGCCAGCGCTGCCGCGCCGTGGGCCTGGCCGGCCAGGAACCGGACCTCGGAAACGAAATGTCCGGCGGTCCAGAGTATGCCCGAGATGACCAGCGTGGAAACCGCGGACGTGGAGAACAGCGATACGAAGAACGCCAGCGAGGTTATCACGGAAAGTTTAAGGAAGGACCCGGCCAGCGCCCAACCATAGCACGCGGGGATGCCGTAACCGCGCACCGCCAGCAGCGTCAGGTGCATCGCGGCCATGACCAGGAGCATCAGGGCGGCCGTCATCAGCGTCCCGCCCAGTTTGCCGCCCAGGTAGGCCCAGCGCGGCACCGGGCGGGAGAAGACCAGATAGATGGTCTTGGTTTCGGCTTCCCTGATAAGCACCGACGAGGCCGCAAAGAGGGCGTAGACCAGCGCGGTCAACTCCATCAGCGCCAGGCCGAAATCGGCCAGCACCCGGCCCTCCTGGTCCACGGCCATGACTCCGGCCAGGACCGACGAGTAGATGGCGGTGAACGCAAAAACCCCGAAAAGCAGGAAGAGGCGCTGGCGCACGCCGTCCTGGAAAGCCGAGAACGCCACGGCCCTGAACATGCGCAGCTGCCTCATGACACGGCCTCCACAAAAATGCTCTCGAGCCCGCCGGGGGCGGCCTCCCACTGAGAGCGCTTGACGGTGGCCGCAAGGCGGCCTTTCACCATTATCAGGACCCTGGAGCAGAGCTTCTCCACTTCGGAGATGCTGTGGGAAGAAAGGAAGATGGCCCGGCCTTCGGCGTTAAGGCCGGCCAGCAGGCCGCGTATGTCGCGGATGGCCAGCGGGTCCAGCCCGCTCACAGGCTCGTCGAGGACCAGCAGGTCGGGGCCGTGAAGCAGGGCCTGCGCCAGGCCGAGCCGCTGGAGCATGCCTTTAGAGAACTCGGAAGCGCGCTTGTCAGCGTACCGGTCAAGGCCGGTCCGGTCCATGGCGGCGCGGACGGCCGAGTCCAGCTCGGGCCCGGAGAGGCCGGAAAGGCGGCCATAGTAAAGCAGGGCCTCTCCCGGCCGCAAGTGCGGGGGAAAATAAGGAAGCTCGGGCAGGAACCCCACCCGCGCCTTGGCTGCCGCGTCCGACGGGGCGTGGCCGAAAACCTTTACCTTCCCCGCGGTAGGGAACAGCAGGCCGGTCAGCAGCTTCATGATGGTGGTCTTGCCGGCGCCGTTAAGCCCCAGCAGGCCGGTAACCTCGCCGGCGGGGATCTCGAAAGAGAGGTCTTTGACGGCGGTGGTATAAGCGGAGCCCAGCAGCCCGGGCCGCCGGTAGGTCTTTTCCACGTTCGCGAAGGAAACGGCGTGCGCGCTCATCTTATTATCTTCTTCTCCTCGCGTTTCTGCCGGCGCATCTCGTCGGCGATGCGGTCTATCGGGATCTCTCCCATGCGCAGGAACAGCGTGTGGAACCTGCGCAGGTCGAAATACTTGGCTTCGGTGCGCTCGTAGTAGCGGCGCATCTCAAGGATGCGGTCCATCCCGATGATATAGCTGAAACCTTCCGTAGGGGCCAGGGAAAGTTTCAGCACCTCGGCGTCGGCGGCGGCTTTGGGCAGGTAAAGCTGTTCCTGGAAGAACCGGGAAGCTTCCTCCGGGGTCCATTTCTTGGTGTGCATGGCCGCGTCGGCGTAGGCGCGGGCGGCGCGCAGCGCGCGGACGTAGCAGCGCAGGAAGCGCGACCAGTAAGAAGTATAAAAGCCCATCTCCTCGGCCAGCAGCTCGGAGTAACAGGCCCAGCCGTTGGCCACCGCGGGCTGGCGCGAAATGCGGCGGATGCGGGACCTGTTCGTGGAGGCCTCGTAACCGCGCAGGTGCATGCCCGGCATGATGGAATAGGCGGTCAGCAGCTCCATCTGCGCGTAATTAAAGCCGGACGCCAGCGCCTTCTCCCTTGCGGCCTCGGCGGCGGCGTCCGGGGGCAGCAGCACAAAAAGTTCGGAGATGCGCGTGTCGTCCAGGGAGAAAGACGGCGCGTAGTAGACGTAAGGCAGCACGGCGGACATGAAACCGGGCATGCGCTTTATGAGCAGGCGCTGCCGGGGGAACTCCACCACCTTGTGTTCGTCGAAATGCTGGTAGGCGCGGTCCATCTCGTCCTGGAAGACCTTAAGGACTTCGCCGGCGGGCGGATGCTCTTTGGGCAGTTTGTCCATTACGCCCTTCCAGCCCTTCTCGGAGGCCAGGATGCTGTCCACGCTGTAGGCCTCTTTGTCCAGGTCCTTCATCGCCTTCTTGAAAGCCTTCTTGGAGTAGCTCAGCGCGGAGCCGGGAGTGATGTCCAGGCCGTGCAGCCGCTCCAGGTAGAAGCCGTAGGCATAGCCGCCGGCTTGCAGGTCCCCGTCGGAAGAAGGCAGGATCTCCTTCTCCAGGAAAGCCGAGTACCTGGCCAGCGCGGCCTTCACCTTGCCCATCGTCTCGTCCACCGAGGTTTTAAGCACGGGGTCATAGCGCGTGTAGCCGCGGAAGACCGGCACGAAGTCGGAGACATAGTTCAGGGCGTCGTTGGTCTGGCGTATCGCCTGGCGCGTCCAGGCCGCCGGGGGATGGGAAAGGTTGCGCTCGGCCTGTTCCAGCACGGCGGGGAACTGTTTAAGGCGGGAGATGGCGTTGGAGGAGCGGGTATTGTAGTCCTCGTAGTCCTTGCTCATCATCTGGTACACGAGGAACAGCGGCTCCAGGTAGTACTGCGGGCGCCTGGCCAGCACATTGAGGTTCTCCATCTCGTAGATGTCGACCTCCAGCATGTGGTCCAGCGTTTCGTAGTCCACCTTCAGGTCCGGGTGCATGGTGTCTTTCTTGACCTCGGAGAGCTTGGCGCGAAGGCGCTTTACGGCCTCCAGCTCCCTGGCCAGCTGGTCGGGGGCGCGCGGCGTCAGCGACGCGTCCGCGCCGTGCAGGCCCAGGCGGGTGGCCCGCTCGGGGTCGTACATCTGGATGGTGGCGAGATACTGGGAGAAGACCTCGTTGAGCTTGGTGTTCTCAAGCGCCCCCTGGATCTCCTCCGTGGTAAGGGTGTCTTCGTAGGCGCGCGCGGGGACGGCGGCGAAAAGGCAGAGTAGCGCCAGGCGCAGTGATAAGAGGGACATCGTATGCCTCACTTTGCGTTAAAGGACGGGCGGGGGGCGGCCCTGGGGGCCGCGCGGCTCACCTGCTCTTTACGGTCTTCCTGGCCCCGGCGGACTTCCTGCCGCGGGCGGCGGCCGGCTCCAGGGCCAGTTCAAGCACTTCATCCATCCTGTCCACCGGGTGCAGGCGCATCTTCGAGCGGATCCCGGAGGGGATCTCCTCGAGTTCCTTCAGGTTGGCCCGCGGGAACACCACGGTATTTATCTCATCGCGGAACGAAGCGATGACCTTTTCCTTCAGGCCGCCGATGGGCAGTACCCGGCCGGTAAGTGTCAGCTCGCCGGTCATGGAAAGGTTCTTCTTAACGGCGCGGCCGGAGAAGAGGCTGGCCAGCGCGGTGGCCAGCGTTACGCCGGCGGAAGGGCCGTCCTTGGGAATGGCGCCCTCCGGGATGTGCACGTGGAAATTGTGAGAATTCACGTACGAAGCCGGGGCCAGTTCCCTTGAACGCACGTAGGAGAACGCGGCCTGCGCGGACTCCTTCATAACGTCGCCGAGCTTGCCGGTCAGCGTCAGCCCACCTTTGCCGGGCACGGCTACGGCCTCCACGGCCAGCACTTCGCCGCCGTTCTCGGTCCAGGCGAGCCCGGTGGCTATGCCCATCGCGTTATAGGAGGCCTTTGTGTCGAGGAACTTGGGAACGCCCAGAAAATCCCCGAGGTTCTCCGGGGTCACCTTCACGGAAGCGGCTTTGGTCTCCACTATCCGGCGCGCCGCGCGGCGGCACATCGAGGCCAGCTCGCGGTTGAGGTTGCGCACGCCGGCCTCCCGGGTATAGCCGCGGATGACGGCGTCTATGCCTTTGTCGTCGAGCTTGAGCGAGCCTTCCTTAAGCCCGTGGTCCTTAAGCTGCCGGGGGATCAGGAATTTCTTGGCTATTTCTATCTTCTCGTCGTGCGTGTAGCCGCTGAAGTCTATGATCTCCATGCGGTCGCGCAGGCTGACGGGGATGCCGTAGAGCGTGTTGGCGGTCGCCACGAACATCACCTTGGAGATGTCGAAAGGCACGTCCAGGAAATGGTCGTTGAACTCGCTGTTCTGCTCCGGGTCCAGCACCTCCAGCAGCGCCGCGGCGGGATCGCCGCGCCAGTCGGTGCCCATCTTGTCGATCTCGTCCATCAGGAAGACGGGGTTGCGGCTACGCGCCTTCTTCATGCTCTGGATGATGCGGCCGGGCATGGAGGCCACGTAAGTGCGGCGGTGGCCGCGGATCTCGCTCTCGTCGCGCACTCCGCCCAGGGACATCCGCACGAAATTGCGGCCCATGGAACGGGCGATGGAGCGGGCGATGGAGGTCTTGCCCACGCCGGGGGGGCCTACGAAGCAGAGGATAGGGCCCTTGAGCTTCTCGGTGAGTTTGCAGACGGCCAGGTACTCCAGCACCCGGTCCTTCGGGCGCTTCAGCCCGAAGTGGTCCTCGTCCAGGATCTTCTTGGCTTTGCCCAGGTCTATCTCGTCCTTGGTCTCCACGGCCCACGGCAGCGAGACCAGCCAGTCCAGGTAGGTGCGGCTGACGGTGGTCTCGGGGGAGAACGGCATCATCTTGGCGAGGCGGGCCAGTTCTTTTTCGGCCGCGGCCTCCGCCTCTTTGGGCATTTTGGCGGCCTTGACGCGCTTCTTCAGCTCGTCTATTTCCTTGGAGAAGTCGTCCTTCTGGTGGAGTTCCTTCTGGATGGCCTTCATCTGCTCGTTGAGGTAATACTCTTTCTGGGACTTCTCGATCTGGGTCTTAACGCGGGCGTGGATCTTCTGCTCCACGTCCAGGATCTCGACTTCCTTGGCCAAGAACCGGATAAGTTTCTCGAGGCGCTCGCGGGGGGATTCCGTTTCCAGCACGTCCTGCTTGTCCGGCAGCGCGAACATGGAATTGGCCGCGATGGTATCGGACAGCTTGGCCGGGTCGTCCATCTGCTGCAGGAAGGAGGTGGAATCCAGGGTGATGCGGGTGCCCAGTTTGACGTAGGCCTCGAAGATCTCCACCGCGTGGCGCATCAGCGCTATGACTTCCGGGGTTTTTTCCACGGGCTCTTCCGGGTACTCAACCTCGGCGTAAAGATACGTCCCGCCGGCGGCCAGGGCGAGCTTTTTAACGCGGACCCGGCGGCGGCCTTCCAGGAAGACGCGCATCGTGCCGTCGGGCATTTTAAGGGACTGGGAGATCACGCTGACCACGCCGTAGCTGTAGAGGTCCTCGGGGGCGGGGTCGTTGACCGCGGGCTTCTTCTGGGCCAGCGCCAGCAGGTGGCGGCCGGCGGCCAGTCCCGCCTCGATGGCGGCCACGGATTTGGGGCGATCGACCGAAAGGGGGAGCGCCATGTGGGGAAACATGACGACGTCGCGGATGGCTATCGCCGGCAGCGCCGCCGGGTAGGCCTGTTCGGGAGTTTTCTTTTCTTCCATGCGTGTGTTCCTGATGTGAAGCTGCCCCCCTGAAAACGGCCGGGGCCCCGCGGGGGGCCCCGGCGGGCTTTTTACTTTTTGCGGTGCTCGAGCACCGCGTCGATTATGCCGTATTCCTTGGCCTCGGCCGCGGAGAGGTAGAAGTTGCGCTCCATGTCCGCGCGGACCTTATCTGCGGACTTGCCGGTATGCTTGGCCATGATCTCGATAAGCCTGGTCTTGCTTTCCTGCATTTCCTTGCTCTCGATCTCGATATCGGTGGCCTGCCCGGAGATGCCGCCGCCCCAGATGAGGGGCTGGTGGATCATGATGCGGGAATTGGGCAGCGCGTAGCGCTTACCCTTGGAGCCGGCGGCCAGCAGCACCGCGCCGAAGCTCATGGCCATGCCCATGCAGATGGTGGAGATGGGGGCCTTGATGAACTGCATCGTGTCGTAGACGGCCAGGCCCGCGGTCACCATGCCGCCGGGGGAGTTGATGTAGAGGTTGATCTCCTTTTCCGGGTCCTCGGCGTCGAGGTACAGCAACTGGGCGATGACCGTATTGGCGGAAGCGGTGGAAACCGCGCCCTCGGGGTCGGTTATGAAAACAATGCGGTCGCGCAGCAGGCGGGAGTAGATGTCATAACCCACCATGGCGCCGGCGCCTTTCCAGGTTTCAATGATAGTCGGTATCAGCATTTATCCTCCGGGCTAGTCTTAGTTCTGCTCTTCCTTGATAACGGCACGGTCCTTCACGAGCGTCATGGTCTTGCTCTCCACCATCGACGCACGGATGTATTCCTTGCGCTTCTCGAAAAGTTCGCGGCCCTTTTTCTTCTCTTCCTCGGTGTTCAGCCGGGCCATCACCTTCTCCAGTTCGGCGTCCAGCTCGGCGTCGGTCGCCTCTATCTTCTCTTTTTTGGCGATATGGTGCAGGATGTAGGTCAGCGAGAGGTTGCGTTCGGCCACGGGCTTGAGGCGCTCCAGCAGCGACTCGTCCGGCAGGTGCTGCTCCACCGGGGCGCGCTTCTTGAACAGCTCCAGCAGTTCCTGGGCCTCCTCTTTAACGAGGGTGGGGGGCAGCGTAAGCGGGTTGCTCTTTATCAGCGCGTCCTCTATCTGGCCGAGCATGTCCTTCTCGGTCTTCTCCGAGGAGCCCTGCTCCAGGAGCTTGCGGACGTTACCCTTCAGTTCCTCCACGGTCTTCACGCCGGCTTCCTTGAGGAAATTCTCGTCCAGTTCCGGCACGACCTTGCGCTTAAGCTCCATGACCGTGACCTTAAAGTGCATCTTCTTGTCGCCGAACGGGGCGTCGAACTCGCGGCTCTCGCCCTTTTTGGCTCCGGTCACGGCCTCGGCCAGGCCGGCTACGGTCTGCGGGCTGGAAAGGTCCACTATCTCGCCCTTCACGGCGGCGTCGGCCACCGGGACCCCGTTCTCCAGCATATCGTAGTCCACGATAGCGAAGTGGTCCTTGGTCGCGGCCTCGCTCTCGTCGGCGGGCTTAAGGTACGCGTTATACTCCCGGACCTGGGTTATGTACTTATCGACTTCGGCGTCGGTGATCTTGTGCACCTTGCGGGTCGCGGCTATCTTCTCGTAGCCTTTGGGCTCCAGGGTGGGGGAGCATTCGAACTGGATCTCGAAGTAAAGGGCCTTGGCGGGCTCGTAGCTGACGTTCTTGAGCAGCGGGGAGACCACCGGGTTCAGCTTGGACTCCTTCAGGATCTCCGGCAGCGCGGACTTCGCCGCGATATCGAGGACCTCGTCCTTGACCATGGAGGGGAACTGCGCCTTGATCATGGCGAGCGGGACCTTGCCGACGCGGAAGCCGGGGAGGCTTACCACGCTCTGCAGCCGCACGAGGGCCTCCTGGGAAGCCTCCTCGAGGGATTTCTGGTCCACGTTCACGGCGTACACGTGTACGCAGCCTTCCTGCTTGATCTTTTTTATCTTATCGTTGAAGCCGAGGGTGATGTTCATTGAGTCCTCCACACAGAAGTTAAAACCGGGATGCCGGGACGGGGACTTGAACCCCGACGGGAGTTACCCCACATGGTCCTAAGCCATGCGCGTCTGCCAATTCCGCCATCCCGACCCGCCGGACCGCAGCCGTCCCAAATAAAAAGGAGTAATGAGTTCTGAGTTTCCGGGGAGGTCGCGCCTTCGCCCATTTACTCACCGAATTGCTCATTACTCCGCTGCGTCTAAATTTATGTGGGCCATACGGGATTCGAACCTGTAACCTTGCGCTTAAGAGGCGCCTGCTCTACCGTTGAGCTAATGGCCCGCGAGTATCTATTATACATAAAAAATATTTTTTTGAAAATATTTTCGGGAACGTATATTCCTTACTATTCCCTTTTCCCCCGGATAATTGCTATTTTGTCCTAACATGAAATGCAAGACCGCGTTACTCTGCCTTGCCGCCCTGTTCTGCGCGGCGCCCCTGCGCGCGCAGGAGGACCTGCGCAAACTCTACTATGACGCGGCGGCCCAATGGATGGACGGCCGGCCCGAGGACGCCGCCGGCGCGCTCAAGTACGTGGTCTACCGCTCCTCTGATATGGACCTTACCGCGGCGGCCCTGAAGGACCTCGCGGCGCTCCTGGCCGAAGCGGGCAAGAACGCCGAGGCGCTCGCCTACCTGGCCAAGGGGGAGATGATGGCCCCCGAGGATTTCCTGATCCACCTCGAGAAAGGCTGGAACCTGCTCAGCCTGGAAAAGTTCCAGGACGCCCGCGCCTCTTTCGAGAAGGCCGCCACGCTGACGGCCGACCAGGACCTGGCCAGCCAGGCCCGGCTGGGCCAGTCGCTCGCAGAGGCGGAACTCGCCGGCCCCGCGGCCGCGATAGACGGGCTGCGCTCCATCTATACCCGCTACCCGTACCTGCTCTCTCCGACGGCGGAGCTGATCAGCTACAACCTGGAACGCATCCACAAACGCCCGCACGCCGTCAACTTCATAAAGGAAGCGCTCACCTACGACCCGCGCAACATCCAGGCCGAGATAGACCTGGCCCAGCTCTACGAGAACTCCGACTTCTACGTGCCGGCCTGGCAGACCTATTACACGCTCTCGGACATGGACCCTAAAGAAGAGTTCTTCTCCGACAAGGAGCAGAAACTGCGCAAGTACGTGAAGGGCAAGATAGACAACCTCCTTTACTGGGCCCGCATGGCCTGGCCGGAACACAAAGCCCCGCTGCCCACGGACGGCTCGCCCAGGGTGAAGGTCGGGCTCTACGCCGGCAAAGACGGCACGCTGTCCCTCATCAAAAGCTTCAACTTCATAGCCGCCTCGGATTTCGACCTGGTCGATTCGCGCCTGGGCAAGGTGGTGGCCGGCAAGGGCGGCATGCAGTGGACCGTTTCCTACGACGAGCGCAACCGCATTTACGAGGTCCGCGACAGCATGGGCGCCACGGCACATACCACCAACAACAGCCTGCGCATCGTCCCCAAGAACGCCGGGGGCGTGATCCTTATAAAGAACCCGGAGCTGCCGGACGCGCACGGGGTGAACCGGGGCGACAAGGAAATTTCCGGCGAACTGCTGGCCCTGAGCCGCGGCACCGGTTTCTGGCTGATAAACGAGACGTCCCTGGAAAACATGGTCGCTCCGGTAACGGCCCAGCTGGCCGGCGGCTCCAGGCTGGCCGAACACCTTAAGGCCATGGCCGTAACGGTGCGCACGCGGCTTACGCGCCTGGCCAGGATGACCACGCACGAAAGCCGGGAATACGATCTCTGCGATTCTTCGCACTGCCTGCCCTTCGCCGGGCTGCAGGCCGAGAGCGCCGCCTCCGCGGCCGCCGCCAAGGACACCCGTGGCGAGGTGCTGCTGGCCGCCGGCTCCGTGCTGCCGCAGGCGGACCTGCACAAGGCCTGCGGCGGCGTTACGCAGACCGGCGCCAACGACGGGGCCCGCCCGCTGCCCAGGATGACGCCCTTCAATTTCTACGCGTACACGCTCAAAGGCCCGCCCGACGGCCTGCTCTGCCTGGCCGAAGACAAGACCACCGCCTCCGACGTATATTGGACGCTGCTGCTGAAACCCCGCTGGATCGAATCCCGCCTGAACCGCTCTTTCAAAGTCGGCTATATCCGCTCCATAGTCCCGCTGGCGCGCGAACCAGGCGGCCGCATAAGATCGCTGCGCGTGGAAGGCTCGGCGGGCAGCGCCACCCTGCAGGGCGCTCAGGACATAGCCGACGCGCTCGGCTCCGGGGCGCTCCGCTCCAACCTCTTCAGCATACGCCCCATCTTCAAAGGGAAGTACCCCGATTTCTTCATCGTACGGGGCATTGGCACGGGCTCCGGGCAGGGCCTCTGCGTGCTGGGAGCCCAGGGGCTGGCAAAAACCCGCGGCGCCAAATACAAGGACATCCTGCTGCACTACTTCCCCTTATATAAGGTAGGCAGGGCCCCGGGCCGATGATAAAAGTCGCGCACCTCATCACGCGCCTGGATTTCGGAGGGGCGCAGGGAAACACCATCTACACGGTAGCCGGGCTGGACAAGGCCCGTTTCGACGCGGTCCTGGTAACGGGACCGGGAGGCATCCTAGAGGAAAAGACCGATAAAAGCCGCCTGCTGCACGCCGCGAGGCTTGGCCGCGAGATCAGCCCCCTGCGGGACTTCGGCGCGCTGCTCGAACTGCGCGGCATACTGCGGCGCCTGCGCCCCGACGTGGCGCATACGCACTCCTCGAAAGCCGGCATCCTGGGACGGCTGGCCGCGGCCGCGGCCGGGATCCCCGTAGTGGTGCACACCTTCCACGGCTTCGGCTTCCATCCGCGTCAGAACTTCTTCAAGCGTTCGCTCTTCATCCTGCTGGAAAAACTCTGCGCCAGGTTCAGCGACGCCCTCGTTTTCGTCTCCCGGTCCAATATGGAGACGGCCCGCGAGGCGGGCATAGGCGACCCTGCCCGCTACCGCCTGATACGCAGCGGCGTAAAACTTTCCGGCTATCCGGCGAAAACCGACCGCAACGCGGTCCGCGCGCGCCTGGGGCTCGGCCCGGCGGACCTGGTGGTGCTCAGCATCGGCAACGCCAAACCGCAGAAGAACCCGCGCCATTTCATAGAGGCCGCCGCGCGCCTGTCGCCGGAGTACCCAGCCGCCCGCTTCGTATTCGTGGGCGGGGGGGACGACGTGGAAGCCCTGCGCGCCCAAACCGCGGCCCGCGGCCTGGCCAAGGTCTGCCAATTCACCGGCTGGCGCGAAGACACGCCGGAACTGCTGGCGGCGGCTGATATTTTTGCGCTGACCTCGCTCTGGGAAGGCCTGCCGCGCAGCCTGGTAGAAGCCCTCAAGACCGGCCTGCCCGCGGTCTGCTACCGCACCGACGGCGTGACGGACCTCCTGAAGGACGGCGTCAACGGCCTCCCCGTGGAACAGGGCGACCTGCCCGGGTTCTGCGCCGCGCTGGGCCGCCTGGCGGGCGACGCCGAGCTGCGCGCCAGGCTGGCCGCCGGGGCCGCGGCCACCGACCTCGCGGAGTTCGATATAGATTTCATGGTCAGACAGCAGGAAGCGCTCTACACCGAACTCCTCGAAGGGAAAGGACTGGCGAAATGAAACCGGTTATATCCGTCGTGATCCCCGTCTTCAACGAACGCGAGAACCTGGAGGACCTGCGCCGGGAGCTGGAGAGCGCCCTCGCCAGGACCGGCGTCCCCTTCGAAGTGATCTGGGCCGACGACGGCAGTTCCGACGGCTCCTTCGCTGAACTGGCCCGCTTCGCGGAAAAGGCGCCGCACCGCGCGCTGCGGCTCGCGAAGAATTACGGGCAGACGGCGGCGCTGGCCGCCGGTATCGCCGAAGCCCGCGGGGAATGGATCGTAACGCTGGACGCGGACGGCCAGAACGACCCGGAAGATATCCCGCGCCTTTTCGCGGCGGCCGCCGGGGGGGCGGACGTGGTAAGCGGCTGGCGCAGGAACCGGCGCGACGCTTTTTTCTCGAGGATACTGCCCTCGAAGGCGGCGAACGCCGTGATCTCTTTCGCTACCGGGGTCAAATTGCACGACTTCGGCTGCACGCTGAAGGTCTACCGCGCGGCGCTGCTGAAATCCGCAGATCTTTACGGCGAGATGCACCGTTTCCTGCCTGCCATCCTCGGCTACGCCGGGGCCTCGGTGACGGAGATGGAGGTGAACCACCGCCCGCGCACGAAAGGCACTTCGAAGTACGGCATCGGCCGCACGCTCAAGGTGGTGCTGGACCTCCTGACGGTCAAATTCATGGGCGACTTCATCACCACGCCCATCTACCTGTTCGGCGGCATCAGCCTGGGGCTGCTGGCGGCCTCCGCCGCCATGGCCGCCTGGACGCTGTACAACAAGTTCTTCAACCATATCTTCGTCAAGGACCAGCCGCTGTTCCTGGTGGCCATCTTCTTCTCCATCGTGGCCGTCCAGTTCGCCTTCATGGGCCTGATGACGGAAGTACTGATCCGCACCTACCATAGCGCCAACCGCAGGCCGCCCTGGGCCGTGGCCCAGAAGGCCGGCGGGCCGGCCGCCTGAGCCGCGCCGTTGACTAACCGCCGCATAGTTGATATCTTATCTATCCTATGACGGAAACCAGCCAGTTCGTCTTCCGCTACGCCGACATCCGCGAGAGCGGCGGCCTTAACGTAAAATTAGCGCCGCCCCCGGCAGCTTTCGCGGACGCTTTTGACAGCCCGGAAACCCTGAAGAAACTCCGGCTGGAACTGGATTTCTCCGTCGGGGGGGAATCGATACTGCTGGAGGGCAAGGTCTACGCGGAACTGGAACTGGTCTGCTCGCGCTGCGCCGATCCGCTGGCCCGCGCTTTCGAAGACTCTTTTGACGAGGTCTACCCGGATTCGCTAGAATATATAGATACGCGCGAAGTAATAAGGGAAACCGTGGCCCTGCTCGCGCCGATGAAGGTTTTATGTTCCGAAGCCTGCAAGGGGCGCTGCCTGGTCTGCGGCGCCAACCGCAACAGTAAAGTCTGCGGCTGCAGGCCGGACATGGGCAGCCAGTTCGGGGCCCTGAAGGACCTGAAGCTGATAAAGCCGGACAAGCCCGGCCGGAAGGATTCCAAGTAATACTAACGAGGTGCTACCATGCCGAACCCTAAACGTAAACACACACCGATGCGCCGCGACAAACGCCGGGCGCAGAACTGGAAACTGGAAGTGAAATCGCTCTCCGCCTGCAGCCAGTGCGGAGGCCTCCGCCTGCCCCACCGCGTCTGCCCGTCCTGCGGTTCCTACAACGGCAAGATCGAGGTCGCCCAGAAGGTCGCCAAGGGCGAAGAAGGAAAGGATCAGAAATAACCGCCGCGCATGCGAATAGCGCTTGACGCCCACGGCGGTGACTTCGGCCTCAAACCCAACATCGAGGGGGCCCTGCTCGCCGCCAAAAAACTCGGCCACGAGGTCATCCTCGTGGGCCGCGATCCGGAGATCCGGGAGGAACTGCGCCGCCTCGGGGAAGACGCTCCCGCCCGGATCAGCATCGTCCACGCCCCGCAGTTGGTGGAGATGTCCGCCGAACCGGTGGAGGAGTGCCGCTCCAAGCCGGACTCCTCGCTGATGGTGGCCGCCGGGCTGGTGCACGAGGGGAAGGCCGACGCTTTCGTCTCGGCCGGCAACTCCGGCGCCATCATGGTGGCGAGCCTGCTCAAGATCAAGCGCATCCCCGGCGTGATCCGGCCGGCGATAGCGGCCCCGCTGCCCACGTACAAGGGCACGTCCCTGCTGCTGGACGCGGGCGCCAACATGGACTCCAAACCCTGGCACCTGGCCCAGTTCGCCGTGATGGGCTCCGTCTATATCAGCTCGCTCTTCGCGACGGAGAACCCCACCGTGGGCCTGCTCTCCATCGGCGAAGAGGAAACCAAGGGCAACGCGCTGGTGCAGGAGACGATCCCGCTCATAAAGAACATGGGCGTTAATTTTATCGGCCCGGTGGAAGGCCGCGACATCCCCGAAGGCCTGGCCGACGTGGTGGTGACCGACGGCTTTACGGGCAACGTGGCGCTTAAGCTTTACGAAGGCACGGCCAAGGTCGTCTTCAAGATGCTCAAAGAGCAGATCATGCGCAAGTTCACCTACAAGATAGGCGCGCTGCTCATGCGCAAACTTTTCAGGGACATGAAGCTCAAGATGAGCGTGGACGTGTACGGCGGCGCGCCGCTGCTGGGCGTGAACGGCGTGGTCATAGTCTGCCACGGCCGCGTTACGGCCAACGCAATTTTCAACGCCCTGCGCGTAAGCGGCGAACTCGCCGCGGCCGGCATGGTGGAGCACATCCGCAAACGGATGGAGCAGGTCAAGGACCGAATAGCCGAAGCCAAGGAGGCCCAGGCGTGAAGCGACTGGACGGGAAGACCGCGCTCATTACCGGCGCCGCCCGCGGCATCGGGCTTGAGATCGCCCTCGTTTTCGCGGCGGAAGGCGCTTCGGTAGCGGTAGCGGACCTTTCCGCGGAAGAAGCCTCCGCGGCCGCCAGGGATATCGCGGCCCGGACCGGGGCCAGGACCCTGGGGCTGGCGCTGAACGTGGCCGCCGAGGCCGACTGCGAGAACGCGGTAGCGGAAACCGAAAAGGCTTTCGGGAAACTGGACATCCTGGTGAACAACGCCGGCATAACCAAGGACAATCTGGTCCTGAGGATGAAGGAAGCGGATTTCTCCGCGGTGATGGACGTGAACCTGAAAGGCTCCTTCCTGATGGCGAAAGCGGCCGCTAAACAGATGCTCAAGGCCCGCGCCGGCCGCATTATAAATATCTCTTCCGTGGTGGGCCAGAGCGGCCAGGCCGGGCAGGCGAACTATTCAGCCTCCAAGGCCGGCCTTATAGGCCTCACCAAGTCGCTCGCGCGCGAGTTCGCGCCCCGGCAGGTGCTGGTGAACGCGGTAGCCCCCGGGTTCATCCGCACGCGCATGACCGAGGGCCTCAAAGACGAGGCGAAGGCCAAGATCTCCGAGATGATACCGCTGGGCCGCATGGGCGAGCCCGGGGAAGTGGCCAGGGCGGCGCTGTTCCTGGCCGGGGAAGATTCCGCCTATATCACGGGCCAGGTGCTGGCCGTGAACGGCGGGCTCTACATGTGATTTAAGCGGATTCAAACTAAGCAGGAGGGTAACGCAATGGCAGTAACCGAAAACCTGGAAGAAAGAGTGAAGAAGATCATAGTCGAGCAGCTGGCCGTGGACGCGGCCGAAGTCACCCCGCAGGCCCAGTTCGTTCAGGACCTCGGCGCGGACTCGCTCGACACCGTCGAACTGGTCATGGCGCTCGAAGAGGAATTCGATATCGAGATCCCCGACGAGGACGCCGAGAAGATAAAGACCGTCGGCATGGCCATCGAATACATCAAGGAAAAGTCCGGCAAGAAAGACTGAGCTCCCGGCCAAGGGACCATGTCTTCACTTGAAGAAGTAATAGGATACGAGTTCAGGGACCGGGAGCTGCTGGCGGAGGCGCTTACTCATAAGTCGCACGCCGCCGAGTCCGGCTCTCCCCGGCATAACGAACGCCTGGAATTTCTGGGCGACAGCGTGCTGGGCCTGATCGTATCCTATTATCTTTTCCTTAAACACCCTTCGAAGGACGAGGGGTTCCTCTCAAAGACCAGGTCGGCCATAGTTTCCAGGGCCAACCTGGCCCGCTGGGCGGAGGCGCTGCGGCTGGGGCTCCACCTCAACCTCGGCGCCGGCGAGCACCTCAGCGGCGGCGCCCGGCGCCACAGCATCCTGGCCAACGCCATAGAAGCGGTACTTGGCGCCGTCTACCTGGACGGCGGGCCGGCCTGCGTGGAGAAGATAGTGATCCCGTGGCTGGAAGGGCAGGTGCCGGAAAGCCTGGACGCCGACCACAAAAGCATCCTGCAGGAGCTGATCCAGAAGAAGCACAAGCGCCCGCCGGATTATGAACTTACCGGGGAAACCGGCCCCGAGCACAACAAGGTCTTCACCGTGCGCGTCCACGTCGGGAAAACGACGCTGGGCCTGGGGGCTGGCAAGAACAAGAAAGAAGCCCAGCAGGCCGCGGCAAAGAACGCGCTGGATTACCTGCGCACGCACGCCGCCGATTAACCCCGCCGCGCAACCACCCCCCATGCCGGAACGTATCTGCTGCAATACCGAATCGCTGCCCTTCAAGCTGCTGCGCTCGGCCCGCGTGGCCGCGCTCAGGCTTACCGACCCGGAACGCCACGGGACCATAGTGGCGGTGCGGGAGGCCGGCCGGATAGCGGCGCTGCTCGCCTCTGGCTCCAACCGCAGGGCCATGGCCGCCGCCGAAGCCTCCGTTTATACGCAGCTGCAGCGCGCGCTTAAGGGCCGGACCAGGTTATCAAGGAACTCCCTACTGCCGCTGGCCGCGGAGATCTTCATTCACACCAAGGAAGTGATCCTGGCCTCCCATACGCTGCGCCGCTCTTCCCAGGCCGCGGGCCTGCTGGCCGAGCTCCTGCGGGGAGCGTCCGCGGCCCTGTACTGCCTGGAACTGGAGCTGGGAGCGGCCTCCCTGCAAGGGGTCAGGACCTACCGCGAGAAATTCCGTGCCTGCGAACTCGGCCTCCGGGAAGAACTGAGCGCGGCCCGGGCCCAAACCCTGGCCATGGAAGACCACGCCGCCTGCCTGTCGGCGGCTACGGCCCTGACCGCTTTCGAAAAACTCCTGGCGGCCGTGGCCGGCACCTCGTATGCGGCCTCCCGCCGAGCGCTGCGGCGCAAAGGGCACGGGGCGGCATGAACAAAGACAGGCGGGAATATTCGGAGGAGGTTTTTTCCGGTCTTTTCCTGCGGGGGGAGAAATTCGCTGACAAGGAATTCCGCAATTGCACCTTCAAGAACTGCGACTTCACCAAGGCCGAATTCTCTTTCTGCAAATTCACGGACTGCGTTTTTGAAAGCTGCAACCTCAGCCTGGCCAAGCTGAACGCCTCCGTCTTTTCGGGAACTACTTTCACCAATTCAAAATTAGTCGGGGTCAATTGGACCGAGGCTCACTGGCCGAAGATACGCCTGGCCTGCCCGATAGAATTTACGAACTGCATGCTCAACGATTCGTCCTTCCTGGGACTTTCGCTGCGCGGCACCAAGCTGACGCGCTGCGTGGCCAGGGGGATCGACCTGCGGGAAACGGACCTGGAGAAGGCGGACCTTACCGGCACTGATCTCTCCGGGGCCCAGTTCGGGGGAACCAACCTCTCCGGCGCGGACCTGACGCGCGCTCACGACTATGCCATCCGCCCCGCGGACAACAAGCTCAAAGGCGCGAAGTTCTCCCTGCCAGAGGCTATGGCGCTTCTCTACTGCCTGGACATAAAGCTTTCCTGAACGCTCCCCGGGGCCATTAGGCCTACTCCGGCCTGGGCCCAAAGTAAGTTGATTTCCGTCAACCGGCATGGTACAACCTATCATGACCACGGGAGCCGCCATGAAAACTCTGACCGCACTGCTTATCCTTTCTTTCGCCGCCTCCGGCGCCCACGCCCAGTCCGCTTTCAAAGAACTCCTTTCCGGTTCTGCCGTCATAGATTCCGGGGACATAGCGCTCGCCCAGGCCGCACCGGTGCCGGTCAACCGCCTGCCCGGCGGCCTAGAGGCAGGCTTTAAAGACGCGGCGGCTATGGCCGACCTGGACGCTGAAAAGGCCGCCCGCCTGGCGGCCATCGCCGCGGAGCGGCTCGACTACGGCCTTAAAGGCAAGTGCTACGCCTGGGTCTGGAAGGACCTGATGGCCGCCGGCTTTCCTTACGAAGCCAGCGTACCCGACCCCAGCGCTTTCCAGTTCGCGGTCTGGGCCAAAGAGGACGCCGCCAGGGCCCGCGCCTTCGGCGTGAAGATAATCCCGACCCCCGACAGCTACGAGGAACTTCCTGCGGGGGCTATCCTTGTCTACGGACCTGGGCGCCAGTTCGCCTACGGCACCGCCAACGACGTGCACGGCCACATAGAAATAGTTACCGACGTAGGCGGCGCCCGCTACGGGTGCAGCGACGGCTGCTGGGAACTTGGCGGCCGCGGGGATTTCCTTAAAACTCCCGAGGGTAAAGCGGGCGTTACCGTATTGATCCCGGTGCGGTGAACCGGGAAATTAAAGGGATTAATATAAATGAACCAGATCTCAGACCGGAAAACCTTCAACGCGGAAATAGCCGAGGGAGGGAGGTTCGCGCTCTTCTACTCCGGCTATTGCCCTTTCTGCCTTTCGTTCCTGCCTGACTTCGAGAAGCTGGCCGCGGCGGCGCCGGCGGCCTTCTTGAAGGTCTGTACCGATGACCTGCCTGAACTGGAAGACCTTTTTTCCATAGAGGTGGTCCCGACCGTTCTCTACTTTAAAGGCGGCAAGCTTTCCGCCCGCCTTGACGGCGTGCTCGGCCTGGGACTTACCGCCGGACAGCTCGCGGCCTTCGCCGGGAAGTGCGGTCTGGCGGCCGGGAAAAACCCACATTAAGAACCGCCCCGGAAAGACCCGGGGCTTTAGCGCTTACCCCGCCGGAAATTATTTTGTAGAATTCCCCTTAGATGCGTCAATACCTGGCTATCATACTCACCGCCGGTTTCGGCCTTTCCGTGGCCGCCGGGATGACCCTTTTCTCCGTGCTCTTCGGGCCCAAGAAGAGATCCCCGGTCAAGCAGGAACCTTTCGAGTGCGGTATGCCGCCGGCCATGGACTCCCGCGGCATGGCGCGCGTGAATTTCTACCTGGTCGCGGTGCTGTTCGTGATGTTCGACATAGAGATAGTCTTCCTCTACCCCTGGGCGGTCTCTTTCGGCGAGCTCGGGCGGGGGGCGTTCTACGCCATGACCGTCTTTCTCGCGGTCCTTTTCACGGCGCTGGTCTACGCCGTGAAGAAAGGAGCCCTAGAATGGGACTAGAAACCTCCTTCGGCCATTCCTACCTGACCACGCGCCTCGACGCGGCCGTCAACTGGGCCCGCAAGTATTCCTTCTTTAATTATCCCTTCGTCACGGCCTGCTGCGGCATGGAATTCATGTCGGCGTTCGCCTCCACCTACGACATCGCGCGCTTCGGCGCGGAATACCCGCGCTTCTCGCCGCGCCAGGCCGACGTGCTGTTCGTGGTGGGGACCGTCAACGAGAAGCTGGCGCCGGTGCTGCGCCGGGTCTACGACCAGATGTGCGAGCCCAAGTGGGTGGTTTCCTTCGGCGTCTGCGCCACCTCCGGCGGCTTCTACGACAATTACGCCACCGTACAGGGCATAGACAAGATCATCCCCGTGGACATCTACATCCCCGGCTGCCCGCCGCGGCCGGAAGCCGTGCTGGACGCGCTGGTAAAGCTGCAGCAGAAAGTGGACAGGGAATCGGTGCTGGACAGGAAGTACAAATGACCAGCTACCTCCTGGAAACGGTTAAGTCCAAATTCCCGCAGCACGTGCTGGAAACCCACGCTTTCCGCGGGGACGAGACCGTAATGGTAAAGAAGGAGGCCCTGCCGGAAGTAGCGGCCTTCCTGCGCGACAGCCTCGGGTTCGATTTCCTGATGGACCTGACCGCCGTGGACTATCTGCCGCGCGAGCCTCGCTTCGAGCTGGTCTGCCATTTTTACTCCTCCAGACACAATTACCGCCTGCGCCTGAAATGCCCGGTGGAGGGGAACGCCCCGTCAGTAGCCTCCCTGACGCCGCTGTGGGCCGGCGCCAACTGGTTCGAGCGCGAAGTCTGGGACATGTTCGGCATAAAGTTCGAAGGCCACCCGGACCTGCGCCGCATCCTGATGTACGACGGCTTCGAGGGCCACCCGCTGCGCAAGGACTACCCGCTCAAAAAGCGCCAGCCGAGGATCCAGCACCGTGACTAATCCTCCGACCGACCAGCAGAAGAACTGGACCCTCGAGAAGCTCGAGGACGGCCGCATGGCCCTTAACATGGGCCCGTCGCACCCGGCCATGCACGGCATCGTGCGCATCCTGCTCACCGTGGACGGGGAACGAGTTTCCGACGCCGACATCGAGATTGGCTACCTGCACCGCGGTTTCGAGAAGACCTGCGAGACCGTCACCTACAACCAGTGCATACCCTACACCGACCGCCTTAACTACGTTTCCCCGTTCATCAACAACGCCGGCTTCGCGCTGGCGGTGGAAAAGCTGATGGGCATAGAAACACCCGCCCGCTGCCAGTACATCCGGGTGATCATGAGCGAGATCTCCCGCATCACGGACCACCTTACCTGCATCGGGGCCAACGCCATGGAGCTCTCGGCCTTCACCGTCTATTTTTACCTCATCAACGCCCGCGAGGCCCTCTACCGACTGGGGGATTCCGCCGCCGGCGGCCGTGTAACTCCGGCCTACGCCCGCGTGGGCGGCCTCACCCGGGACCTGCCGCCGGATTTCAAGCGCGATACCGCGGAGGCGTTCAAGATCCTCAAGAAAAATCTCGACGACGCGGACAAGCTGCTGACGCGCAACCGCATCTTCTACGACCGTCTGCGCGGCACCGGCCACATCTCCAAAGAGGACGCGGTAGCCCTCTCCTTCACGGGCCCCGCGCTGCGCTCCACCGGCGTGCCTTACGACGTGCGCAAGGCCTCGCCGTACCTGGTCTACGACCGTTTCGATTTCGAAGTACCCGTGGGCTCCGAGGGCGACAACTACGACCGCTACCTGGTACGCATGGAAGAGATACGCCAGAGCGTGCGCATAGTGGAGCAGGCGCTGGCCCAGCTGCCCGACGGACCCGTCAACCACCCCGGCTACGACGTGATCCTGCCGCCTAAAGCGGAAGTTTACGGCGGGATAGAAGCCCTGATGGCCCATTTCAAGTTAACCTTCGAAGGTGTAAAGCCGCCCAAAGGCGAGATCTACCAAGCGGTGGAAGGCGGCAACGGGGAGCTAGGCTTCTACATAGTCAGCGACGGTACCGGCAATCCCTGGCGCCTGCGCGTGCGCCCTCCGTGTTTCTCCCTGACCGGCGGCCTGGCCAACATGATCAAGGGCGGTTACCTGGCCGACATCGTAGCCACTTTCGGGCAGATCAATATGATAGGCGGGGAGCTGGAACGCTGATGGCTTTCACGCTCACCAACGAATTCAAGGCCAAGGCGGACAAGCTCCGCGCCGGCTACCCGCGCCCGGACGCGGCGCTGATCCCGCTGCTTCAGGAACTGCAGAAGGACCGCGGTTTCATGGCGGAAGAAGCCATGGACGCGCTGGCCGCCTACCTGGGCCTGCCGTACGCCCGGGTCAAAGCGGTGGTCACGTTCTACACCATGTTCAACCGCGCCCCCGTCGGCAAGTACCACCTGCAGGTCTGCCGCAATATCTCCTGCCACATGGCCGGCGCGCCGGGCCTGCTGGCCCGCCTGCGCGAAAAACTCGCCATCGAGGAAGGGGAGACCACCAAGGACGGCCTGTTCACCCTGTCCTCCGTGGAATGCCTGGGCGCCTGCGGCGCCGCCCCGGTGATGCAGGTGAACGAAGACTATTTTGAAAAGCTGGATGAAAAGAAACTGGACGATTTGCTGGAAGATATGAGGCATGGCCGTCTGAGGGGCATGGCCCGTTGATACGGCACCTGCATAGCAATGGAAAATATCCTTCTCAAAGATAAGGTGGCCGGACTGGACGGCTACTTCGCCGCCGGCGGCTACAAACCGCTTAAGAAGGCGCTCGGCATGACGCCGGCCGACCTGATAGAGGAAGTGAAGAAGTCCGGCCTGCGGGGGCGCGGCGGGGCAGGCTTTCCCACCGGCCTGAAGTGGTCTTTCATTCCCAAGGACGGGCAGGGACCGCGCTACATAGTCTGCAACGCCGACGAAGGCGAACCCGGCACTTTCAAGGACCGTGAAGTCATCCTTAAGAACCCGCATGCGCTGATAGAAGGCATGGCCATAGCGGGCTACGCCATCGGCGCCTCCCGCGGCTACATCTACATCCGCGGCGAGTTCGCGGCCGAGGCCAGACTGCTGGAAGAAGCCATCGCCGACGCGCGGGGCCGCGGCCTGATAGGCGCGAACCTCCTGGGCTCCGGCTTCGATTTCGAACTCTCGGTACACCGCGGGGCCGGCGCCTACATCTGCGGCGAAGAGACCGCCCTGCTGGAATCCCTGGAAGGCTTCAAAGGCCAGCCGCGCCTGAAACCGCCTTTCCCGGCGGTAAAGGGCCTGTTCGCCTCTCCCACGGTCATCAACAACGTGGAGACCCTGGCCGCGGTCCCGACGATAATAGAGAAAGGCGGCGCCTGGTACGCCGCCATCGGCACGCCCAAGAGCGCCGGCACAAAACTTTTCTGCGTCAGCGGCCCCGTAAACAAGCCGGGGGTCTACGAACTGCCCCTCGGCGTTGCCTTCCGCGAACTGCTCGAGAAACATTGCGGCGGCCTTAAAGAGGGGAAAAAGCTGAAAGCCGTCATCCCGGGCGGTTCCTCCGTGCCCGTGCTGACCGCCGCCGAAGCCATGGCTGTGGCGCTGGACTACGAGGCGCTCGCCGCAGCCGGTTCCATGCTGGGCTCGGGCGCCGTGATAATCATCGACGAGACGCAGTGCATGGTAAAACTGCTGCAGGTGCTGGCCCGCTTCTACCACCACGAATCCTGCGGCCAGTGCACGCCCTGCCGCGAGGGCTGCGGTTGGATAGAGAAGATCCTGGACCGGCTGGAAGAAGGCCGGGGCAGCGCGGCCGACATAGACCTCCTATGCTCCGTGGCCGACGGCATGAAGGGCCGCACCATCTGCCCGCTGGCCGACGCGATGGCGATGCCGGTCCTGAGCTTTGTGAAAAAATTCCGCGCCGAATTCGAGGCGCACGCGGCCGGGCGCTGCTGCCCGCCGGAACCCGCGGGGAAACACTGATGCCGAAAATAACCATAGACGGCAAAACGCTGGAAGTCGCCAAAGGGACCACGGTACTTACGGCGGCGCAGCAGCTGGGCGTCCATATCCCGCGCTACTGCTACCATCCTAAACTTTCCATTTCCGGCAACTGCCGCATGTGCCTGGTGGAAGTGGAGAAAGCCCCCAAACTGATGACCGCCTGCTCCACCGAAGCCGCCGACGGCATGGTGGTGCACACCGCCACCGACAAGGTGAAAGCCGCGCGCCGCGACGTGCTGGAGTTCCTGCTCATAAACCACCCGCTGGACTGCCCCATCTGCGACCAGGCGGGGGAATGCGGCCTGCAGGACTACTACATGGACTACAGCCGCGCCAAAAGCCGCTTTGCGCAGGCCGACAAGGTACGCCGGGAGAAGCGCCGCGTCATGGGCCCGCACCTGGTGCTGGACAACGAGCGCTGCATCCTCTGCACCCGCTGCGTGCGTTTCTGCTCCGAGGTCACCAAGACCAGCGAGCTGGAAGTGATGGAGCGCGCCGACCACTCCTTCATAGACGCCAAGGAAGGCCGGGCGCTGGATAACGATTATTCGCTCAACATAGCGGACATCTGCCCCGTAGGAGCCTGGACCTCCCGCGATTTCCGCTTTAAACAAAGGGTCTGGTTCCTCAAAAAGACTCCGGGCGTCTGCCTGGGCTGCGCCACCGGCTGCCTGACGGAGATCCACCACAACGAAGGCGTCATTTACCGCATCATGCCGCGCCCCAACGCCGACACCAACACCTGGCTCTGCGATCCGGGCCGCATGGCTTACAAGGCGGCCCAGGCGGGGGACCGCCTTAAGAAGGGCGTCATAAAGAACGGCCTGATCGACCTGGAGCCGGCCCTGCGCGAGGCCGCCAGCCGCATAGACGAGCACCACGAAGCGGCGGCCGTGCTGGGCTCGCCCTGGCTTTCCGTGGAAGACAACGCCGCCCTTGCCCGCTTCGCCAAGGACGGCCTTAAGACAAAGAACTACTCTTTCGATTTCGACCCCGAACAGGGCATAAAGGACGGCATCCTCATCAATAAGGACCCTGCCCCTAACGCCGCCGGCGCGCGCAAAGTAAAAGCCGCCGCGGGCGGGCTCTCGTTCAAGGAACTCTCCGCCAAGGTGGCCTCGGGAGAGATAAAGGTGCTGGTAGCTGAAGCCCGTGCCGCCGGCCTGCTGAAAGAAGAACTTAAAGCGGGAGGGGCGCGGCTGATAGTTTTCGCCATGAACCGTTCCGAGATCCCGGCCGGCGCCTACGCCACGCTGCCCTACGCTTCCTATTTCGAAACGCCCGGCACTTTCATCAACTTCCAGGGACTGGAACGCCGGACGGAGCCGACGGCGGCCGCCGCAGAGGGCGTGAAGCCGCTCTGGGCCGTGATCGGCAAACTTTCGGCCTACAGCGGCGGTTCGCTGCGGCTTGAATCGGCGCAAGACGCTTTGAAAGGTATTTAACGAGATGATGGAATTATTGGAAGCCAACAAGGACATGCTGCTCTTTACCGGCGCCGCCGTGCTCAAGATCGGCGTTTTCCTTAACGCCATTATGGGCTTCGCGGGCCTGCTGACGCTGGCCGAGCGCAAGGTCAGCGCCCTGATGCAGGACCGCATCGGCCCCAACCGGGCCTCCGTCTTCGGCTTCGCCTTCAACGGCCTCTTCCACCCGGCGGCCGACGGCATCAAAATGATCCTTAAGGAAGACTTCGTGCCGGGCCGGGCAGACAAGCTGCTGTTCACGCTGGCGCCGTTCTTCGCGCTGGTGCCGGTGCTGGCGCTGTTCGCGGTGATCCCTTTCGGCGACTACGTAATGGTCTTCGGTTACCAGCTGGACCTGGTGATAGCGGAAATACCGCTGAGCCTGTTCCTGGTGCTGGCGCTGTCGGGCATAGCCATCTACGGCGTGTTCCTGGGCGGCTGGGCCTCCCGGAGCAACTTCGCGCTGCTGGGCGCCCTGCGCGGCGCCGCGCAGATGGTGTCCTACGAAGTGGTGCTGGGCCTCACCCTCGTCGGGCTTTTAATGATCTTCGGCACGGCCAGCCTGCAGGACCTGGTGCGCGCGCAGGGCCGCCTGCTGTTCGGCTGGCTGCCGGCCTGGGGCGTGGTAGTGCAGCCGTTCGCCTTCATCCTTTTTTTCGTAGCGGCGATAGCCGAGAACAAGCGCACGCCCTTCGACCTGGTAGAGGGGGAATCCGAGATCATCGGTTACTTCATGGAATACAGTTCCATGCGCTTCGCGGCCTTCATGTTCTCCGAGTTCGTGGAGATCATCCTGGTCTCCATGCTGTCAGCCACGCTTTTCTTCGGCGGCTGGCAGGTGCCCTACCTCTATGAAAGCGGCTTTATCCTGCCCGGCGGCGCGCAGTTCCCGCTGAACCATTACCTTATCGCGGCGCTGCAGACCGGGGCCTTCGCGGCCAAGACAGTCGCTTTCTCGTGGCTGCTGCTGGTCATCCGTTGGTCGCTGCCCCGCTTCCGCTTCGACCAGCTGATGGGCCTGTGCTGGAAGCGGCTGCTGCCGCTGGCGCTGCTTAACATCCTGCTGACCGGCGCGGTGCTGCTGTTCTTAGGAAAGATATGATAAGCGTAAAAAAAGTCGACAACCGGCCGCTTAATTTCCTGGAGAGGATCTACCTCCCGGAGATAGTTCGCGGCCTGCTGGTCACGTCGCGCCATTTCTTCGTGAATCTTTTTAATCCCAAAGGTATGCCCACCGTGCAGTACCCGGAGCAAAAACTGCCCCTGCCGCACGCCGCCAAAGAGCGCACGCGCCACCGCCTGAAACTGCGCGCCGACGGCACGCCAAAATGCGTGGCCTGCTTCATGTGCCAGACCGCCTGCCCCGCCTACTGCATCAGGATAGAGGCCGCGGAGTATCCCGACAACCCGGTGGAGAAGTCCCCCGCCGTTTTCGATATAGACCTGTCGCGTTGCGTGATGTGCGGCATGTGCGTGGAGGCCTGCCCTGAGGACGCCATAGCCATGGACACTCTGGAGATACCCGGCGGCGCGCTGAGCCGCGCCCAGCTGAAGCTGACCAAGGAAGACCTTTTAATGACCCTGCCCGGCGACCCGTCGGATAAAGGGGCCGCGAACCGGCTCGCCAACGAACACATGAAGTCCAGGGGGGAAGCGTGATACTCGACCTGGCAATTTACCTTTTTGGCGGATTGGCCATCGCGGCCACCGTCCTGATGATCTTCCAGCGGGACGCCGTGAAGGCGGCGCTGCTGATGCTGGCCGTCCTGCTCTGCACCGCCGTAGTCTACCTGGCGCTCAGCGCGCAGCTGCTGGCCATCCTGCAGGTGATCCTGTACGCCGGGGCGATAATGACGCTTTTCATAGTAGCCCTGACCGCCCTGCCCGCGGCCTGGCGCGACAAGCCTGCGCCGGCCAGTTTCAGGGGCGTGCTGGGCCTGGCCGCGGCCGCCGTGCTGCTGGCGGAGTTGCTGAAGGTGGCCGGGCCGCTGCGCGCCGTGTGCGCTTCCAAAGAATTCGCCGAAACCGGCACCCTGGGGCTGGCCCGCCTGCTGTTCGGGCCTTTTGTTTTCCAGTTCGAACTGCTGTCGCTGGTCATCCTGGCCTCCATAGTGGCCGCGGTCACCCTGACCGCCAGGAGGCGCGCATGACGCACTTCGATCTGGCCGGTATCAGCTTTATCCTGTTCGCCGCCGCCGCGGCGGGCTTTCTGACCTGCGGCAGTCTGGTGCGTATGCTGATGTTTTTGGAGCTGATGCTTAACGCGGCCAACCTGGCGCTGGTGGCGCTGGGCCCCGGCGCGGTTTCTCAAGGCTACGCGGTAATGCTCTTCGCCATAGCCGCCGCCGAGGCCGGCGTGGGCCTGGCGCTGATACTTTCGCTCGCCTCGGCGTTCCGTACGCTGGACCCGGGCAATATCAAGGAGCTGAAAGGCTGATGGAAGGCAATTACTACCCGCTCCTGAAATGGATACTCGCCGCGCCGCTGGCGGGCTTCCTCCTTAACGGCCTGCTGGGGAAGAAACTCCTCGGCGAACGCGCCGGCGGCGTCATCGGCTCGCTGGCCATCCTGGCCTCCTTCATCCTCGCGGCCATGGCGTTCACGGACCTGCTCAAACTGCCCGTGGAGAACCGCCTGCTGCGCGACACGCTCTACTCCTGGATCTCCGCCGGCACTTTCGGGGTGGACGCCGCTTTCCGCTTCGACCCGCTCTCCGCCGTTATGGCGCTCATAGTCACCGGCGTCAGCTTCCTCATCCACGTTTACTCCACCGGCTACATGCACGGCGACGAGGGCTACAACCGCTACTTCGCCTACCTCAACCTTTTCGTCTTCTTCATGCTGACGCTGGTGCTGGCGGATAACCCGCTGGTGATGTTCGTCGGCTGGGAGGGGGTGGGCCTGTGCTCCTACCTGCTCATCGGCTTCTGGTACGAGGACCCGGAGAAGGCCGCGGCGGGCAAGAAAGCCTTCATCACCAACCGCGTAGGCGACGCCGGCTTCCTGCTGGGCCTCATGCTGGCGGCCGCCCTGCTGGCGGCCAAGGGCGTGCTGGCGCTGGACTTCGCCTCGCTCGAGAAGAACGCGCCCCTGCTTACCTCTTTCACCGTGCTGGGCATAGGCGCCCCCACCGTGATCTGCCTGCTCCTGTTCTTCGGCGCCACCGGCAAGTCCGCGCAGTTCCCGCTGTACGTCTGGCTGCCCGACGCCATGGCCGGCCCCACGCCGGTCTCCGCGCTGATCCACGCCGCCACCATGGTGACCGCCGGCGTCTACATGCTGGCCCGCCTGCACTTCCTCTACGCGCTGGCCCCCAAGGCGCTGGAGGTAGTGATGCTGACCGGCTGCTTTACCGCTTTCTTCGCTGCCGTCATAGCCCTGCTGCAGAAGGACATCAAGAAAGTCCTGGCCTACTCCACGGTAAGCCAGCTGGGCTACATGTTCATGGCCGCGGGCGCCGGCGCTTTCTCGGCCTCCGTCTTCCACCTTGCCACGCACGCTTTCTTTAAAGCCCTGCTGTTCCTGGGCGCCGGCTCCGTGATCCACGGCATGAGCGGCGAGCAGGACATGTTCAAGATGGGCGGCCTGCGCCGGGAAATGCCCTTCACCTTCCTGCTGGTGGCCGCCGGCTGGCTGGCTATCGCCGGCGTGCCCGGCCTGTCCGGCTTCTATTCCAAGGACCTGATCCTGGAAAAGGTCTTCGAGCACGGCGGCTTGCTGATCTGGGGAGTGGGCGTGCTGACGGCGGGCCTGACGGCCTTCTACACCACGCGCCTCTTCGTACTTACGTTCCTGCGCGAGCGCCGCGCGCAGAAGCACGCGCACGAATCCCCGCTTTCCATGACGCTGCCCATGACCGCGCTGGCCCTGCTGGCCGTGGCGGGGGGCTTTATGCTCAAGGACCGGCTCTTCACTTTCCTCGAGCCCGTGGCCGAACACGCGCCCGCCGGCCCGGAAGCCGCGCGGCTGATGTTCATCTCCGTAGCAGCCGGCCTCACCGGCCTGGCGGGCGCCTTCGCGCTGACCCTGCCCAAGCCCGCCAACTTCCTCAAGAACACCATGTCGCATCTGCACGCGGTGGTCTTCCATAAGTTCTACGTGGACGAGATCTACTCGGCTTTCATTGTGAAGCCGCTCAAGACCTTCGCGGGCCGCGTGCTCTTCCAGCTGGTGGACGCCGGGCTGATAGACGGCCTTATGGTGAACGGCTCCGCGCGGGCTTCCTACGCCGCCGGGCGCCTGCTGGCCCGGGCGCAGAACGGCCGGCTGGACGTGTACGCGCTGGTCTTCGCCGCCGGCGTGGCGCTGATGCTGTACTGGATAATTTAAATGGAACTGCTTACCACCCTGTTAGGAACGCCCCTCTCCCAGGCCATACTGCTGCCCGCCGTATGGGGGCTTGGCGTATTTCTCTGCCCGCGCGGCAGGACCAAGCACTACGCGCTCGCCGGCACGCTGCTCACGCTGCTGGCCGCCATCCGCCTCTGGACCGGCTTCGACGCCGCCAATGCCGCCATGCAGTTTTCGCTGGACCTCTCGTGGCTGCCAGTCTACGGGATACACTACCAGCTGGGCATAGACGGCATCAGCCTGCTGATGATAGCGCTGACGGCTTTCCTGATGCCAATTTCCGTACTGGCCTCGTTCAACTACATAAAGGAAAGCGAGCGCGCGTACTACGCCTGCCTGCTTTTCCTGGAAGCGGCGATGATAGGCGTCTTCGCGGCGCTGGACCTGTTCGTGTTCTACCTCTTCTGGGAAGCCATGCTGATCCCGATGTATTTCCTCATCGGCATCTGGGGCGGCCCGCGCCGCGTTTACGCCGCGCTCAAGTTCTTCCTCTACACCATGGCCGGCTCCGTACTGATGCTGGCCGCCATACTCTGGGTGGTGGCCGCGCAGCACGCCGCTACCGGAGTCTGGACCTTCTCCATCCCGGCGCTTTACGGCGGGGCCCTTACCGAACAGGCGCAGTTCTGGCTGTTCGCGGCCTTCGGCCTGGCCTTCGCGGTGAAGGTGCCGCTGTTCCCGTTCCATACCTGGCTGCCGGACGCGCATGTGGAAGCCCCGACGGCGGGCTCCGTGCTGCTGGCCGGCGTGCTGCTGAAGATGGGCGTGTACGGCTACCTGCGGCTGGCGGTGCCGCTGTTCCCGCAGGCGGCGCATACGTTCGCGCCGTGGCTGGCGGGACTGGGCGTGGTGGGCATAATTTACGGCTCGCTGGTAGCCTGGACCCAGCGCGACATGAAGAAGTTGGTGGCCTACTCTTCGGTGGCGCACCTTGGCACCGTAATGCTGGGCATCATGGCTTTCGAACCTGCCGCCGTGGCCGGCGCGGTGCTGCAGATGGTGAACCACGGGCTGTCCACGGGCGCGCTGTTCCTCCTGGTGGGCGTGCTCTACGAGCGCCGCCACACGCGCATTACCGAGGATTACGGCGGCCTGGCCAAAGTGATGCCGGGCTTTGCCGCGGTCTTCATGATAGTGACGCTTTCTTCCGTGGGCATGCCGGGCCTCAACGGCTTTATCGGCGAGGTGCTGGTGCTGTTCGGCGCTTTCCGCGTGTATCCGTGGCTTACCGGCTTCGCGGTGGCGGGCGTGATCCTTTCCGCGGTCTATATGCTGGGCATGTACCAGCAGGCCGTCTTCGGCCCGCTGCGCCACACGGAGAACAAGATACTGCCGGACCTGAGCTTCCGGGAGTGGGCGTACCTGCTGCCTATTTTGGTTTTCATACTCCTCATAGGAGTGTATCCCAACCCTTTCCTCAGGCGCGCCATGCCCGCGGTTGGCAACTACATACAGCTTTCACAGCGCCAGGCGGCCCCGCCGCCGGCCGACGTTAAAATTTCCCTGGGAGGGATTCGCAAATGACGCCGGACCCGATAAGCTTTGCCGCCGGCGCCCTGGCGGGCCCGCTGCTGCTGCTGCTGGCCGCCGCGGCCTGCCTGCTGCTGCCTCTATTCTTGCGCTCCCTGCGCGGCACGCCCGGCCTGATAGCGGTGGGCGCGGTGCTGGTGGCGCTCACCTTCCTGCGGCGCGCGCCCGAAGTACAGCTCTCGCTTTTCAACGGCGCGCTGCTGCTTAGCCCGCTGTCCGTCTACCTGTGGGCGTTCGTCCTGGCCGTGCTGGGCCTGACCGCGCTGATCTCCATAGCCAGGCCGGCCGCGCCCGAAGAGAGCACGGGCGAATATTATTTCCTGCTCTTCATGGCTTCCATCGGCCTGATGACGCTGGTAGCGGCGGGAGACCTGTTCACGGCCTTCATCGCGCTGGAACTGCTGAGCCTGCCTGTCTACGCGCTGGCCGGGGTTAAACGGTCCAAGCCCGGGCTGGAAGCCGCCTACAAGTATTTCATGCTGGGCGCTTTCGGCTCCGGCATGACCATAATGGGCGTCGCCATACTCAACGCCCTGTACCCGGCCCTGACGTTCGCGGCCCTTAAGGGCGGAACGGCCACGCCCCTGGCGCTGGCCGGCTTCCTGCTGGTCATCTCCGGCTTCGCTTTCAAGACGGCGCTGGTGCCGTTCCATATGTGGGTGCCGGACGCCTACGAGGGCGCCCCCACGCCGGTGGCGGCCTTCATGGGCGCGGCGGTAAAGGCCGGCGGCGTGATAGTGCTGTGGCGCCTGTTCGATATTTTCGACGGCGGGCCCGTGCACCGCATCTTCTGGTGGCTGGCCGCTATTACCGCCATAACCGCCAACCTGATGGCGCTGGGGCAGAGCGGGCTTAAGCGCCTGCTGGCCTATTCCAGCGTAGCGCACGCCGGCTACATGGCCATAGCCTTCTTCGGAGGGCAGCAAGGGGCGCAGGCGGTGCTCTATTACCTGCCCGTCTACGCTATGGCCACCATTGGAGCGTTCTCCGTGGCGGCGGTGCTTGAGAAGGGGGAGAAGGGGCCGCAGATAGAGGACCTGGCGGGGCTGGCGAAAGCGCGACCATGGCTCGCCGGCGCGATGGCGGCTTTCATGTTCTCGCTGGCGGGCGTGCCGCCGCTGGCGGGGTTCTTCGCCAAATTTTACGCTTTCGCCGGGGCGGTGAACTCCGGCAATACCGGGCTGGTAGTAATAGGCGTGCTGATGAGCGCGGTGAGCATGTACTACTATCTGAAGGTTACCGTGGCTATGTACATGAAGCCCGCCGCCGGCGAACACGTCTATGAAGCGCCCGGCCTCGCCGAAGGCGTCATCTTCCTCATGGCCGCGGGCGTGCTGCTCGCCGGCGTCTTCTCCCGGCCGCTCCTGGCCCTGGCCGCCCAAGCCGCAAGGTTCTTCTGATACACCCGATAAAGTAGCCCTGCCAATGTCCCTCCGCCGCCTAAGCGGGCGCATGGGGAAGAGGGCCTAAGTGCCTCCGCCGGCGTCGAACTCGCCTCGCACACAGTGCTCGGCTCAGACAGCGCCGCCGCGGCCATAATGATAGGCCGTCCGCTCCGGCACTTGGCCCTGCGCCCTAACGGCGTCGGAGGGGCATCGCCAGGGCTACTTACAGAAAACCATTGTCTTTGAGGAAGTCCCGGGTGAGGCCCGGGGTTTTGGCCGCGGCGTATTTGCCGAGTATGTCGTATTCGATGTTAAGGAGGCCGCCGGGCTTAAGATGCTTAAGCGCGGTATTGGCCCAGGTGTGGGGGATCACGGCGGCCTTGAAGGAAGAGGGCCCGACGTCATAAACGGTTAGGCTTATCCCGTCTAGAGCGACGGAACCTTTCTCCACCATAACCGCGCCGGCCGAATTAGCCACCTCTAGTATTTTGCTGTTCCCGTCGTCCCTGACAGAGATCAAGCGGGCAGTGCCGTCTATATGGCCGGTCACAAAGTGGCCGCCCAGGCGCGCGCCCACGGCAAGCGCCCGCTCCAGATTGACCGCCGCGCCGGCCTTCAGCCGGCCCAGCGTGGTCCGGGAAAAAGTCTCGGGGCTCACGGCAAAGACCGCGAGGCCCGGCTTATGCGCCGTCACCGTCAGGCAGGCCCCGTTCACGGCCACGCTTTCCCCGTCGGACAAAGCCCAATCCCCGGGGACAAAGACCTCCAGCGCCTTGCCGGACACCGAGCGCACCTTTTCAACCGTTTCGATTATCCCGGTAAACATCAGAACCTCATATCCAGCATCAGGTCGGGCCCGACTTTAGTAACGTCGGCCAGCCGCGGCCTCAGGCCCAAATCTTTGCGGGCGGCATTAACCGCGTCCGGCCAGACCAGCGAATTTTTAGACTTCGTGCCGCCTATCAGCATGGGCGCCACAAAACAGACGAACCTGTCCGCCAGGCCCTCGCTGATGAACGAGCCGGCCACCCGCCCGCCGCCTTCCACCAGCACATGCCCTATGCCGAGCTTGCCCAGCGCCTTGAGGAGCGCTTTCAGCGAGACCCGGCCTTTCTCCGACGGGAGGACCAGTATTTTTGCGCCGTGAGGAAAGCGCTTCATGGCCGTAACGGAAGCCTTGCGCGTAGTGGCTATCACCACGCGTTCGTTCTTAAATATCTGCGCGCGCCTTGGAACCCGGAAGGAAGAATCCAGCGCCACCACCCAGGGCTGGCGCGACACTTTAACACCGCGCACGTTCAAGAGCGGGTCGTCGGCCAGCACGGTGCCTATGCCGGCAAGCACCGCGTCCGCCTCTGCCCTCAACTTATGGGTTTCCTTGCGGGATTGGGGGGAGGAGATCCAGCGCGAGCGGCCGGCGGCGTCCGCTATGCGCCCGTCCAGGCTCTGCGCTATTTTTACCGTCACATAAGGGTTGCCGGTGCGTATGAACTTATTGAAGGCAGGGTTCAGCGCTTCGCACTCTTTCTTCAGCACTCCGGTCTTTACCGTTATCCCGGCTTTGCGCAGTATAGGCAATGCTTTGCTGGCATTGGCCGGGTTCGGGTCCAGGGCCCCTATATATATATTCCTTATGTGAGCCCCTATAACAGCTTCGGTGCAGGGCGGGGTCTTGCCCCAGGTGGAACAGGGCTCCAGGGTTACATAGAGGTCCGCCCCGGCTGGACTGGCGCGGCAGGAACGCAGGGCGTTTATCTCGGCATGCGGGCCGCCCCAGCGCAGATGCGCGCCCTCTCCTATGACCCGGCCATTCTTTACAATTACGGCCCCGACCATAGGGTTAGGATGCGCCCCGAAGCGCCCGCGCCGCGCCGCTTCTATGGCGCGCGCCATGAACCCCGCGTGCCTGTCCATTACAGGTTCTTGAACAGGTTCGCCATCTCTATGGCGGATACGGCGGCTTCCGCGCCCTTGTTGCCGTGCTTTACGCCGGCGCGCTCTATGGCCTGCTCCAAATTCTCGGCCGTGATCACGCCAAAGGCCACCGGCACCTTATGTTTCATCGAGACCGAGGCTATGCCCTTGGCAGTTTCCTGCGCTACGAAGTCGAAATGGGGCGTTTCACCCTTTATTACCGCGCCCAGGCAGATGATGGCGTCGTACTTGCCCGCGGCCAGCTTCTCGCACACCACCGGGATCTCGTAGGCCCCGGGGGTCTTCACCACGGTCAGGTCCTTCTCGTCGGCCCCGTGGCGCTTCAGCGCGTCCACGGCTCCGTCGAGCAGGCGCCCGGTGATAAAATCATTGAACCGGGAAACTACTATCGCGAACTTCAGCTTATCGGCTTTCAGGCCGCCTTCTATGGTTTTCATGCTTCCTCCTATACGCTCTTGAGCAAATGCCCTAATTTTCTTTTCTTGGTCCGCAAATAACGCTCGTTGTGGGTGTTAGGCTTTATCAGCAGCGGTACGCGGCCGGCGATCTCCAGGCCGTAACCGCTCAGGCCGGCCAGTTTTTTGGGGTTGTTGGTGATCAGGCGCAGACGGCGCAGGCCCAGGTCGCAGAGGATCTGCGCGCCTATGCCGTAGTCCCGCAGGTCCGCCGGAAAGCCCAGCGCCTCGTTGGCGGTAACAGTATCGTAGCCCTTGTCCTGCAAACTGTAGGCTTTGATCTTATTGGCCAGGCCGATGCCGCGGCCCTCCTGGCGCATGTAGAGGATGGCGCCGGCTCCTTCTTTGGCTATCAGCCGCATCGCGGCATGCAGCTGCGGGCCGCAGTCGCACCGGCAGGAGCCGAAGACGTCGCCGGTAAGGCACTCCGAATGAACGCGCACCAACGCCGGATCGCCTACTTTGCCCAGCGTCAGCGCCGCGTGCTCAAGGCCGGTCAGCCTTTCCTTATAAATTGCGATGTTGAAAAGTCCGAATTCCGTAGGCAGCACGGAGGAGGACGCGCGCTCCACCAGGGACTCCTTGCGGCGGCGGTAGGCTATAAGGTCCGCGATGGTTCCCATCTTAAGTTTATACTTGGCCGCGAAGCGCGCAAGCTGGGGGAGGCGGGCCATAGTGCCGTCAGGGTTCATGATCTCGCAGATCACGCCGGCGGCCCCCGCGCCCGCCAGGCGCACCAGGTCCGTGCAGGCCTCGGTGTGCCCCGCGCGCGCCAGCACGCCGCCGGGGCGGGCTTTCAGCGGGAAGATGTGCCCGGGCCGGGTCAGGTTATGCGGAAGGGAGCCGGGGGAGGAAAGAACCTTTATGGTCTTCGCCCTGTCCAAGGCGGAGATCCCGGTGGACACGCCTTTGGCCGCGTCCACGGAGATAAGCCAGTTGGTACGGAACGGGTCTTTGTTCTCGCGTTCCATCTGGCCCAGGTCCAGCGCGGCGGCGCGCTCCGCCGTAAGCGGGGCGCAGATGAGGCCGCGGCCGTGGCGGGCCATGAAGTTGATCTTTTCCGCGGTGACGGCGCGCCCCGCCATCAGCAGGTCGCCCTCGTTCTCGCGGCCGGCGTCGTCGGTTATCACTACCATGCGCCCGCGCTTTATGTCCGCGATTATCTCTTCAACCGGCGAGAATATTTTTTTAGCCATAAAAAAGCCCCGAAGTTTCCTTCAGGGCTTTGATATAAAGGCTTAAGGCGTGCGCCTTTGCCGTTATGCAAGTTCTTCTTTCATCCGGACTTTACCGTCGGCCCCGGAGTTTCACCGGATCTGCTCGTGAGAGCTTGCGGGCTTTACCGCCGGTGGGGAATTACGCCCCGCCCTGAAGAACTACAGGGATATTATACTACATCAATAGCAGTTGGCCTTGGTCCCCGCTATCGCCCACTGCCCCGGCTTCGCGGTGCCGGTAGAGAAGCAGATATTGGCGATGTCGGAGTTGTAGACCACGGCTCCCAGGTGCGAGGGCGTGGCGGCCTGCAGTTCGGCTATGGTCATGGCGCGCGGCACGAAGTAACCTTCCGCCGTGGCCGTGGACTTGGTAACTCCAGCCCCGAACTGGGCGTCGCCGTTGATGTCCAGCGCCGCTTTAGGGGAAGCGGTACGGACACCGACCTTGTACTGCTTGATATTAGCCGGGTCCACAAGGAACACGTGCGGCTCCGTCACCTGGAAGGTGTTGAACGTACCTGAGGGGTTCACATCGTCGTAGCCCCACGCAAAAGTGCCTTTCGCGTCGCTGGTCAGGTAAGTATTAAACCCGCCAACAAAGGAATAAGAGCTGAAAACGGTGTTCCAGCCACCGTTCGGGACCACAGAGTTACCGCCATAGACGTAATTATTGTCACCGCCGCCTATAGAGGAACGGAAGCCCTGGTTGACGTTATTTATGCCGCCGGCGATAACCGCGTAGCGCCCGTCATTGGCGTTATTATAGCCGCCGCTCACCACGCCCGCGTCGTTAGTAGCGCTGTTGCGGTAACCGAACGCCGTGGAATAGTTGCCTATCACGTCCCATTCCGCGGCGATAACGCTGCCGGCCCGGATCGCGCCGGCTGTCGGCATCCACATGAACCGGGTCCCGGCGCCGGCCATGGGCAGCGACGCCGCGCCGCTGTAGGTGCCGGCGGCCAGTATATTGCCGTCGCCTACCTCAAGCAGCGCGCGGGGATTGCCGGTGCCTACGCCGGTGTAACCGCTGGTGGTACTGACGTAAAGCGCCGAGGAGGCGCGCGTGCCGCCCACCAGCAGGCTGGAGGCCACGTGCAGACCTTCCTTGGCGCTGCCGGTGCTGATGCCCAGGTAGGCGGTAGAGGTGGAAACGGTAAGCACCGGCCGGTTGGCCGCGGTGCCGATAAAAACATCCGATGCGACATGGAACGACAGCAGGGGAGAGGCCGTACCTATGCCGAATTTCCAGCCGGCGCCGCCGCCTCCGGAAGAGTTGCCCTTTATACGGAATACCTCGTCGTTAGTGGTATTGATGTTCATTACCAGGTCGCGCAGGTTGGCGGGAGACCCCAGGGAAACCTTGTTGGCCATGGCGCCCTCGCCCCACTTTATGTAGGCAGGGCCGCCATTGTGCAGCGTAAAGTTCAGGTTAGTGAAACCCTCGGCGTCCTTCTGGTCCAGCGTCACTTCGCCGCGCAGGTGGGTGGGGGTGGCGGCGTTGAAGATCTCTCCAACCGCCAGTTTACCGATCACATAGGTATCGGAAGTTATCACTACGCCCGCGTAAGTGCTGTCCAGCCTGGCGGTTATGGAAGAGATCACTATCTGCCCGGGCAGGCCGCCGGCGGAAATATTGGTAATGTTGGAACCGTCTCCAAAGAAGCCGCCCTGCGCGGTTATGGAGGAAGTCGCCATTATCCCGCCGGCAACGTGGAGTTTATGGTCGGGAGCGGCGGACCCCACCCCTATAAGCCCCGTAGTGGTGCTTATATACAGTATAGGGCTGACAGCCGCAGTGCTCACCAGCATATTGGACCCCACATGGAACTTCTCCGTAGGTGTTATACCTATACCGAACTTCCAGGTGGCGCCGGTAGCGTCGAATAAGGAGTTGCTGATACGCAACACCTCCGTGCCGCTGGCCGTATCGGCCCCGGCCGCGTTAAAGACGAAATCCCGCGTGCCGGCCCGGTAGCCCATGGCCCCGAGGCTCGCTCCAAGGGCGGTGTCGTCCCAGGAAACGTAACCGGAAAGACCTCCGGACTGCAGGCGCAGGCTGGTAGAGACGGATTCATTGTCGTTGGTAAGGACCATCTGCTTGTAGACCGTCAGCGGGGCCACAAGGGCGCTTACCTGTATGCCCACCCGGCCCATGGTGCTTACGGACAACCCGTACTTGTTCACGCTCAGCGCCGAGGAGACGGTCAGCGCGTAAGCCTCCGCGCCCATGCCGACTATGGTGACGCTGGACGGGGTAATGGTAAGGTTGCCGGTCATGGTGTCGCCGGCTTTCAGTACCCTGGTGGCGTCCGTGCCGGAAACGTTGCTCAGCCCGGCGCCGTTGCCTTCGAAGTACGGCGCCTTCACCTTGCCGAGCGCGACAAAGATGCCGCTGGCGGTGTTGACGCTGTAGCTATTAGCCGCGTCGGGCCCGGCGTAGCCCCAGAAGGTGCCTGTGGACGCGGTGACGTTTGACGTGAAATTACCCTGGGTGCCGCTTATCAGGGAGGCGGTCACGCTGGAGGCCGCTATTATGCTGGTCCCCACGCTCAGCCTGGCCAGGTTGCCTGTCCCGAGGACGGTGTTGCCTTTAAGCCAGGTTTCGCCGGTGACGGTAAGCGAACTGCCCGCCAGCGTGGCGACGTTGAAACCGAGCGTCAGGGGCCCGGACATGGTGGCGCCGCTGGTAGACACCTTGGTACCGTCCAGCGTCACCACGTTGGAAAGGCCCGCGCCGTCGCCGTAAAGCACGGCCCCCGGCATCAAGCGCACATGGGTGCTGATGTAGATACCGCCGTTGTTAGCCGCCGAGGCGGAACTCATCTCCACATTGTCGCGGAATTTAACCTTATAAGCGCTTACGCCGAGCGGGGAGGTGACGGTAAGCGAAGAGCCGTTCATCAGGGACAGCGGGCCGGTCATAGAACCGCCGCTGGAAACCACCACTCCGGCCAGGGCGGAGCCGTCCCCGTAAAAAACCCCGCCATGCACCTGGCCGATGCCATTTACGCTGAAAAGCCTGGCGGTGCCGGTAGTTACCAGCAGCACGTCGCCGGTGTCGCCGGCCGCCGTCGAGATATGCAGGCGCGCCAGCGGGTTGGTAAGGTTCTCGCCTATGCCGACGTTGCCTGGATTTATGGAATAGATGTGGGGGCCGCTGGGCTTCCACATCGTGTTGGCGGCGGCCTCGGTCTGGATGGAGCCGTCGGGGAATTTAAAGCCGCAGGTGCCGTCCAGGGTACAGGCCGGGAAAACGCCTTTGCTTTCCACCATGCCGGCCACGGACAGCTTCTGCCCGGGCGAGATGCTACCCACCGAGATGCCGCCCTGCACGAACAGGTTGGTGGAAATAGTGATGGCGCCGTTCCCCGTGGTAGGCAGTGCGCCTATGGTGTCGGCGTTGAAGACCGGAGTGGCCGCGGACGCGGTGGAAGCGTAGAGCGAGCTGAATGCGTACGGGGAAGCCTGCAGGCGGATACGCGGGGTAAGGGCCTCATAGGTGCCGGTACAATCGTTGTCCGGGTCTATCTGGATCTCCAGCCAGAGGTTCTGGCTGTTCATGAACACGTCCCCGGGGATGCCGCCGGCCGTCATGGAACCTATTTCCACGTCGTAGCGCCCCTTGGTGACCGGCACGTTGCAGCGGGCCTCCGAGAACTGGACGCTGCCGCCGGAGGCCGCGGAATAGATTATGAAGGTTATGTCCTGCGGGACCTCCACGGGGAGGTTGGAGACCTTGCTCAGCAAAAATCCCTGGTAATTGATGGTCTGCTTTATAACGGCCCAGGCCGGTGCCTGGCAGAGCAGCAGCAGCCACGCCAGGAGCGCGGCCGACCTGAAAGGGGATTTTTCTTTGGATGCCTTCGTCATAGTTCCTCCGGAAAACTAGCGGATCACCGCCACGGTGCCGTTATAAACCGTACCCTGCGCCTCGATCTGGTAGATATAGACGCCGCCCGGCACCACCTGCCCGCCGGACTTGGCGTCCCACAGCAGCGAGTTGCCTACGGGGCCCGCAACCATCTGCGCTACCAGCGCTCCGCGCAGGTCGTAGATCTTGCCCTTCACGTCCTTATCCTGCGGATTGTCGAAAATAAAGACCATCGTATCATTTTTGTTATCCCCGTTCGGGGTTATCAGCCTGTTGGTAAGGCCGGCGCGATCGGCCGCAAAGCCGCCGCTGCGCTCGGTGGTGCGCAGCTGGTAGCGGCCCAGCAGGGTGGTCTCCAGCTGCACGCTGCGTTCCGAGTCGTTCACGCGGCCGTACATCTGCAGCCAGCGCGACCCGTTATGGAAGTACATGCTGACCGCCTTGGAGTCGGTCTGCGCGGAGGGGAGTATCTGCGACCCCGACTTGCGGTAGAAGAGTTTGAGCACGCCGTTCTTGGTAAGGCGGAAGCTGTCGTCGGCCTGGAGCCCGCCCTTGTAGGCGCGGAAGCCTACGGATTTCACCACGCGCCCGGCCAGGTCCTCGGGGTAAGTGGTGATCTCCACGTTGTAGGAATCCATCGGGTCCGCCGTCTCCGAGAAGAAATCGCCGATGCCGTCGGCCGGCACCTGGAGGATGCTCTGGTTGTCAGGAGCCAGGAAGTAGAGGTCGCCGGAGAGGCTGTTGCGGGCGTAGGAGGGCAGCGAAATACCTGCCTGGTTCACCGCGCGGGCGTGGTAGTAATAATTCTCGTCGTCGGCGACGCTGTCGGTCCAGGTGAAGACGCTGGAGGAGACTTCGGCGATGAACTGCCACTCGGCGTCGGCAGGGGCCGTGGCGCGGTAGACCTGGTAGGTCTTGACCTCATACGGGTAGGAGGGGGCGAAGCGGTCGTTGAAAGCGATGCGGTTCTGGTAGCCGGCCGGCGGGATCCAGGTCATGGTGGCGGCTCCCGGGGCGCGGACTATCTTAAAATTCATGGGGGGGAGCGGCACCAGCGCGAAAGCCGCGGCCGGGTTGGAAAGCTCCGAGTAGAGGCGGTGCAGGTTCATGGATTGAAGGTTGAAGTAGTAGGTGGTGCCGGGGTTAAAGCCCTCTATTATCTGCGTCTCCTCGGAACCTGCGGCAAGCGGGGTCCAGTCTTGGGGGTAAGTGGAGGCGGCGTAAAACGCCCCGTCGGAAGAGAGGAAGCCGGCGGTGGTGTAGCGCAGGATGTAAAATTCCGCGGCGCCCGCGCCGCGCGAAACGTCCGCCGCGGGGGCCTTCCAGGTCACCTTTATGGAGTGGCTCGATACCGCCACCACCTGCATGTCCCCGACCGGAGCGGGCTGGGGGAAAAAAGCGAGTTTGGCCGTCCGGTGAGAAAAGCTGGCGGAGGTCTGAGTGGAGACGGCCAGTTCCTGCACGTTGCCGTTCTGCGCGAAGTTGGAGGAGAGGGAGGAAGCTCCGCCGAAGCCGTAGATGCCGTTGGCGTCCCGGAAACTGGCGGACTCCATCCGGGCGGCAAAAAGCGGCGCCGCGGGCAACAGGGCCGCCGCGAGCAGTAAAAGGCACCGCGCTTCGCTCTTTATGGTCACGATATAATTATAACCGCGGCGTGCGACAGAATTATTACGGACAGGTTGCATTTTCCCGCCGTAAAATCCACATTTACGCAATAAAATAGTCACAATTGAAAAGTAGAATTACCCTGTATATGAACCGGGCATTTGCCATTTTGCTGGCGGCCGCGGCGCTCCTGGCGCCGATCAGGGCCGCGTCATCCCCGTCGGCGCTGGGCCAGTCCGTGGCCATGACGCGCATGGTCACGCCCAACGGTGACGGGCGCAACGACATTTTCATCTTCCGCTGCTATAACCCTCGCGACGCGGCCATAGAAGCAAAGATCTTCGACGTCTCCGGCCGCGAGGTCTCCAATATGCGCCTTAAGCAGCGCTCCAACGGGGCGCCGCCGGTAACGGATAACGTATCCGGGGCTTATTACGATCTCGAGTGGAACCCCAATTCCGGCGGACGCGCGGCCGGGGGCGTGTACCTCTACCAGGTACGCGTTGAGACCAAGGTCTATAAGGGAACGATTACAGTAATAAGATAATTATGAACGCCTACGCCCGGACCCGCAAAACCCTTGCCGCCGCAACCCTGCTGCTGGCGGCGGCGCCCGCGCGGGCGGCTTTCGAGGACCTCGGCTTCGGGGCCAGGGGGCCCGGCATGGGCGACGCCTTTACCGCCGTCGCCGACGATATCTCTTCCGCCTATTACAACCCCGCGGGCCTCTCCAACGTGGAACGCCCCAAGGCCATGGCCTCCCACGCGATATTCTACAGCGGCCTCAGCGACGGCTCCAACCTGGGCCTCAGCGCCGCCGCCTTCGCGGCGCCCTTGTCGAACGGGCGCGGCGGCACCCTCTCGGGGCTCTACCAGCAGTTCTCTCTCTCCGGGGTCTATTACGAGAAAACGGCGCAGGTGGGCTGGGGCTACCGCTTCGAGCCGCGCTCGCGGTATGAAAAATTCTCCGTGGGCGGTTCGCTGAAGTATCTGACGCACGGCTTTATGCGCCTGGACGAGACCTACAACTCCGTAGAGAACAACCTGATGCAGAACGGCAATACGGACCCCGTGCTGGCCGGCGCCAACTCACGCGCGGCCCTGGACGCGGACCTGGGCGCCCTCTACCGTTTCACCAAACGCTGGACCTTCGGCCTGGCCATCCTCAACGCCATGCAGGCCAATGTGGCGTTCAGCAGCGGCGACAAGGACAAGGTCCCCATGAAGACGCGCCTTGGCGCCTCCTACAAAGCCCTCTGGCTGGTACTCTCGGGCGAGGCGCGCCTGCAGAAAGGCCCCGACGGCAAGTCGGATAAACAGTTCATTTTCGCGGCGGAAAAAACATTCCCGAGCCTGGACAAAGGCGACGTAGGCGTGCGGGCCTCGCTGGGCGCCGGGGACCGGGAATTCAAGCAGGCCACCGCCGGCCTCTCCTACAAGATCCAGAAGATCCAGCTCGACTACGGCTTCTCGCTGCCCATCGGCACCGTAAAAGAAACGGCCGGCAACCACAAGGTCGCGCTTACCTACCATTTTGGCTCGGCCACGAAGACCGAGATAGCCGAGGCCGAGCTCCTTGAACAGTACAAGCGCCTCCAGGACGCCAAAGACTACAAGAGCCCGCGCGAGACCGCCAGCCTCAACGACCCGCGCCTGGCCGACATCAAGGAACTGATAAAGGTTGAGAACTTCTACGCGGCCAACAAACTGCTCCTGGAGCGCGCCAACGAACTGCTGCCCGACGCCACGGTGGTCGGGCTGACCAAACGCCTCTCCACGGTAGCGGCCTTCTGGCCGTCCCTGGCCGTCGAGGGCCGCCAGAAGAACCGCTGGGAGCAGCTGCTCAGCGGCGGCGTGCGCGACTTCCTCAACGGCTCGGACCTGCGCGCCATGAAGCAGCTGGCTTACGCGCAGAGCCTCAACCAGCAGGATTCCGCGCTCTCGGGCTTTCTCGACCGCGTAGGCGAGATCACCCGGGTCACGCCCGACCGCGTACCGGCCGATTTCAGCCGCGGCTGGGCCGAGTTCAAGCTGACCGAATCCGACGACCTCTATACCAAGAAACGCTATTCCGAGGCGCTGCGCAAGCTCGACGAAATGCTGGAGCTGGAGCCCACCGAACTGCTGGGCCTCAAGAAGAGCGGCTCCTGCAACTACATGCTGGGCAGCTACGCGCGCGCCGCCTATGACTGGGAGCGCGCCTCAAAACTGGAGAGCGACCCCCTGGAGAAGGCCAAGCTGGGCAAGATGATAGACGAGGCCCGCCTGAAGCAGGGTAAGGCTTCCACCTGGCAGCCGCCGGTCAACGGCGCGGCCATCCCCGGCGTGGAAGAAAAAGAGGAGACCAAGGCCGAAAAGGACGCCCGCGAGATAGAAAAGCTCTATCAGCAGGGCGCGGACTACTACGCCAAGGGCGAGTACGGCAAGGCGGCGGACTCCTTCCGCAAGATACTTACGCTGGACCCGCAGAACAGCCAGGCCAAGAAGGCGCTGGAACGCATCATCAGGCTGTCGCGGTAAACCGGGAGGGGCGGGCGACAACGGCCGGTATGAACCTTTTCTACAAATTCAGCGCGGCCCTCATGGCCGCGGCCATGGCCGCGGCTTTGTTGCTGAGCGGCATCTTCTTCAGCTTCCAGAAACGTACCATCATACAGGCCCAGGAAGCCCGGCTGCAGGCGCTGGAGCAGTCGGTAACCGCCATGCTGGGGGAAGCCGAGCTGGCCAGCGACCCGCTGATGGCGGTGGACTATCTCACCGGCCTGTGCAATTCCCGGCCTGAAATAAATTCCTGCCGGCTGGACATCGGCCGGGGCATGCAGCCGGTAAAGGTCCACGGCAAGCGCCTCTCCGGCGGGGCGGCCCCGCCGGCCTTCAGGGAACTCAAGGGCAAAAGATTCTCCGCGCAGCTGCAGTATTCGCAGGAAGCCCTTTCCGGTGAACGGCGGCAGGCGCTGGCCGGTATCTGGCGCGACCTGACGGCGGCTTTCCTTGCCGCCACCGGGGTGGCGGCGCTGCTGGCGCTGGGGTTGGCCCGCCGCCTGACGCGGCGCCTTCGCCGCCTGGCCGCGGAAGCTGCGGCCGTAGGGGAAGGCAAATTCGGGACAAAGACGGACGACGCCGGTTCCGACGAAGTAGCGGAACTGGCGGCGGCGTTCAACTCCATGTCCGAACACCTGCTGGAGCTCGAGACGATGAAAAAGAATTTCACCGCCTCGGTCACGCACGAACTCCGCTCGCCTCTGGGCGTCATAGAGACCTACGCCTCCATGCTGATAAAAGAGGGGGACCGCTTTACTCCCGACGACATCTCGGTTTTCACACGGATAAGGGAGAACGCCGGGCGGCTGGCCAATTTTGTCACCGCCATGCTGGACCTGGCCAAGATAGAGCGCGGCAAGATGGACCTGCGCCCCGCCCGCGAGGACCCGCTGGCGCTGGTGCGCGACGCGGCGGACTTCCTGCGGCCCAAGTCCGTTGAAAAACATATCGAGCTGGAGGCCCAAACTCCGCCTGGGCCGGCCGAGGCGCTGCTGGACCGCGAACTGGTCATGCATGCGCTGACGAACCTTATCTCCAACGCCATCAAGTTCACTCCGGCGGGAGGGAAGGTGACGGTACACGCCCGGGTCTCCGGCGGGACGTTCCGCGTGGAGGTGGAGGATACCGGCCCCGGCCTTAAACCGGGCGAGGCCGAAAAGCTGTTCACGCCGTATTCCCAGGGCTCGGCCGCCCCGGGGCACGGCGGCACGGGGCTCGGCCTGGCGCTGTCCAAAGCCATCGTGGAACTGCACAAAGGCCGCATCGGCTGCGGCCCCGCAGCTAGCGGCGGCGCCCTCTTCTGGTTCGAGCTCCCGGTTTAGGCAGGCAGAGGGTATGGGCCTGCCTTTGGCGTACATGAAGCGGAGGGCCAGCCGGGGGACTATTCCGAGCGCCAGTTGGGGAGGGGGGCCCCGCCCACAATTTCCCAAGGGCGGGGGGAACCGCGCAACGGTTCCCTGCAGTCCTGGCGAGCGGAATAGCCCCCCGGCTGGCCCGACCCCGCAATAACTTTGTAACCTGCCTCATATAGAATATAGTAGCGATATGAACAAACTCATCACCCTTTTCGCGTCCATACTTATTTGTGGCGCAGCCGCCATAGCGCAGGAAGCCCCCGAGCCTTCGCCCAGCGCGCAGGCCGCCGTACTCGGCTCCCGCATGCAGGAAGACGTCTCCCGGCTCCTCGAACAGCTCGTCGGCCGCGGCCGCGCCCGCTCCTTTGTGACGGTAGAGGGGGAGATGGTCCTCAAGAGCAAGCTGGAGTCCGGCGCCCCTTCCGAAGACACCCTGACGCTGCCCGGCTACGCCGCGGTGAACATCCTGGAAAAAACCGGCGAGTATCTAAAGCAGAAGCGCGAAGAGACCCAGCGCACCAGCGAATTCCGCGTCAAGAAGCTCAGCGTCTCGCTCGTTTTCGACAATACCGTGCCGGAGACCCGCGTTAACGCCATAAAACTGATGATCTCCGACGTGCTCAGGCTCACCGAGTCCCGCGGCGACAGCATAATCGTAGCCCGCTCCGAAATGCAGCCCTGGTGGCGCAGCGCCCTGGAAGCCCCGGAGATACGCCCGGCGCTCATAGCCTCCGCCTTTGGCGCGCTGGCCCTGGCCGCGCTGCTGGTGCTCGGCTATATCCTGGCCTCGCGCCTGGTATCCGGCTTTGTGGATTACGCCCGCCTCAACGCCCCGTCGCCCGCGCTCGGCCCCGGCGGCGCCGGCGGTTTCGGCGGAGGAGCGGGCGGCGCAGAGGAAGACGGCATGGGCGACATAATAGACGTGGAAGCCCGCGCCGCATCCGGCGGCGCCATGCTGGAAGCCGGCTCGGCCTTCGAATTCCTGGAGAAACTGCCCCCGGCCGAGGCCGCCGAACTCCTCTCCGAGACGCCCGAAGAGGACGCCGCCATAATCATCGCCAACCTGGCCGACCGCAAACCGCACATTTCCTCCAAGATACTGCTGGCGCTCTCGCCGGCCAAGAAACAGGCCGTCAGCGCCCAGATGCTGGGGCTGAAGCAGGCCGAACCGGAAAAGATCTACGAGATAGAGAGCGGCCTGCGCTCCCGCCTTGAAAAGAGCCTGCGCGGCGCCGAAAAACTGGGGCGCCTGCTTTCCCTGGTGGACGAATCCGCCCGCGCCGAGATCATGGACACGCTGGCTCATTCCGACCCCAAAGGTTCCGAGGAACTGCGCCGCAAAATGGTCACTTTCGACGATATCTGCCGCCTGGACGACAAGAACCTGCGCCCGCTGGTAGTTTCCATGCCCTACGTGGACTGGGCCGCCGCGCTGGCGGGGGCGGGGGAAACCGCCGTCGCCAACGTCACCAAACTGCTGCCCGACGACGTGCGCATGATAGTGAAGGACCTGCTGGTGAACCGCCCCGAAGAGGAAAAGATAATCGGCGCCAGGGCCAAGATAATTTCCACGGCTATCGACCTGAACGCCAAGGGCCGCATAGTCCTCAAGGAGGGCGCGTGAGCACCCCCTCGCAGGACGCGTTCCATACCGAGCTCGACTACCTCTGGGACGCCGTAAAGTACGCCCAGGACGCCGAGGCCGGCGCCGCTTCCGAGCGCGGCAAAGCCAAGGACGCCCTGGCGCACGCCGCGTCGCGCGTGGCCCACCTGGAAACGGAACTGGCCAAGAGCTTTGACCGGGAGCGCCAGCTGCGCGCCCAGGCCGAGGAACTGCGCGCGCAAGCCCAGGCCGGCGCCGCCCAGCTGGAGCAGGCCGCGCGCCAGGCGGTTGAAGTGAGGGCCGCGGCGCAACTGCGCTTTGGTTTCGAGAAACAGCTTTCACGCAAGGACGGAGAAGTGTCGCTCTTGGACGCCGAAGTGGCGCGCCTGCAGGCGGAAGCCGCAGCGCTGCGCGAGACGCTCCGGGGCCGCGACACCGCCGTGGGCGCCCTCAAGGTAAAACTCGACGCGCTGGCCGCCATGCCGGAGATCTCCCGCGTACTGCAGGAGGACGGCGCCCGTTCCGGCCAGCCGGCCTCGGTCTATTCCCATTTGCTGGAAAGGGTAGAGAAAGAGAAGGCCGAGAGCGCCCGCAGCGCCGCAACCCTTAAGGCGGCCGAAGAAGAACTGGACGCGGCCCGCAACGCCATGGCAGCCGCAGTGAAGGATGCGGCCGAAACCCGCTCCACGCTCGGACTAAAGGCGCGCGAGCTCGAGGACCTGCAGGTTTCCCTGCGCGAAGCCGGGGGAAAATACTCCGTTTCCGCGGCGGAACGGGCGGCGCTGGAAGGCAGGGCCGCAGAGCTTAAAGCCTCGCTGGGCGAACGCGAGAGCGCGCTGGAGCGCGCCGCCGCCGAGGCCGCGGCGCTGCGCCGCGAGCTGGACGCCGCCAAGGCCGAGGCCGTGCGCGTGCGCGACGAGCTGGCCGCGCAGGCCCTTAAGACGGAAGAGCAGAAGAATAATTTCGCGGGGGCCGTAGCCCAGGTTTTCGACGTGCAGAAGCGCGCGGCCGCCCTCAAGTCCGAGCTTAACTCGGAAAAAGAACGCAACGCCGCCCTTAGTGCGGACCTGGCCGCCCGCAACGCCGATATCGAAAAGATCAGCGGGCTGCTGCGCGAAGCCAAGAACGGCCTGGCGCAGGAGCGCGACCTTTCCAAACGCGCCGCGGCCACGATAAAGTCCCTGGAGGCCGCCATGGAAGGCCTCAAGACCAAGGTCACCGCGGCCGAAGATTACTCCGCTAAACTCCTGCGGGCCGTGCAGGAGCGCGACCTGGCGTTGGGCGCCCTTAAGACGGACCTGCGCAAGAACGAAGCGCTGGAGATGGAGAACGAGGATTTGCGCCGCAAGAACGTAAAATTCAGCGGCCTGCTGCGCCGCGAGCAGTCCGATTTCACCTCCAAGGTCATAGGCGCGCTGGAGCGGGCCGCCAAAGACCTTAAAACCTTCAACCTGCGCATTCCCGCCGCCGAGCGCAAGGGGCTGGAGCCGGCCATGAAGAACCTGCTTGCCTCCGTGAACCTGATGAAAGGCTGGCAGGAATACATGGACCCGGAGACTCCGGAACTGACGGATACCGACCTCACCGGCTTCTTCTCCGGAGAGACCGGCAAGTGGGAGCGCGCTTTCAAACAGCGCAAACTGTCCGTTTCCTACGCCGTAGCCACGCCGCGCCTGCGCGCGCGCCTGCACGCCGAAAGCATGAAGATGCTGTTCTACCACCTCGTGAAGAACGCTTACGAACACCTGCCCAGCGGCGGCAGTCTGCGCATAACCCTGAAGGCCTCCGAGGACGGCCGCCAGGCCGTGCTGGTTTTCGAGGATACCGGCCCCGGCTTCACGCAGGAAACCCTTGGCAAACTTTTCGCCCCGTTCAACACCCCGGAAAAAGGCAAGGCGGGCATAGGCCTGGCCGTAGCCAGCCGCATAGCGGAAAAGCACGGTGGCACGCTTAACGCGGCCAACCGCAAGGAGAGGGGCGCTGTAGTGGAAGTGAGGCTGCCGCTCGGCAGCTAAAGCTTGAAGATGTAACCCAGCCCGAAAACCGTCCTGATCTTGGCTCCATAGGAGCGCCCGAGCCCGGCCCGGAGCGCCTCTATGCGCTTGTCCACGGCCCGCGCCGAAGCGGCGCAATCCAGGCGCCAGACCTGCTCCAGCAGCACGCTGCGCGATACCACGCGGCCCTGGTTGCGCAGGAAATACATCAGCAGGTCGAATTCCAGGGCGGTCAGCCGCAGCGGCGCGCCCTTGATGCTGGCGGTCCTGGCCTCGGGCGACACGCGCAGCGCGCCGAAAGCGTATTCGGCCGGCTTTTGGGGAGCGGCGCAGGCCCCGCCGCGCGCCAGCAGGTTAAGCAGGCGGGCGCGGAACAGGCGGGGGTCGGCGGGCAGGGTAAAGTATTCGTCCGCGCCATTGTCAAAGCAGGCGGCGGCGGCGGCGGGGGAGTGGGGCCCGCGGCCCAGCAGCACCAGCGTGGAACGGGCCGTGCGCGGCGCGCCGCGCAGCACGGCCACCAGGTCCCGGCCGCCCATGTCCGGCAGTACGGAGTCTATGACGGCCAGCCCGGGCCCTTTCCAGGCCTTCAGCAGTTCGGCCGCGGACCGGCACACGGTCACGCGGCTCCCTTTCAGGGAGGCCCGGACGAAGGCCTCCACGGCGGAGTCGGCGGTGGCGCAATAGACGGGAGGAACGGTCATGGAACGGAGACGGCGGCCTTGATGCGGCGCAGCAGTTCGTCCGGGTCGAACGGCTTGAGGACGTAGCCGGCGGCGCCTAGCTTGAGGCCTTCCGTGACCATGTCCAGTTCGGAGCGGACGGTAAAGAAGATTATGGGGACCGCGGCCAGCGCGGGATCTTTGCGCATACGGCGTGCCGCCTCGAAACCGCTGATATCCGGCAGGCCCACGTCCAGCAGGATCATATCCGGCCGCTCGGCGCAGGCCAGCGCCACGCCTTCCAGCGCCGTGGGGGCCGTAAGCACCGCGCAGCCGGCCTTGGCGGCTATGCGGGCGGCGATACGGAGGTAATCCGGTTCGTCGTCTACTACCAGCACCTTGGGGCGTGACTTCATTTTCTGGGGAGGAGGGCTTCCACTTTCTTCTGCAGGAAGGAAAGCTCCACGGTCTTGCTCATGAACTCGCGGCAGTTGGTCTCCTGCCGGAAGAGATCGCTCATGTTCTTATCGAAGAAGGAACCGGTTATCACCACTACCGGGATGTTGCGGGTATCGTCTTCGGTCTGCAGGTTGCGCACCACTTCGATACCGCCGATATCGGGCATCATCACGTCGCAGAGTATCACTTCGGGTTTCAGGGTTTTCGCCATGGCCAGGCCCTCGCGGCCGCCGTTGGCTATCTGCACGGTAAAGCCGAGGTCCGTGAAATAGTCCGAGACCATCGTCCGGAACTCCACGTTGTCGTCTATGATCAGCATCTGGCTCATATTCAGCGCTCCCTTGCGGCCGCGTTTGTGTAAGTATAATGTAAATCTTCCCGGTTTTCAAGACGGGCTGGGCACCGGCGGGGGCGGGGGCGAAGCCATGGACTTGGACACGGTAAAGATGAACTTGCTGCCCTTGCCCACCTCGGACTCCACCCAGATGTCGCCTTTGTGCAGCTGCACCGTCATCTGGCACATGGCCAGGCCCAGGCCGAAGCCCTGGCTCTTGTGCTCTTCCATCTGCGAGTACTTCTCGAAAATTTCCTTGCGCTTGTTCTCCGGGATGCCGGGGCCGGTATCCTGCACGGCGAAGAACACCTTCTCCGCGTCCTGCCAGGTGGAGAGCGTGATGCTGCCGCCGCTGGGGGTGAATTTCAGCGAGTTGCCCATGAGGTTGGTGATAACGCGCTCCAGCAGGATCGGGTCGGCGGTGAACTGGATCTTGGAGGGGGGCGGCAGCAGCAGCAGCTTTATCCCCTTGGGGCCGGCCACCGGCTCGTGATTGTCCTTGATGCGCGTGATGATGGCCTCGGCGTCCAGGCTGTCGAGCTGCAGCGTCATAGTACCGCGCTCGAGCTTGGTGGTGTTGAGGATGTCGTCTATCATGCCGCGCAGGCGGCGCGAAGAGTAAAGCATGCTCTGCAGGTACTTGTCGGTGGCGGGGGAGGGCCCGATCTTCTTCATCAGCAGCTCGGTATACCCCTGCAGGGTGGAAAGCGGGGCCCTCATGTCGTGGGTGATCATGTGGAAGAAATCTTCCTTGGCCTTCTCTATTTCCTTTTCGCTGGTGATGTCGCGGATAATGATGACGCGCCCGGGGCGCTTGAGCGTGGCCAGCAGGAACTGGTTGGAAATGATGCGGTAACTTTTGGTGACGGTGCTGGTCTCGTTGGAGACCGGGGCGTCCAGTTCGGCCTTGAGGTACTTGTCCTTGAGCGCGAGCATGTCGGTGAGCGTGTTAAAGAAGGCTTCGTTCTTGACAGAACGGGGCACGGCCACGTCGGCGGAGATCTTGGGGATGCCCAGCAGCTTCAGGGCCGTGTTATTGGAATAGATCAGCGCGCCGCGGTCGTCCACCAGCAGCACCCCGTCGGAGATGGTGTCTATCAACGCCTGGGCTTTGCCTTTCTCTTCCACGATCTGGTTCAACTGGAAGGCGCGGTAAGCCTGCAGTTCCAGCATAAGGCGGTTGAGGATGCCGACGAGGCTTTTGATCTCGGGCCAGCCTTCCTGCGGGATAACCGAATCCAGGTGCTGCGTCTTGAGGAACTGCTTGACGCCGCTCACCATGTTATTGACGGGGCGGATGATGCGGCCGGAGATCAGGAAGACCACGAAGATGGAAACGCCCAGGATGGCCACCGCCAGCAGCCCGAACACCATGATGGATCTGCGCTGTTTGCCGTAAAGCTCCTCTTCCGACTGCACCGAGACGGCGGCCCAATCCAGCTTGTCGATGGCGGCGTACGCGCCGGAATAATCCTCTTTGGAGAACTGGAACTTGGCGATGGTGCCGGTACGGCCGCCGCTGCGGAAGACCTTTTTAAGGTCGTCGGTGACGTAGCCCATCCCTTTCATGTCCTGGCAGGGGAGGGCCTTGCCCTGCCCGTCGGAAATGAACACACGGCCGGAACTGCCCGTCTTCTGGGAATTTATCCTGCCCAACAGCTTGTCCATCGAAAAATGGAACACCACCACGCGCTCGTCCACCAGCGGGTACGCTATGGGGAAGAAGGCCTGGTCCTTCACGCAGAGCACTTCCCCGGAAGTGACGATGCCGGACTCCTTGGCCTTCGCTATCAGCTTATCCTGGAACAGGGCCAGGGACTTGGGCTCTTTGACCTTTTCGCTCTGCAGGAAGAAGAGCTCCTTGCCGTCCTTGGCTACGAGGGAAAGCGACATGATGTCGGAATTTATGCGCGCGGCCTGGTGAATGATCTCCACCTCGGAAACCTTGGTGCCGCGCAGGGGGTTCTCGAACTCATAGAGGAACGCCATGTTGCGGTTGGTATTAAGGAACCACTCGTCGACGTTGGCGGCGGAAAGGCGCGAGAGGCCCTGGTGGAGGGCGAAGTAGCTCGCCACCGAGGAATTGTACTGGTAGATGTTCCAGCCCACCATCAGCAACAGCGGCAGCACCGCTATCGACAGCAGGATCAGCAGGAACCGGGTAGTCAGCTTCATAAAAAAACTGTCGCGCCTTATATCTCGTGCCGGATGATATTGATCTCTATGCGCCTGTTCTTGGAACGGCCCTCAGGAGTATCGTTGCCCTGTATCGGCTTGAACTCGCCGTAACCCACCGCGGAAAGCTTCTCGGGGGCGACGCCCTCCTTGATAAAGAACTGCAGCACCGTGAAGGCGCGGGCGCTGGACAGCTCCCAGTTGGAGCGGAAGCGCGTGCCGCGGCCCAGGGGGGTATTGTCGGTGTGGCCTTCTATCTGTATGGGGTTGGGCAGGTCCTTGAAGACGGCCGTCAGCCGGTGCAGGTGGGTATAGGAACCGGGCTTGAGCACATCGCTGCCCGGCGTGAAAAGTATGGGGTCGGAAAAGTTGATGCTGATCTTGTTGGCGGAGATCTCCACCTGGGCTATCTGCTGGATGCCGTGCTTGGAGAACAGCGTGCTGGCTATCTGCGTATCCTTGCCGAAGGTTTCCTCCAGCCCTTTCATGCTGAACTGGGCGGCGATGTTCTTGGAACTGTAAAAAGCGAACAGGATCATGAAGAAGATCATGAGGTAGCTCATCAGGTCGCCGTAGGTGATGGCCCACAGCGCGCCGCGGTTAAGCTCGTTCTCCAGTTCGTCTTCGCGTTCGTAGAAGCGCATAATGGTCTTTTAAGCCTTGGCCGCGCGCGCTACGGGCGCGCCGCCGCTCTCTATAAGCTGGTAGCCGCGCAGGTGCATCTCCACCAGGTGGGGGGTCTTGCCGCCCATAATATCTATCACGCCTTCCAGGATCATCTGCAGCACCAGCGTTTCCTCCACGGCGCGCAGACGGATCTTATTGGCCACCGGCACGAAGACCAGGTTGGACAGGCCTATGCCGAAGAAAGCCGAACTGATGGCCACGGCCATGGAGCGGCCTATCATCGTGGGGTCCGAGATATTGCTCAGCGTCTGGATGATGCCGAACAGCGTGCCGATCAGGCCGAACATGGGGGAAAGGACGCTCATGGTGCGGTAAAAGTTGGAATCTTCCTGCACGTCCAGACGTTTGCGGCGGATCTCTTCTTCGAGAATGGCGCGGGTTTCGCGCGACTCGGCGCTGATCATGGCCACGCTTATGGCGCGCTTGAGGAAGCCGCCGGCGAAGGCCGGGTCGGTATTGGAGAGCGCCATGATGCCGCCCTGGCGCTGCGCGGTCTCGGCCATGCTCACCAGCATGCGCACGGATTCGTCCACGGTCGGGGTCTTGGGGGTGGTGAAAATATCCGAGAAGGCTTTGACCCCGGTCACAAAGCGTCTGAAGGAGGTGTTGACCACGGTGGCGGCTATGGTGCCGCCCAGGACTATCACTATACCGTGCGCGTTCATCAGCTTATCGGCGATGCCCGAGCTGAAAATACCCCAGCCCACCACCGCCGCGCCCATTATGAAGCCGACTATCGTCATTATATCCATAAGCCTGGGTTCTCCAAAAACGAAGTTTACGCCGCCTTCTTATTGTAGCGCGGACGTGTTACCGAAATTTTACAGATATATATTATAAAATTGCGGAGGGTTTTTGGTTTTTGATACCATTGAGGTATCCCCGCCTTTTATGGCGGCACTGGAGCCCACACATATGGACTATTTCATCAGCGAACAGCAGACCATGATACGGGACCTCGCCCGCAAGATAGCGGACGAAAAAATAAAGCCCGTGGCCGCGCATTACGACGAAACCGAGGAATTCGCCTGGCCCATAATGAAGATCCTCGCAGAAAGCGACCTCTTCGGCGTTTACATCCCCGAAGCCTACGGCGGGCTCGGCGGCGGCATCATGGACATGTGCCTGGTAACGGAAGAACTCTCCCGCGCCTGCGGCGGCATAGCGCTGGGCTACGCCGGCACGGGCCTGGGCACCCTGCCCATCCTGCTGCACGGTTCCGAGGAACAGAAAAAGAAGTATCTTCCCGGCATAGCCAGCGGCAAGCGCCTGGCCGCTTTCTGCCTCACCGAGGCCGAGGCCGGCTCCGACGCCGCCAACATGAAGACCACCGCCCGCAAAGAGGGGGACAAGTACATCCTCAACGGCACCAAACAGTGGATCACCAACG
>JACRER010000019.1 GCA_016234365.1 Elusimicrobiota bacterium | reverse complement strand
GCAACCAAAAGCAAAAACCCTCGAATCTTGTTCGAGGGCTTTTGGTTGCGGGGGCAGGATTTGAACCTGCGACCTCAAGGTTATGGGCCTTGCGAGCTACCAGGCTGCTCTACCCCGCAGGATTATTATAGCACAAAAATCCGCGGGGAGACAATAATTCGGCTACTTCTGCACCTGAAGGGTATCCAGCACTTCGCCGTCCTTGTTATAGACGCTCATGCTAAACTCGCGGTCTTTCACCTCTACCGAGGCGAAGTGGTAGGTGGGCAGGAACTTCTCGGACCAGCTTTCGTTGGTGCGCTGGATGTAGAGCGTGCCGCCGCCGCCGCCCAGCGTCACGTAGATTATCCCACCGGCTTCGTCCGGGGCGCCTTCGCGCACCGGCATGGTGCGCTCATAGGCGTGGTCGTGGCCCTGGAAGACCAGGTCCACCTTGTGTTTTAGCAGCAGCGGTTCCAGCGCCGTCACCTCGGCCTCTATAGGGCCGTGCGCCCCGGTGGAGTAGAGCGGCTCGTGCAGGGCGACGAACTTCCAGGTCTTATCCGTCTTGCCGAGGAAATAATCCAGCCATTTATACTGCTTCGACCCCGGCTCGAGGCCCGGGGCGAACCTGGCCCCGGCGAACGCGTTGGCGTCCAGCACAAAAAAACGCGCGTTACCGATGTCGAAGAAATAGTAGTGCGGCGGCATGCCGGTGAGCGGCGTGCTGTGGAACGGCACGTAATTGGCTTTCAGGAAGCCTTTGCCGGCCTCCGTCTTAAAATCCCTGCCGTAATCGTGGTTGCCCAGTACCGGAAAGAACGGGGTACGCGCCTGCAGCGCGGCGTAGGGCCCGAAATATTCCTTGTCCGCGTCGGCATCAAGGCCGGACTCCACCAGGTCGCCCAGGTGCAGCACAAAATCCGGGCTGAACTTTCCCATCTGGGCGGCTATCTCGCCGCGCTCCGCGGAGCCGCCGGCTGAATCACCGAGAGCCAGGAACGAGAGCCAGGGCTTGTCCTCGTCGCGGAAAGTGGTGAACCGCCCCTCGTAAGCCTTGTAGACGCCGGTGCTCTGCTCGGCGGGCAGGTAGATGCGGTAACAGTGGGTGGTGTCCGGCAGCAGGCCGAACAAGGGGACCTTCTGTTCCTTCACCGCGGCCACCGGCGTCAGGAACCGCTCGCAGTCGGGCACGGCCCCGAAAGAAAGCCAGGCCGGGGTGGCTACGTCCACGCGGAAGCGCACCGTCACCATATCCTTCGTCATATTCTCCAGGTACGGCCCGCGCTCCAGGCGCGCCGCGGCGGCCGGGCGCCCGGAGCAACAAAGAAGGATAACCGCGAAAAGGAACCTCATTTCCCGCCCGGCCCGCAGAACAGCGGGACCACCTTGAACTTGACGGCGTCTATCACGCCGCGGTCGGTGATGCGCAGCTCCGGAATGGGCGGCAGCGTGAGGAAAGCCATTGCCATGAAGGGATCGGAAAGTTTGGAGCCCAGCATCCGGGCCGCCTCGGTCAGGCGCTTAAGCTTCTCGCGAACGAACTCGGAACTGCGGTCGCTCATGAGCCCCGCCACCGGCAGCGGCAGCGCTTCCAGCACCTGGCCGTTGAGGGCCGCCACTATGCCGCCCTGCATCTTCACCACCTGCACGGCCGCGGTGTACATATCCCCGTCGTGGGTGCCTATCACCACTATGTTGTGAGAATCGTGGGAGACCGAAGAGGCGATGGCGCCTTTCTTAAGGCCGAAACCCTTCACCAGGCCGCGCGCGATGCGGCCGGAGGCCATGTGGCGCTCTATCACGGAGATCTTCAGGATGTCGCGGCCGGTGTCGGAGGACACATAGCCGCCGTCCTGCTTTACCTTTTCCACGCTCATCTTGGTGACGATCTGGTCGGGGATGACGTTTATCACCCGGGCGTATTTTCCCTCCGCCTTAAGCGCGAAGTCCTCGTGCTCTATCCACTTCACGTTCACGGTGCCGCGGGCCTTGCCCTCGTATTCTTTTATCACGCCGGGGGTGATCTTGCGGTCGGAGGCCACCAATTTTCCGCCCTTGAAGACCTTGCTTATCTTCATGCCCTTGAGGTCCTGCAGGATCACCAGGTCCGCCTGGTAGCCGGGAGCTATGGCGCCCAGATTCTTCAGGCCAAAGTATTCCGCGGTGTTGATGGTGGCCATCTGGATGGCGCGGATCGGGTCCACGCCCAACTTTATGGCGGTGCGCACCAGGTAGTCTATGTGGCCCTGCTTCTCTATATCCTCGAGGTGGCGGTCATCGGTGACAAGGATGAACTTGCGGGAGTTCTCCGAGTTCACCAGCGGCAGCAGGTTCTTGAGGTTCTTGGCGGCCGTGCCTTCGCGGATCATGATATACATGCCGGCGCGCAGTTTCTCGCGGGCCTCGGCCACGTCGGTGCACTCGTGGTCGCTCTTGATGCCGACGGAGACGTAGGCGTAAAGCTGCTTATCCTTGAGCATCGGGGCGTGGCCGTCGATGACCTTGTTTTTTGCGATAGCGATCTTTTCAAGCACGCCCTTATCCTGGTAGATGACGCCGGGATAGTTCATCATCTCGCCGATGCCCAGCACGCGCTCGTCGCCCAGCAGCAGCGACAGGTCGTGAGCGTCCAGCTCGGCGCCCGCGGTCTCCAGGTGGGTGGCCGGCACGCAGCTGGGCAGCATCACGTAGACGCCCAGCACGGCGTTAAGGCTGGAGGACATCATGTATTTTATGCCGTCGAGGCCGAGCACGTTGGCTATTTCGTGAGGGTCGATGACCACGGAGGTGGTGCCGCAGGGCAGTACCGTGCGGGCGAACTCGGGGATCTTCACCATGGAGCTCTCTATGTGCACGTGGCCGTCTATGAACCCGGGGGCCAGGTAGGCGCCTTTGAGGTCCATGGTCTGCTTGGCTTTGTAGTCGCCGAAACCCACCACTTTGCCGCCGTGGATGGCCACGTGGGTGCGGTGGATGTCGCCGGAGAAGGTGTTTATTACCCGCGCATTCTTAAGCAGCAGGTCGACGCGCTTGGCGCCGCCGGAGATCTCTATAGTGTTCTTTATCCTGGCAAGAGTGGCGTCGTGTTCCATGATATGTCCCCTTGTTTGACCGCTGTGAAATTTTACCTTTTACCGGCGGCCCGCGCAAAACATATAATTGGAGCATGGAACTGCTGCACGCCGCCCAGCCTTACCTGCCGCTCGCGGCCCTGGTCTTTCTGGCCGGTTTCGTGGACTCCATCGCCGGGGGCGGCGGCCTGATAACGCTGCCAGCCTACCTGGCTCACGGCCTTAACCCCGCGCTCCTGCTTGGCACCAACAAACTTTCCTCTTCCATGGGGACCGCGGTGGCGGCCGCGCGCCTGTGGCGGGAAGCCAGGCTGCGGGCGGATATGCTGTTCATCGCGGCAGCGCTGGGAGCCGCCGGCGCCTTCCTTGGCGCCAGGGCCATAGCGCTGGTCCCCCCGGCGGCCATCCGCTACGTCCTGCTGGTGGTACTGCCTGCCGTGGCTATCTTCCTGGCCGCGAAGAAAAATTTCGGTTTCGGCGACACCAGCTCCCGGCTGGACGAGGGCGTTCTGCTGGGTCGCTGCGCGGGGATCTCTTTCGGGGTCAGTTTTTACGACGGGCTGCTGGGGCCGGGCACAGGAACTTTCCTGGCGCTGGCCTTTACGAGGTTCTGCGGGTACGACCTGCTGCGCGCCACCGCGCTGGCCAAACTGCTCAACCTGGTCTCCAACCTGGCCGCGCTGGGGACCTTTCTCTGGCTCGGAGCCGTGGACGTGCGCCTGGGCCTGGCCATGGGCGCCGCCGGCATGGCAGGCAACTACGCCGGCTCGCACATGGCGCTCAAACGGGGCGCGTGGGTGATACGCCCCATGCTTTTTATGGTTTCTACGGCCCTGCTGGGCAAGATCGCCTGGGACCTGCTCAGGTAGTTCTACTTCAGCGCGGCCATCAGTCCAAAGCGCCCGCTCTTCTCCCCGTCCCGCCTCCAGGAATAGAACAAGTCTTTCTCGGAATACGTGCACAAGTGCATGAATTCGTGCTGTTTCACGCCCAGCCCTTCCAGCTGGGCGCGCAGCAGTTCCCGCAGGCTGAAAAAATGGAGGCCGTCCTTAACGGTCAGGAACCGCCGGTCGGAGCCGCCCGGATAGAAGGCCTTGAGCTTTTCCAGGAAATCCGCCCGCACCGGGTAATACGCCGCGGAGATCATGGGCGAAACTCCCGCCCGCACGTCCGCCGGGTCGGTGCCCCAGCGCAGGCGCATCGTGTTAAGCACGGCGCCGTAAACCCCCAGCAGCGCCCCCCGCCAGCCGCTGTGGGCCACGGCCAGGACATTGCGCTTGCGGTCATAAAAAGCGGTAAGCGCGCAGTCGGCGGACAAGGCGAGCAGCGGCACCCCCGGCACGGCGGTTACCAGCGCGTCGGTATTATCCGGCGGCGCGCCGCCGCCGGCTTCCACCACCGCCACGTTGGCGGTGTGGCGCTGGCGCATGCGCGCCAGCCGCGCGGGCTCCAGGCCCAGGGCCGCGCAAAGAAGGCCCAGGTTCTCTTCCACCAGCTCCGGCTTGTCGCCGGTAGCGCTCCCAAGGTTAAGGCCGATATAAGGCCCGCTGCTCGCCCCGCCCTGGCGCGTGGAAACCGCGCAGTCCAGCCCCGGGCTGTCGCGGAAAATATCGAACCTCAGCAATTTCAGACCATTCTTCTCTTCGGTATGCATTAGCCCCCCCCGGCCCCGTCCGCAAAATTGATATTATAGCCTTATGGTCGCCAGGATCACCTACAGGTTCGTCGCTAAAGCGGCGCCGGCTGAAGCTGAAAAAATTATAACACTTTACAAGGCCCACGGCTGGTGGACCCGCGGGGACGGACCCGCCGCACTGAACCGCCTGATACGCGGCAGCCACTGCTTCGTAGTGGCGCAATGCTCCGGGGCTATCATCGGCATGGCCAGGGCCATAAGCGACCGGGCCGGCGACGCCTACATCCAGGACGTGGCCGTGCTGCCGGGCCACCGCGGGGACGGGGCCGGCAAAGGCCTGGTGGCCGCGGTCTGCCGCCGCCTCAAGCGCGACGGCGTCGCGTGGATAGCTCTCATCGCGCAGGATAATTCCGAAAAATTCTACCGCAAGCTGGGTTTTACCACGCTGCGCCGGGCGGCGCCCATGCTCATAAAAGGCGCGCGGGTCTGACTATGTTCGAACGCCTGAAACCGGAAGACTACCCGGCGATAAAAAAGTTCTTCGATAAGCACCATTACCCGCTGTGCGAGTATTCCCCGGCCACCATAGTGGTCTGGAACCGCTGTCTCTACGAGGTCGCCTGGAAAGTGGACGGGGACCTGCTCCTGGTGGCGGAAACCGACCTGGAGCCGCCGGCCGCGCGCCGCCTGCTGATGCCGGTGCCCTGCCCCTTCCGGGACGTCCCCCCGGCGGAACTTGCGGACATAGCCAGGCGCAACCGCCACAGCCGCTACTATTACGTGCCGCAGGATTATTATGAGCGCCACAAGACGGAACTGGAACGGCTGTTTGCCGTAGAGGAACAGCAGGGCTACAAGGACTATCTCTACCGCACCCGCGACATGGCGGAACTTGCGGGCCACAAGTATTCCAAGAAACGCAACCTTATTGCCCAGTTCAACAAGCAGACCGCCGCCTGCCGGAAGGTGAAAGTGGAGCCGCTGACGCCCGCCAACAACGGCGCGTGCCTGAATTTGCTGGACCGCTGGGCGCGCGACCCGGAAGCCGGCGCCCGCCTGGACATGCTCAACTGCGAGCGCAAGGCCATCGTCAACGGGCTGAACCACTTCTCGCTCCTGGAGATGAGGGGAGTGCTGGTGCGCATCGACGGCGAGATCTCCGGTTTCGCGTTCGGCTCGCGGCTGGCCGACGGCGTCTTCGTGCTGAATTTCGAGAAGGCCCTGGACGACGTTAAGGGCCTTTACCAATTCCTGGACAACGAACTGGCCAAGCACCTCCCCCCCAGTTACTCCTTCATCAACAAGGAAAGCGACCTAGGCAAACCCGGCCTGGCCAGGGCCAAGGAGTCCTATTATCCGGCCTTCACCATCAAGTCATACATGCTGACGCTCAAAGACTGACGGCGCCGCGCACAAAAGAAAAACCCGGGGCCGCCCGGGTTTTTTCATTATATAAGGAAAGGTCAGAGGACCTTGTAAGGGTTGTCCGTCACGCTGAGCAGGTAGATGGCGGCCTTGATGTTCCTGTCCACGGCGCCGGCTATGATGGCCGCGCCGGGGTAGAAATTGCGCCCCTCCAGTTCGAAGGTGAAGGCCAGCACGCCCGTGGCCGCGTAAGCCCAGTCGCAGCTGTCGCCCGTGGCGATGTACATATCGCTGGACTTCAGCGGCTGGTAGCCGGTCAGTTTGCCCATCTCGCCGGCCAGCTTAATGAAAGCCTGCTTATCGTTCGCGTTCGGGACGTCCGCGTCGTTGCCGCCCCACGGGTAGAGGATCTCGGAAGCGTAGGAATGGTAGCTGATGTGCGTCTTGAGGTTCTTGCGGGCCAGCATGAAATCCCGTATGACCCGGCTTTCCGGCTCCGAGAAGGCCTTGGGGCCGCAGTAGGTGTCCGAGCCGGGGTAAGTGGAAGCGCCGGCCTCGCACCACCAGGAATCGAAATTACGGTTCAGGTCCACGCCGCGGCTCTTGTCGGAGTTGGTGGCCATGTTCTTGCGGTAATACTGGTAGCTGCCGGTCTTGATATCGAATTCCGCGCCGTCGGGATTGCCCATCGGGACGATGTAAATGTCCAGCGTCGAGATATATTTCTTTATGTCGGCGTCATTGCGGTGGTCCAGCAGGTAAGCGGCAAGCAGCAGGGGCACCTCGTTGGCCAGGTGCTCGCGGGCGTGGATATTTCCAAGGTAGAACGCGCCCGGTTTGGAGCTGGGGGTTTCCCCTTTTGCGCCCGAGTTGATGCGCAGGCACCAGATGTCGCGGCCTTCGGTGGTCTTGCCGATGGAGAAAACCGAAGCTATATCGGGGTTCTTGGCGGCCATCTGCTTGAGCAGGTCCGTGGTCTCTTTGAAGTTGTGGTAAGCGGCGTCGGCGACAGGGAAATCCTTGGAGACGCGGGCGGCGTACTGGGAAACCGGCACGCGGCTGAGAACTACGGAAGCTTTGGAGGAAAGCTGCTGCAGCGCATAGGCGCTGGCAAAGCCGGAAACCGCGTCGCGGTTTATCTCCACGATATCCATGCCGGCTTCGAGCAGGCGGGTGCGGGCGTGGTTATCCGCTGCGCGGACGGTAACCCAGTAGCGGCCCTCGTCGGCTCCGGGAGCGGTGTCGCGCGCGATGGCCGTCTCGGGAGCCTGTACGTCGGCGGCCACGGAGATCTCGCTTAAAAGCTGTTTATAGGAAGCATTATCGGCGCCAGGTTCGCCGGCCCGGGCCAGTACCGCCCCGGAAATGATGATCGAACAAAATAGAAATCTCTTCATATTGACCGTTTTCCTTGTTGACTATTATCAATCTGTATTAATTATAGGCTCTGAAGGAAAAACCCGCCAAGGCCAAAAGGCCCATGTGCGCCTAGGCCCAAGGGCCTATGATTTTAGTCAAGTCGGCCCGCGCAGGCCGGGCGCCTCCAGCGTCAAGAAGGCGCGGCGCCGCGGGGTCAGATGTCTACGGCCCGGTTGCAGCGCTTGCACCAGCCGGCATTGCGGCCGAAGTTGTTCTTGCGGTGCAGCGGCACGGTGTCCTTGCAGCCGGGGCACTTCACTTCCATCCCGCCCAGGTCCATCTTGGAGTAGTCTTTTTCGAATATCTCTTTGTTGGTGTAGCGCGGCGCCAACCACTTTCCGTCTTTCATTTTTCCTCCCTAACCGGCGATCAGCTTTACGAGGTCGCGCAGGGCGGCAGGCGCCCAGAGCGAAGAGAATACCGCCCCCAGCGTGAGGGCCGACCATACAAAAAATGTCTGCGCGGGCAGCTTCCGGGCCAGGCGCGGCCCGGCCGGCAGGTCCAGGCCGAAAACCGTGTAGCGGACCCCGCCGCCAGGGCAGGCGTCCAGGCATTCGCCGCAGAGGTTGCAGTAGGCCAAAACCACGGGTTTGCCCCCGGGAGCGCAGGTTATAGCCGTCATCGGGCAGGCGGCGGCGCACAGGGAGCAGCCGGAGCATTTTGAATGGTCCACAGTTATCCGGAAAGGGTTCAGCCTGCCCCAGAAAGCCTGCCAGGCGGCGAAAGGGCAGAGATAAGAGCAGAAGATGCGGCGGCGCGTCAGCAAGGGCCCCGCCAGCAGCGCCGTTCCGGCGGCGGCCATCAGCGCGTACTGCGTAATGCGCACAAAGCGGTCCGCGTCCAGAAAGGCGCCGGTTATCTTGAACGGGCACAGCCACAGGCAGTAGAGCGGCAGCGCATAGCCAAGCGACGCCAACAGCAAAAAGACCAGCAGCACGGCGGGCAGGTGCCTTAATTTATGCGCCCAGCGGCCGGGGCGCAGCAGCGCGCGCCGCGGCAGCGCGCTCAAGGCGTCGTCGATACCGCCGTAAAAACAGGCCCAGGAGCACCATGCGCGGCCTATGGCCAGGGTTGCGAACAGCCAAAGGACGCCCAGCGTAAGCGGTCCCCACAGCCTCCAGTCTCCGCTCGTCAGCGCCAGGTACTGCTGGCGGAGGTAATTCAAGAAGTACGGCGCCATGGCGATGTGGCAGAAGGGCGCGTCGGGCGCGCACGCCGGGGCGAAGATCTTTTCCAGCAGCTGCAGCTTGAAATGGACGAGGAAAGCCAGCGCCGAAGCGGAGAAAAAGATGCGGCGCCAGAACGATACCCGCCCGGTATAGTTTATCGCGAACCCGACGACCGCCGCGAAGAGCGCCCACGCCAGCGGGTAGAGGCG
>JACRER010000015.1 GCA_016234365.1 Elusimicrobiota bacterium | reverse complement strand
TGGAGAAGGCGAAAAAAATGCACCTGAGGGAGAGAATACTGGACACCAACTGACATGCCTGAAAAGCACGCAAAAAACGCTCAGCAACTAAAAGGACAGCGGGCTACCGCTTGGGGAACATTCTTAGATGAGTTGACACGTTGAACGGGTGGGCTTAATTTGGTAGTTTAATTGGAGAGGGGCCGCTTCGGGCCGTAGGGCGTTCCAGGCAGGGGGGCGGGTCAGTCAGTTGATAATGGCAAAAAATATCGCTATATTCATCGCTTTTCAAGGGTTCCGCGACGAGGAATATGTGGAGCCCAAGAAGATCCTGGAGGCCGCCGGGCACAAGGTGACCACGGTCTCCACGGCCAAAGGCGAAGCCCGCGGCAAGTTCAGCGTGACCGCGCAGGTGGATCGCACCGTGGACGAAGTGGACCCGGCGGCTTACGACGCGCTGGCGCTGGTGGGCGGCCCCGGCGCCCTGGAGCACCTGGACACGCCCAAAGTGCACGCGCTGTTCCGTAAAGCCGCGGAACTGGGTAAGGTGATAGGGGCCATCTGCATTTCCCCGGTCGTGCTGGCGCACGCGGGGCTGCTTAAGGGTAAAACAGTCACCTGCTGGCCGGACGGCGAGGCCGAGGTTGTTAAAGGCGGTGGGAAATATACCGGGTCGGAACTAGAGGTGGACGGAAAGCTTATAACCGCTAACGGCCCAGTGCCGGCCCGTAAGTACGGCCAGGCCCTGGCTGAGGCGCTTAAATAAAGACTTTCTTAAAGTCTTTCCAGAAACCCGGGTATGATTTGTTCACGCAGCCCGGGTTTCTTATTTCCAGGCGAGGGCAGGCGGCGGAAGCGGCGGCCCCCGCCATGGCTATGCGGTGGTCGTTGAAGGTTTCCACGGGTGCAGCAGCTTTTAATTTTCCGCCGGTTATCTTCATGGCCTTGCCGGCGTAGGACGCTTTGACCCCGAGCGAGCGCAACAGCGACAGGGTGGACTCTATCCGGTCGGATTCCTTGGAACGCAGCGCTTCTATTCCCTTTATCACGGTGGTTCCCGAAGCCGCGGCCGCGCAGACGGCCAGCAGCGGCACCTCGTCTATCATGCCTGGTATCTCGGCCGGAGAAAAACTCTTCGCCTTCAGTTTCGAAGGGGCGACCGTTATTGTTCCGCAGGGTTCGGGGAAAGAGGCCGCGGCTTTTAGTTCTATCTTCGCGCCCATTTTTTGCAGCGCGGCCAGGAAGCCGAGCCGCAGCGGGTTCAGGCCGCAGCCTTCCACGGTGAGCGGCCTGCCGGAGAGCAGCGCGGCGGCTATGAAGGGGGCCGCTGCGGAGATGTCGCCGGGGACGGTGACGGGGCGGGCCGTAAGCGGGCCCGGTTCCAGTTTTATGGCCCGGCCTTTGCTGGCCAGGCGCGCGCCCATCAGGACCAGCAGGCGCTCGGTGTGGTCGCGCGTCGGGAATTTTTCCCGCAATTCGGTGGGGCCTTTGGCGTAAAGCCCGGCCAGCAGCGCCGCAGATTTTAATTGGGCGCTTTCCAGGCCTGAAATTTTGGCGCCCTTCAGCTTGGCGGGTTTTATGGCTAGCGGCAACCGGCCGGACTTGGCCGCCACTCCGGCGCCCATTTTTTTAAGCGTCGCCACCAGCGGCGCCATGGGCCGGTTCAGCAGCGAACCCCGGCCGGTCAGCGTAGAGGGGAAATCCTGTCCGGCCAGCAGGCCGCAGAGCAGCCGCGCCAGCGCGCCGGACTCTCCGGCGTTCAGCGGGCCGGACGGTTTTGTGAAACCTTTGAGGCCGCGGCCTTCCACTATTATCGCGTTGCCGTCGCGGCAAAGCCGCACGCCCAGCTCTTCCAGGCAGGCGAGGGCCGCTTCGGTGTCTTCGCATTGCAGCGGGTTCTCTACCCGCGCGCTGCCGCAGGCCCCGGCGCCCAGCAGCAGGGCCCGTATGGTTATGGATTTATCCGGCGGCGGAACGAAGGAGCTCATTTTATGGAGGCGCAATAATCCAGCGCCTTCAGGTAGGAGCCGGCCCCGTCGCCCTTGAACTGCGCCAGGCAGACCGGTTTTATCACGGAGACCCGGCGGAAAGGTTCGCGTTTCATTATATCCGTCAGGTGCACTTCTATGGCGGGCAGTTGCAGCGCCTCTATGGCGTCGCGGATGGCGTAGCTGTAATGCGTATAGGCGCCGGGGTTGATGATCAGCGCGTCGGCCCAGGCGGCGTTGGCCGTGAGCAGGTCTATTATTTTGCCTTCGCAATTGCTCTGGAAGATCCTTATTTTGAAGCCCAGCGCCGCCGCGTGCCGGCGCAGGTCCGTGTTGAGCCGGGCCAGCGTGGCTTTGCCGTAAAGTTCCGGCTTGCGCCGGCCGAGCAGGTGCAGGTTGGGGCCGTGGATCATGAGAACGTTCATTTCAGCGCCTCCGCGAAGGCTTTCTTGAGCAGGGCCGGTTTAATGTTCTCCGCCGGGAACGGGCGGCCCGGGCCTTCCAGCAGGATGAAGCGGTTGCCGGCGCCGCGCGCCTTCTTGTCCTTGGAGACCAGCGCTGTGAACCTGGCCAGGTCCCGGCGCACGTGGCGCGCCGGCGGCAGGCGCAGCGAATCCAGCATGGCGTAAAGTTTTTTAAAATTGGCCGCGTCCAGGCAGCGGGTCTCGCGGGAGATGACCAGCGCGGCCCTTATGCCGCGGGCCACGGCCTCGCCGTGCGGCAGGCGCCCGCCGGCCAGCGCCTCCAGCGCGTGACCGGCCGTGTGGCCGAAGTTCAGAACTTCGCGCAAACCGGTCTCGTCGCGCTCGTCCTTGGCCACCAGTTTAAGCTTGTACTCCGCGCAGGCGCTGACGCAGGCGGTCAGCGCGGTCTTGTCGCCTGAAACGGCCTTGGGCAGGTGTTTGAGCAGCGTGGCGCGCAGGGCGGCCGGGCCTATCATGGCGTATTTCACCAGTTCGCCGGCGCCGCTGCGCAGTTCGGCGTGCGGCAGGGAATCCAGGAAGGCGGTATCGCAGACGGCCAGCGCCGGCTGGTGGAAAGTGCCTGCTATGTTCTTGGCGCCGCCCAGGTTCACGGCGGTCTTGCCGCCAAGCCCGGCGTCTATCTGGCCCAGGAAGGTGGTGGGCACGCTGACCCAGTTGACGCCGCGCATGTAGATGGAGGCCGCGAAGCCCGCCAGGTCCGTCACCGCCCCGCCGCCGGCCGCGACGATGAGGGAGTTGCGCGAGAAGCCGTGGTCGAAGAGGAAGGCGCAGAGGCGGCCGGCTTCTTCCAGCGTCTTGGCTTTTTCCGAGGGGGGGAGCCAGAAATAGAACTGGCTGGTCCTGCCTTCCGGGAAAAGGCGCAGCGCCCGGGCGCGCAGGCTGGGCGGCGCGTCGGAGCCGGTTACCAGGCAGATCTTGTCGGCGCCGGAGAACAGTGCCTGGAACTGGGCCGGGATATTGTCCATGTCGCGGCCCAGCGCGGCCTTTACGGTGCGGGAAGTGCTGACTTTGAAGTTAAAGCTTTTCATATTTTTCCTGTATAAGTTTTGCCGCCAGCGCCGGAGCTATCCCGGAAGTGTCTACCGTTACCGCGGCCAGCCGGTAGAAGGGCAGGCGCCGGGTGTAAAGTTTTTTAGCGCGCGCGGCGGCGGCGGGCCACGGCCCGGCCAGCAGCGGCCTGGGCCCCGCGGCTTTCTTCAGCCGCCGTTCCAGTTCCGGCCAGCGGCAATTCAAAAAGACCGTCACGCCGGTGCGGGCCAGCAAGCTTCGCCATTTACCCGACGGGTAAACCCCTCCGCCCAGGGCTACCACCTGGTTCGCGCGCGCGGCTATCTTTTTTACTTCGGCGTTCTCCAGTTTCCTGAAAGTTTTAAGCCCGCCGCTCTTTACCACCGCGGTTATGGTCCGGCCGGCGCGCCGCTCTACCGCCGCGTCGCTGTCGGCGAAGCGCCGCCCGAGCTTTTTGGCCAGCAGGCGGCCTACGGAGCTTTTGCCCGCGCACATGAAACCTGTAAGGTAGACGTTCCCTACAGTTTCCTGAGGATCTTGCCCGTCTTTTTGCGCCATGCGTCAACGCGGGGGGCCAGTTCGCCCAGCGAATCCCCGCCGAATTTTTCCAGCAGCGCGCCGGCTATCTCCAGCGAGGCCGCGTGCTCGGCCACCACCGCGGCCGCGAAGACCGCCGTGGTGTCGGAGGTCTCGGAAACGGAAAGTTTTTTGCGGAAGGTGCGCAGGTCGGTGGCCGGGGAGCCGGCGCGCAGGCCCGGCACGGCTTTCACCGCGCAGCGCAGCGTCAGTTCGCGCCCGTTGGTCATGCCGCCGTCCAGGCCGCCGGAGAGTTCCGGCCAGCCGGCCGCGTCGCGGCCGCGCATGGCGGCCAGGGCAAAACCGCCGCCTATCTCGAAGCCTTTCACGCCGTTGATGGAGAGCATGGCCGCGGCCAGCCGCGCGCCCAGGCGCCGGTCGGGATGTTCAAAACTGCCAAGGCCGGCCGGGACATTGCTGAAAGTTATCTCGAATTCCCCGCCCAGCGTGTCGCCGGCGTTGCGGGCGCGCAGCAGTTCCTGCGCGGCGCTGGCGGCGGTAAGGCCGCAGAGGCCGCCCAGGTTGGTCACGCGGGAATTGACCTCTATGTCCAGCAGTTCGTTGAGGCGCATGGCGAAGGAGCCGAGCGCGGTGCGCATGGCGGTTTCCCGCGCGCTGGCGCGCTCCCGGATCAGGGCGGCGTTCATGGTGTCGTACTTAAGCATGCCAGGCAGGTCGGCGTGGCCGGGCCGCGGCAGGCTGGACGGGGGCGGGACCTTGCGCGACGCGTTCTTTATGAGGATGGCGAGAGGCGCGCCGGTGGTGATATCCCTGTCCAGGCCGGCGAGTATCTTGAACTCGTCCTTCTCGAGGGCCTGCCGGGCGCTGCGGCCCGCGGCGGTGCGGCGCCGGTTGAGCTGGGCCGCCAGGTAACCGGCCGGCATCTTTACGCCGGCGGGGAAACCTTCCAGTATCCCGGCCAGGTATTCGCCGTGAGATTCTCCCGCGGTAAGGTATCTGAGCATCACTTCTCCCCTTTTGGGCCGGCCGTGAGCGCGGCCAGTGCTTCCCGCTTAAATTTTACAATATCCCCGGAGGGCAGCCCGGCCCAGAATTTAAAAGAAAGGGCCGCCTGCCAGACCAGCAGCGAGAGCCCATCTATCACGGCGGCGCCGGCCGCGGCGGCGGCGTTGCCCCACTCGGTGCCGCCTTTGGCGTAGGCCAGGTCCGCGCAGAGCGAGCCGGGGCCCGGTGCGCAAGGCGGGCGGCCCGGCGCGTACATGCCCAGCGGCGTGGCGTTCACGAATATCGCGGTTTCCGGCGCGGGCGCCGCGAACGGGGCGGTTTTAAAAGCCGTCTTCGGGAAAGCGTCGGAAAGTTTTGAAGCCAACTTGCCCGCTTCGGCCGTGTTGCGGGCGTGGAAAGTAACGGCGGCCGCCTGGGAGCGGCCCAGCGCCCAGCCCGAAGAGGCCGCGGAGCCGCCGGAGCCGAATACCGCCGCGGCGCGGCCGGCGGCGGAGAAATCGGCTTCTTCCAGCGCGTTGAGCAGGGCCCTGGCGTCGGTGTTCATGCCTTCCAGGCCGGCCCGGCCAAAACGGATGGCGTTGACGGCGCCGCAGGCTTTTACGGCGGGGTCGGCCAGGTCCAGCAGGGCGCAGGCCTCGCGTTTGTAGGGAATAGTGACGTTGCAGCCGCTCCAGCCTTCGGCGGAGGCGGCTTCCAGGGCGTGGCGCAGTTCTTCCCGCGGCATGTCGCGCAGTTCGTAAGAAACTTTAACGCCGCAAAGGGCGGAGAAGATGCGGAAGATCTCCGGAGAGAGCGAATTGGAGAGGGGGCGGCCGAACAGGCCGGCCTTTATATGCGGGGCTTGCACAGGAATTTCCCTGCGATGGTCTTGAACGTCTCCACCGTGACGGTCTGGCGGCCGTCCACCTTGGCTCGCAGCGGGTCCAGGCTGGCTTCCATGAGCAGGCCGTCGGCCCCGGCGCGCAGGGCTTTCACCGCCAGCGCGGCGGCGAGCTGCCTATCGCGGGAGGCGTGGCTGGGGTCCGCCAGCACTGGCAGCCCGGAGATCTTTTTTACCGCCCGCAACAGGTCCAGGTCCAGGACCGGGTGTCCGGGGAGGCTGAGCGAGTCGCCGCGCTCGCAGAGGGCCAGGCGGCGCGCACCATATTTAAGCAGGTATTCCGCCGAGAGGAGCCATTCGCGCAGGGTGGCGCGCATTCCGCGCTTGAGCAGCACGGCGCGGCCGGAGCGCGCGGCTTCCTTGAGCAGTTCGTAGTTGCGCATGTTGCGCGCGCCTATCTGCAGCACGTCGCAGACGGCGGCCAGGCGCCCCACCTGGCGTGTATCCACGGCCTCGGTCACCAGCGGCAGGCCCGTGAGTTTTTTAGCCTTGGCTATTATGCGCAGACCGGGCCAGCCTACGCCCTGAAAGGCGTAAGGGGAGGAGCGCGGTTTGAACAGGGCGGCGCGCAGCGCGTGCGCCCCGGCGGCCTTAAGCGCCAGCGCGCTGGCCAGGTAAAGCTCTTCGTCCTCTACGGCGCACGGGCCGGCAATGAATACGGGTTTTTTTGACTTAAAATCCAAGGGTGAGGAGAACGACTTGTCGCCTCGGGCGCAGGCCAGGGGGCAGAGTTCGGCGTCGGAGAGGCTGACCGAGGCTACGCCGGGAATATTTTCGAGCAGCGGGGCCAGGAGCCCGGCCGCGGAGGGGCGTGGCAGGCGCGCCTCGGCGCCGGCCGCCACGCGGCTTAGCCGCGCGCCCGGCAAGGCCGCCCGCACGCGGGCCAGCGCTTCGGGTCCCGCGTCCTTGGTGAAAGTTATTTTCATTTATGCCTTTGCAGTAAAACGGCCTGGCGGATGATCTCGGAGAAGACCCCGCGGGTGGCGGCGGCGAATTTTTTATTTCCGGCTCGCGCGGCGTTGCGCAGCACCGTTCTTTCCCGGGCCGGGTCCTTGATGCGCGGTTTAAGCGCGGCCAGCGGAGCCACAAGCGCGAAGCGGCGGGACAACAGAACGGAGAGCTTCCTGTCGATGACGTCTATCCTGGCGCGGGCCGCGGCGAGCTTGTCGGGCATAATATAGAATTCTATTAAAATACGACTGGGAATAAAATTGTAAAATAGAGCCATGGCCGGAACGCTGGAACTCAAAGATATAGCCAACAAACTGGAAGAACTCTCCGCCGCGCTGGACGAGTCGGCCAGGCTTTACGGGTTGGACGCTAAGCGCGCGTCGCTGCGCGAGAAGGAAGCCGTGTCCGTCTCCGGAGATTTCTGGAACGACGCGCAGAAGGCCCAGACGCACATGAAGGACCTTAACGACCTGAAGAAGGGCGTGGAACTGCTGGACACCGTCGGGCGCGAGCTGGAAGATTTTAAGGTACACTTCGACCTGGCCAAAGACGCCGGCGATTCCGGCGAACTGGCCGTCATAATGGACGGCCTGCTGGGCGTGGAGAAGAAACTGCGGATTCTCGACTTTGAGTTGAAGCTGGCCGACCCCAACGATAAACTGGACGCCATCATCAGCATCCACGCCGGCGCCGGCGGCACCGAGGCCTGCGACTGGGCGCAGATGCTGCTGCGCATGTACACGCGCTGGGCCGAGCAAAAGGGTTTCAATTTCGCGGTGACCGACATCCTGCAGGGCGAAGAGGCCGGGGTGCGCAGCGTTACCGCTTTCGTGCGCGGCAAGTACGCCTTCGGGTACCTCAAGAGCGAAGTGGGCGTGCACCGGCTGGTGCGCATCTCGCCATTCGACGCCAACAAGCGCAGGCATACCTCTTTCGCGTCCATCGACGTGCTGGCCGACATCAACGACACCATCGAGATCAAGATCGAGGACAAGGACCTCAGTTGGGACACTTTCCGCTCCGGCGGGGCCGGCGGCCAGAACGTGAACAAGGTGGAAACCGCCGTACGCGTCACGCACGCGCCCTCAGGCGTGGTGGTGGCCTGCCAGATAGAGCGTTCCCAGCACCAGAACCGCGAGACCGCGCTGAAGATGCTCAAGGCCCGGCTTTACGAGATAGAGATGGACAAGAAGCGCTCCGAGATGGAGAAGCACTACGACGCCAAGGGCGCCATCGGCTGGGGCCACCAGATCCGCTCCTACGTTTTCATGCCGTACCAGATGGTCAAGGACCTGCGCACCGGCGAGGAGACCTCGCAGATAGACGCCGTGATGGACGGCGCGCTGGACCCTTACATGCACGCCTACCTTTCCTGGGTGGCCGGCGGCCGTAAGAAACGCAACGTCAGCTCCGAAGACTGACCCGGAGGCGAGCGTGCTCATAGATACCCATACACACCTTAACGACAAAGCCTTCGACGCCGACCGCGCCGGGGTGGTGGGGCGCGTCTTCGCCTCGGGCGTGGAGCGCGTGGTGGAGATAGCCTGCCAGCCCAAAGAGTGGCGGCCGGGCGAGGATTTCTGCGCCGCCAACCCGGGCCGTATCCGCTGCGCCTTCGGCGCGCATCCCGAATACACCAAGTTCATGCCGCCCGACCTGGTGGCGCAACTGGAAACTTTCCTGGCCAAACCCTGCGCCATAGCGCTGGGCGAGGTGGGGCTGGACTACTGGTGGGACATCGGCTCCAAAGAAGAACAGCTCGCCGTGCTGAACGCGCAGCTGCCGCTCTGCGCCAAGTTCGGCCGGCCGGCGGTTTTTCACGCGCGCAACGGCAAAACTCCGGACAAGGACGCCTACGCCGACCTCTTGGCCGCGCTGAAGGCCTGGACTTATTCCCCGGCGCGCAAGTTCCGCGGCGTGCTGCACTGCTTCTCCGGCAGCTGGAACGACGCGAAGGCCGGCCTGGACCTGGGGCTGCTCATTGGCGTCAACGGCACTTTCACCTATAAGAAGAACGAAGATTTGCGCGAAACTGTCAGGAAGGCCGGAGCGGACCGGATAGTGCTGGAAACGGATTGCCCGTACCTGCCGCCGCAGGGCTCGCGCGGGCAGCGCAACGACCCCTCTTTTATCCCCGAGATCGCGGCCATGGTGGCCGGTCACCTGGGATTGAGCAACGGCCAGGTGGCAGACAGGACCACCGCCAACGCATTCGGATTATTCGGAGAATTCTGACCATGACCAACGAAGAAATAAAAAAACTTTTCGCCTCGCGCGTGCCCGTTTTCGACGGCGCCACCGGCACCTACCTGCAGGGTTTCGGCCTTAAAGAGGCCGACTACGCCGGCCACGACGGCCTTAACGAGATGTTGTCCATAAGCCGGCCCGACGCCATTACTAAGGTGCACGAGGATTACCTTGCCGCCGGCGCGGATTTCATAGAGACCAATACTTTCGGCGCCAACGCCGCCGTGCTGGCCGAATACGGCCTGCAGGCCCGCGTGCGTGAATTCAACGTGGTTTCGGCCCGGCTGGCCCGCGCCGCCGCGGACAAATTCTCCGGCAACGGCGCGCGCCGCTGGGTGGCGGGTTCGGTGGGCCCCACCAACAAGGCCCTTTATGTGACCGGCGGGCTTTCCTTCGGCGACCTGCGCGATATTTACCTGGAGCAGCTGCTTGGCCTGATGGAAGGCGGTTCCGACGTGCTGCTGCTGGAAACGGCGCATGACGCGCTGAACCTGAAGGCCGGGCTGGCCGCGGTGCGCCTGGCTTTCAAAAAAACCGGCAAGGAACTGCCTGTCATAGTTTCCGCCACCATGGACGACCGCAACAAGATGCTGTCCGGCCATGACGCCGAGGCTTTTTACGCGGCCGTGGAGCATTTCCCGCTGGCGGCCATAGGTTTTAACTGTTCCACCGGGCCCGAGGGCCTGCGCCTGCGGCTGGAGCGCCTGGCCGCGCGCGCTCAGTTCCCGGTCTTCGCCATGCCCAACGCCGGCCTGCCCGACGAGAACGGCCGCTACCTGCAGACCCCGGAAAAATTCTCCGCCGTGATGCGCGACTACGCGGCCAAAGGCCTGCTCAACGCGGCCGGCGGCTGCTGCGGCACCTCCCCCGCGCACATAAAGGCGCTGGCCGAGGCGGTAAAAGGTATAAAGCCCCGCGCGCCGCAGGCCGCCGCCCCCTGGGTGGTGTCCGGCACCGAAGCGCTGTTCTACGACGAGATAGAGCCTCCGGTGATGGTGGGCGAGCGCAACAATTCCATCGGTTCCAAGAAGTTCCGCGATATGGTGGCGGCCTCCGACTGGGACGGCGCGCTGGCGCTGGCCAAGGCGCAGGTCTCGGCCGGGGCGCACGTGCTGGACCTTTGCCTGGCCAACCCGGAGCGGGACGAACTGGCGGACGTGAAATTCTTCGCCCCGCGGCTGGCCCGCGCGGTGCGCCTGCCGCTGATGACCGACACTACCGACCTCGCCGTAATGGAAGAGGTCCTGAAGACCGCGCCCGGCAAAGCGCTGCTCAATTCCGTCAACTTCGAGTTCGGGCAGGAAAAACCCGCCGCAGCGGCCGAGCTTGTGAAAACCTACGGCGCCAAGCTGGTCTTTGGCTGCATCGACGCCGACAAGGCGCACGGCCTGCCTCTGGACGCCGAGCGCAAGATCGCCATTGCCCGCCGCGCTTACGCCTTCCTCACAAAAGAGTGCGGCCTTAAGGCGGAAGATATAATTTTCGACACGCTGGTGTTCCCGGTGGGCGTAGGCGGAGAGCACGCTAAAACCGCGCACGAGACCATAAAGGCTATAGAGGTCATAAAGAAAGAATTCCCCGGCGTGAAGACCATCCTGGGCGTCAGCAACGTCTCGTTCGGCCTGCCGCCGGCCAGCCGCGAAGTGCTGAACTCGGTGTTCCTGCACCACGCCGTGAAAGCCGGCCTGGACCTGGCCATCGTGAACATAGAGAAGCTTAAGCGCTACGCCGCCATCCCGGCCGACGAACGCGCGCTGGCCGAAGACCTGATCTTTGCCCGCAAGCCGGACGCGGCGCAGCTGTTCGCCGCCAAATACCGCGACGCCAAGAAAGGTGCCGCCGCGCCCGCGGCGCCCAACGCCCCGCCCGAAGAACGCCTGCGCCTGGCGGTGCTTAACGGCACCCGCGCCGGAATAGAGGAAGCCATAACCGAACTGCTGGTAAAAACGTCCCCTATGGACGTCATCAACGGCCCGGTCATGGTGGCCATGGCCGAGGTGGGCCGGCAGTTCGCCGCCGGAGACCTGATAGTGACCGAGGTGCTGCAGAGCGCCGAAGCCGCCAAGGCCGCCGTAACCGCGCTGGGCCCGGCGCTGAAGGCCAATAAAGCTCCGAAGCGCGGCCGGCTGCTGCTGGCCACTGTAAAGGGCGACGTGCACGACATCGGCAAGAACCTGGTAAACATCATCTTCGAGAGCAACGGCTTCGAGGTGGAGGACCTGGGCGTGAAAGTGGCGCCGGAGGATATAGTGGCCGCCGCCGTTAAGTCCCGGCCCGATTTTATAGGCCTTTCCGGGTTGCTGGTGCGCTCCTGCGAACAGATGACCATCACCGCGCGCGAACTGGCCAAAGCCGGAGTCAAGGCGACGCTGCTGGTGGGCGGCGCCGCGCTGACCGAAAAATTCACCGCTACCAATATAGCCGCCAATTACGGCGGCACGGTGTTCTACGCCAAGGACGCCATGGAGGGCGTGAATTACGCGCTCAGGCTGGGGGCGGCGAAGTAATGTCCTTTTTCCCCGACGATATACCGGTGCCGGCCGCCCTGGCCAGGCATTATGTCGAAGGGGACCTGGCCGAGTTGTTCGCCAATATAGACGAGGGCTTGTTCAACATCCGCTTCCTGAAACTGAAGCAGGGGCAGGAGGCGAAAGCCAGGGAGGCCGCCGCGCAGGTGGCCGCGCTTAAAGCGGAGATAATCTCTAAAAAATTAATAAAGGCCCGCGGCGTTTACCGGTTCTTCCCGGTCAACTCTTCCGGGGACAGGATATTTTTTTACGGCGCCGCGGGGGAAACGCTGGCGGAGTTCGCTTTTCCCCGCCAGGCCTCCGGGGAGAAGTTGTGTCTTGCGGATTTTGCCGCGCCGCTTTCGGGCGGAAAAAAAGATTACGCCGCGCTGCTGGCCGTCACCTGCGGCGAGGGCGTGCTCGAATTCGCCCGGCGCGAGCGCGAGGCCGGCAATTACGTGCGTTCCTACCTGGTGGAGGCGCTGGCGCTGATGCTGGCGGAGGCATTCGCCGACATGCTGCATTACCGCATAAGAAAAGAATGGGGGATAGCCGAGGCGGCGCCTGCGGTCCCGCTTTTGCGCAGCAAATACCGCGGCAAGCGGTATTCTTTCGGCTACCCGGTCTGTCCGGACCTGGCCAACCAGAAACCCCTTTTCGAGCTGCTGAAGCCGGAAGCCGACGCCGGAATAAAGCTCACCGAAGGTTTTATGATGGATCCGGAGGCTTCCGTTTCCGCCATAGTCTTCCACAACCCCAAAGCCGTTTATTTTTCTATCGAGGCGAAGCCTCAATAGGACTTTTTGGGTCTTGACAGTTAAAATAGGACTGCTATACTATGTCCGTACCCGCGGCCCCTATTTGTGGGCTTAGCGGGTACACCTTTTCCGGGCGCAAAAAAACCCGGCCTCGCGAGAGGCCGGGTTTCTTTTTGCCTGGTTTATATCTTGCCTTTCTGTTCCAGCGCCCGCTTAAGCGTCTCGCCCATGGAGCCCATGGCCGGCGCGGCTGCGTCCGCCTTGCCGCGGTACTTGGCTACGGTCTCGGTGTGCTCGTCCTCGGCGCGGCTGATATCGGCCGGCACCAGGGAGATCTTCTTGGCGACCATATCCACCGATTCAACCTTTACTTCTATTTCCTGGCCCACCTTCAGCACTTCTTCCGGGTGGCCGATGCGGCGTTCGCCGTTGCCCAGGCGGGAAATATGTATCAGTCCGTCCACGCCGTCGCCCAGCGTGATGAATGCGCCGAACGTGGCCAGCCGAGAGACGCGGCCCTTGTGGTATGAACCGGCCGGCCAGTTGGAAGACGCGGTGTCCCACGGGTTGGGCAGGATGTCCTTGAGGCTGAGGGAAATTCTTTCGCCTTCCCAGTCCAGGCGCTTTATCAGCACTTCCACGGGCTGGCCCACGGAGAGCAGGTCGGAGGTCTTTTCGGTGCGGCCCCAGGCCAGTTCGGAAATGGGCAGCAGGCCTTCTATGCCGCCGATGTCCACGAAAGCGCCGAACTTCTGCAGGGAGGTCACGGTGCCCTTCACGCGGTCGCCCTCGTGCAGGGTGGCTTTGAGCGCTTCGGCGCGCTCGCGGCGCTCGGCTTCCACTATGCTCTTGCGGGACAGCACGATATTTCGGCCCGTGAATTCTATTACCTCGAACCAGAGGGTTTTGCCCATGTACTCGGCCTTGTCCTCGTCGCGGCGGGTGCCCATCTGCGAGAAGGGGCAGAAGGCGCGCACGGCGCCGACGTTAACTTCGAAGCCGCCCTTGACCTCGCGGGCGATGACGCCTTCCACGGGCAGGCGGTTCTTGAAAGAGTCCTCTATCTGGGCGCGGGCAGCGGGGCCGGAGCCGATGCGCGTGGTGAAGCGCATCTCGCCTTCTTCCGAGCGCAGGAAATAGGCGCGCACTTTGTCGCCCTCGCCGGCTATCAGGTTGCCCTCGGCGTCCTTAAGCTCGTTGATATCCACGTAGCCTTCGCCCTTGCCGCCCACTTCTATGAGCGCCCACTCGGGAGTTATCTTCACGATGGCGGCCTCGACTTTTGCGCCGGGCTCCATGCGGGAAGGTTCTTTGTAGGTTTTTTCGAACATCTCCGCGAAATTTTCTTCGTGCTCGGTGCCGTGAGTGTCGTTGGTGTGCATGTGTGCCTCTTGGATATGGTTGCTGCGGATACTGAGATACTATTATATCTTTACCCGGGGCCCCCGGGCAAATCCGGCCTTCTACGTGTCAACTCATCTAAGAATGTTCCCCAAGCGGTAGCCCGCTGTCCTTTTAGTTGCTGAGCGTTTTTTGCGTGCTTTTCAGGCATGTCAGTTGGTGTCCAGTATTCTCTCCCTCAGGTGCATTTTTTTCGCCTTCTCCA
>JACRER010000013.1 GCA_016234365.1 Elusimicrobiota bacterium | reverse complement strand
GGCTTGTGACTTTTATGGGCTATGATCTGGGGTATTTTGATCTGGAGGATAAAAGATTTGAGCCCATCGGGAATCCCTTTGGGCTCAAAGTGTTACCTATGTATCCGGTATAATATGTTACCGATGTGTCCGGTATAGACCTTTTAAATTTTGGGGTGGCTGACGGGATTTGAACCCGCGACCTTCCGGGCCACAGCCGGACGCTCTAACCACTGAGCTACAACCACCACGTAAGGATATTTTAGTTTTTTTGAGGGTATTAAGACAATGGCGGGCGCGCGGCGCCGCCCCGGCGGCGGTTTTGTGTATAATTTACCCGGAGGCCCCATGATAAGAAAACCTGCCGTCGCCGGGCGTTTTTATGACGCCGATCCCAAAGCTCTGCGTGCCGCGCTGGCCGGCTATTTGAAGCCTGGCCCCGCGCCCGCGGGCGACTTGAAAGGTTTCCTGGCGCCGCACGCCGGGTATCCTTATTCCGGGGCGGCCGGCGGTTCGGTCTTCGCCGCCGTCGGCAAACTTCCTTTCGACACGCTGGTGATAATGGCTACCGGCCACACCATGGCCCTTAAAAAAGGCGCCCTGCTGGCCAAAGGCGCCTTCGAGACCCCGCTCGGGCAGGTGGAGATAGACGGAGAATTCTGCGCGGCGCTCCTGAAGGAGAAAAAACTTTTCGAAGACCTGCCCCGCGCGCACGAGGACGAGCATGCCGTGGAGGTGCAGCTGCCGTTCCTGCAGGTGTTGAAGGCCGGCGGCGTAAAGATAGTCCCCATCCTCTTCAACACTAATGACGCGGCCCTGCTGGAGGAAGCAGGCCGCGCCGTGGGGCGCCTGATGAAAGGGCGCAAGGCGCTGTTCTGCGTTTCTTCTGACCTCAGCCATTATCCCCCCGGCGACGTGGCGGAAATGTCGGACCGCTCCGTGCTGCTGGCCCTGCGCCAGGCCATGCGCAACGCGTCGCCCGGTTATTTTGACCTTGCCAACCGGCTGCTGCTTGCAAAGACCTCCGCCTGGATGGACACCACCGCCTGCGGCCAGGCCGCCATGACGGCGGGGGCCGCGTGCGCGCTGGAGCTGGGCTGCGACGATTTTGAACTGGAACTCTACACCCATTCCGGCAAGATCTCCGGCGACGACCGTGCCGTGGTGGGCTATGGCGCCGGGTATTTTACCAAGGCGCGCGTAAAGCCCGCCGGCGCGCTGCCGCTGGACGCCGGCCTGAAGGCGGAGCTGCTGGCCCTGGCCCGGCGCAGCATAGAGGTCTGCCTGAAGACCGGCAAAACGGAGAACCACCCGCTCAGTGCGCGGCCGGAGTTCAACCAGCCGGCGGCGGTATTTGTAACGCTCACCCACGGCGGCCGCCTGCGCGGCTGCATAGGCAGCCTGGAGCCGCAGGGCACCCTGGCCGACATGGTGTGCGCCTACGCCGGGGCCGCGGCCTTTAACGATTCCCGCTTTTCCCCGGTGGATGCCGCCGCGCTAAAAAAGATAAAGATAGAGATCTCCGTGCTGTCGCCGCTCTTGGCGGTGACGGGCGCGGAGGCCGTAAAACAGGGCGTGCACGGCGTGTACGTTAAAAGCGGCCGCCGCTCAGGCACTTACCTGCCGCAGGTGTGGGAGCATTTCGACAACAAGGAAGATTTCCTTTCCTCTCTTTGCGAAGAGAAGGCCGGGCTGGCGCCCGGCGCCTGGAAAGAAAAGTCCACCGTGCTTTTTACTTACACGGTGGACCATTTCGAAGAAAACTAAAACTACTTATACATTGTTGCCCATGTAGTTAAGGCTGTACATGAACAGGGCGCCGATGATAAGGCCTATGGGGCCGCCCAGCAGGGCGAAGCCCGCGTACGCGCCTATGGCGGTCATGGCCATGGTGGACATATGCTCTTTCAGGTATTTATTGAGGTTCTCTTTGAAAGTGGGTTTCTTCTCTTCGGCCTTTGCGTCGTCCGAGGGCTTGCCAGGCGCAGGTGGCTGTTGTATCTGGGGCGAAGATGTCGGGCCGGAGACAGGGGGTAAATTGGAAGACGTTCCGGACGGTGCGGCATCAACTAGTTGTCCAGTGGCAGAACGATTACCCCAGGGATCACCACTCGCGGCCAGTTTAGTAAAGGTTTCGCTCTCTACCGCGAATGCGAAGCCGGTGGCTATGATGAAGCTGCCGAGGATTATCAGGAAAATAGCTTTTGTGTTCTTCATACCCATATTATAGGCAAAATACCAAAAAACCGTAAGGGTAATTATTCCCAAACGGATATGGGCCAAAAGACCTATAGGGTTGAAACAGGCGGAAGGCTGGGGGCGGGGCTGGCCGGCGGCGGGATCAGAAAAGCTTGTCCTGCTGGGCCGGTTTGTCCTTACGCTTGCCTAAGCGCTTAATGGCATCCTCCGCCTCGGTGATGCCGAGGCGGAAGATGTCCACTATCTGGTAGCCGTCTTCCCGGAGCTGCTGCAGTTTCACGTTGTCTTCCTCTGAGAGAGAGATGACTATCTGGTAGCGTGGTTTCATCGGTGACCTTCCTTATATAGTGTTTACTTCCTGGCTATGGGCCCGGTGTAAGCCAGGGCCAGCTTTATGCGGTCGGCCCGGGCTATGCTGGCGCCCATTTTGCCGTCCTTTATTAACCCGAGGGTTGCGCTCATCCACATCTTGAACTCTTTCTGGAGCATGTACCTTTGCGCGATCATAACTCCTCCTTGAAAGAACCCTGTCCGGTTGCTACGTAAATAGTATAGCATAGCAAAGTATAGGTGTCAAGGGGTAATTTTTCCCCCCTTTAAATAAGTGCGGTAAAATATGCACTTTTTCTTCCCCCCTCGTCGTGCGAGGGCGGCTGTTATAGTGTTTTTGCTGGATTTGACGCCGAGCTTTGGGGCTGGCGTTTGATTTGCCGTGGCCTGGATCTGTGTGGATTTTGGTGCGTGAAAGGCGGCCGACAATGCCGGTTTTTATGGCTGCTCCAGGGCCTTGAAAAAGACCCTGGAGCGGCTGGTTTTGAGGGTTTAAAAGGAAGTACCCCCACCAAGAATCGAACTTGGATCACCTGCTTAGAAGGCAGGTGCTCTATCCATTGAGCTATGGGGGCCTAAGTGCGGTATTATTATATAATAGGTGAACTCATATGTCTAACCGCCTGTTCCCCCTACTGCTGGCGGCCGCCCTGGCCGGCGGCTGCGCTTCCCGCTATGAGGACGCGGTTATTCTGCAGGGGCAGGGGCGTTACGCGCAGGCGGCGCCCAAATTCAAGGATTTCGCCCTCAAAAACCACAAAGCGCCGGAAGCTCCCAAAGCGCTCCTGGCCGCAGCGGAACTTTACGCCGTTAAACTGGGGGTTTGCGCCGAATCCAAACCCCTGTTGGAGCGGCTGGCCCGCAATTACCCGGATTTCAGGATGCCGGAGGACGTTTTTAGGCGCATTTTTGTCTGCCCGGATTATTTTCCCGCCGGGCCGGGGCTTAAATGGACTTACGGCGACTCGCAGACGCTGGGCCGCAACGCCAGGCAGGAGACCGAGGTGGCGGACCACACTTCCAAAGGCGCAGTCATAAATAACGCTTTTTACGCCGGGCGCGCGCTGGTGAGCAAGCAGAAGAAGGTGTACCGCTTCGACGGGCTTGGCTTCTGGGAGCGGCAGAGCGGCAAGGATACGCTTATCCTCAGCTACCCCTTGGACGCCGGCAAGACCTGGGCCACGTCGGGGCCGGAAGGGCGCCTGGAGTTCCGCGTGGAGGCCCTGGGCCAGCGCGTGAAGGTGAAGGCGGGAGAATTCGATAACTGCGTTAAGATCAGCCGCCGCGCCGCGGGGCTCCCGTCGTGGATCTACGAATATTACGCTCCGTGGACCGGCAAGGTGCTTACCGCCGTGGGCGGCAAGGGCTACGAGAACCGCGTTACCGAACTGCTTTCCTATGAAGAAAAAAAATAGCGAACCCGCCGCCGGGGAAACCGGCCTTTTTGGCGCCGTGCCCGCCCCCGCCCCTTCGCAGAAGGACGGCCTGCTGGCTTTCTCCTATTCCAAGATGTCGCTGTACGAGGAGTGCCCCCTAAAGTACAAGTTCAAGTACATCGACAAGATCAAGGAAGAACCCAAGTTCTATTTCGCTTTCGGCTCGGCCATCCACGCGGCCCTGGAATTCCTTTACTCGGTGCGCAACCCCCCGTTCCCCACGGTAGAAGAGCTCTGCGAGGCTTTCCGCAAGGAATGGAACCAGAAATCCTACCTGGAGAAAGGCTACCGCACCCAGCAAAAGTCCGACGACGATTACCAGAAAGGCCTGCTGATGCTGAAGGCCTATTACCAGCACAACCGCGTGCGCCTGGCGCCGCCGTTCCTGGTGGAGTATTCCACCGACGTGGCGGTGGACGGCCTGCTGGTGCGCATCATCGCCGACAAGATAGAGCATTTGGGCGGCGGCAAACTGCTGGTGACGGATTATAAGACCGGCAAGGACGTAAAGCGCCAGCCGTCGCAGCTCTACATGTACCAGAAGATAGTGGAACTGGACCCGCGCCTTAAGGAAAAGCTCGCCGAGATCTACGACGTGCGCGTTTCCTCGGTGCGCATAGGCGAAATGCTTTATTACCACGTGCCCACCAACAAGGAATACCACTTTGAGCGGGCCGACGACCGCGAGATAGGCGCTTTCTGGGAGCGGGTGCTGGGCGTGGCGGACAGCATCCGCGGCCTCAAGTTCGACCCGGTGCCCGGCGAGCTGCAGTGCAAGTGGTGCGATTACAAATCGCTGTGCCCGCATTTCTTTGGCGGGCACCCGCACCCGCCGGCGGACCTGGCGCCCGCTGTGGAGAAAATAGAGACCCTGGTGGACCGTTACGGCCGCCTGAAAGAACGCATGGACGAACTGCAGGCGCAGCTTTTGGCGGTGGCGGCCGATATTGGCCGCGCGGCCAAGGACGGCGGCGCTTACGCCGGAGCCTCATATTCGCTGGAAGTGAAAAAAGCGCAGAAGTGGGAATTCCGCGACCGCGAGGCGGTTATAAAGGTGCTCAACCAGTTCGACCTGTACCAGCGCGCGCTCAGCCTTACGCTCACCGGCATCTCCGGCGTGCTGGACAGCAAGGATATTTCCGAGGACGCCCGCAAAAAGCTTTTAGAGCAAGCCGTAAAGAAGACGGCGGTGGATATAAAGATAACCAGGAAGCCGGCCTGACCTATGGGCGAGAAATTCATAATAGTGCTGGACCAGGGCAGTTCAAGCTCCCGCGCGCTGGCGTTTAGCCTGGACGGGGCGGTGCGCTTTAAGGCGCAGCGCAAACTGGAGGCCTCCTACCCGGCGCCGGGCCGCGCCGAATACGACGCCGAAAAACTTTACGCCAGCCTGGCCGACAGCCTGGCCGAGGTGATGCAGAAGCTTCCCCCCGACGCGGAGGCCGCCGCCGCCGGCATAGCCGCCCAGCGCTCTACCGTGGTTTTCTGGGACAAGCACACCGGCGCCCCGCTGGCGCCGGCGCTGAGCTGGCAGGACGGCCGCGCCCTGGACCTGCTGGGCAAGGTGCCGTTCTCCAATACGCGCATCCACGACCTTACGGGGCTCTACAAGACGCCCTACTACAGCGCCTCCAAAATAGCCTGGGCGCTGGAAAATTATCCCGACGTGAAAGCCGCCGCGGCCGGGAAGCGCCTGCTGATAGCGCCGGTGGCCTCCTACGTGGTCTGGCGGCTGTCCGGCGGCAAGGCTTTTATAACGGACCCGTCGCAGGCCCAGCGTACGCTGCTGTTCAACCTGCGCCGCCTCAAGTGGGAGCCCAAACTGCTTGCCGCCTTCGGCGTGTCCGGGGAACTGCTGCCCGAGATCAAGCCCAGCGTCGGGCGGCTTTGCCAGGTAGAAGCCGGCGGCCGCCGCGTGCCGCTTACGGCCATGCTTGGCGACCAGCAGGCGGCCATGCTGGGCCTGGGGCTTGAAACGCCCAATTCCGCCGCGCTCAACTACGGCACCGGGGCGTTCATGCTGGTAAACACCGGCCGCAAGCCGCTCAAGGTGCGCGGCCTGCTCAACTCTTTCGGCTGGCAGGAAGGCAAAGGCAAAAAGAAGATCTGCTACTTTACGGAAAGCACGGTTAACTCCGCCGGCACCGCGCTGGAATGGCTGCGCCAGAAGTTCGGCCTTTTCGAGGATATCTCCGACGTGGACGGCATGTGCCGCAAGTCCAAAAACCGCCTGCACTGCCTGCCCGCCATAGGCGGCCTGGGCGCGCCGTACTGGGATTTCACCACCTTCACCACCTTTGCCGGCTTCTCCCCCCACTCCGACAAGTACGACGTGGTGCGCGGCGTCACCGAAGGCATAGCCTACATGGTGGCGGACGCCTTCGACCTGGTGAAGAAGAAAGGCATCAAGATAGAGGAATTGAAGGTTTCCGGCGGCCTGTCCAAGATAGACTGGTTGCTGCAGTTCCAGGCCGACATCACCGGCGCCCGCCTTGTGGCGCTCGAGGAGAGCGAAGCTACCGCCATGGGCGCGGCTCTGGCGGCCGCCCGCGGGCTGGGCCTTGCGCCGCAGTGGACCGCCAAGGTCTCCCGGCGCGTGTTCACCCCCGCCATCGGCGAGGAAGAGCGCCAGAACCTGCTTAAAGGCTGGCGCATCTTCGTAAAGGACATCCGCCGCACCAGCCGCGACCTGCGTAAACTCAGCATCCTCCCGCACGCCTGAGGCCGGAGGAAATAAAAAAGGACGGGCATGCCCGTCCTTTTTTATTTTACCGGCTGCGCGTTATTTGGAGCAGCCTTCTATAAAGGCCAGGGCTTCCAGCGCGGCCTTGCAGCCGGTGCCGGCGGCCACCACGGCCTGCTTGTAGCGGGTATCGGCCACGTCGCCCGCGGCGTACACGCCGGGCACCGAAGTGGCGGTGTGCTCGTCGGTGATAATGTAGCCTTCCGCGTCCAGGTTCAGTTTCCCCTTCACCAGCTGGGTGGCCGGGGTGTGGCCTATGGCTATAAAGGCGCCGGTCACGTTAAGGCGGCGCACCTCGCCGGTCTTCACGTGCTTAATGTCCACTCCCGTAAGTTTGGCTTCGCCCAGGAATTCCTGGGGTACATGGTCGTAGACCAATTCTACTTTGGGGTTGGCCTTGAGTTTTTCCTGCAGGCGGAAGCTGGCGCGCAGGTTGTCGCGGCGGTGTACCAGGAAAACCTTTGTGGCGAACTTGGTAAGGAACAGCGCGTCCTCGGCCGCGGTGTCCCCGCCGCCTATTACCGCCACTTCCTTGCCGCGGAAAAAGAACCCGTCGCAGGTGGCGCAGCCGGACACGCCTTTGCCGGAGTACTTCTGTTCCGACGGCATGCCCAGCCAGCGCGCCTGCGCGCCTGTGGCCAGTATTACGGCGCGGGCTTCGTATATCTTCCCGTTCGAGGAAGTGAGCTTAAAGGGGCGCTGCGCCAGGTCGGCCGCGGTTACGGATTCCTGGAACACTTTAACGCCCAGGCGCGAGGACTGTTTCATCATGCGCTGCATCAGGTCGGCCCCCACCACGGGGTCCACAAAGCCGGGGTAATTTTCTATTTCCGTGGTCAGCAGCAGCTGGCCGCCGGGCGCCATGCCGCCGAACAGCGCCGTGGAGGCGCCGCCGCGCACGGCGTAGATGGCCGCGGTAAAACCGGCCGGGCCCGAGCCTATAACCGCTATGTCGAATTTTTCGTTCTGTTCAGTCATGATGCCGCCTCACTTCTTGTAAGAAGCCATCGCCGTCGGGGTCTCCCAGAAAGCCACCTTGGCCACCGGCAGCCCCAGTTTCGCCGCGGCCTCGAAGATCAGCCGCGCCAGCACTTCCGCCGTGGGGGCGGTGTCGGTCAAAAAACAGCGCTGCCCGTGCTTGGCCAGCACTTCGGCCAGCGGGTCGGACTTGTCCAGGATGGTGGCGTGGTCCAGGTTGGCGTCCAGCCAGGCCTTTATCCTGCCGCCCAGCACGTGGAAATCCATCACCATCTGGCCGGGGCCCAGTTGCTCGGCCTTCAGCGACACTTCCACCACGGCGTTGTGGCCGTGGAGGTTGGCGCATTTTCCGTCGTGGTCCTGCAGCCGGTGCCCGTAGGCGAGGTGAAAACTTTTTTTAATTTTATACATGATTCAGTCCAGTTTGGCCTGGCGCATGAATTTGCGCACCAGGTTCATAGAAAGGCCCACTATCGTGTCGAAGCGGCCCTCTATTTTTTCTATAAAGGCGTCGTCCTTGTCCTGCACGGCGTAGGCGCCCGCCTTGTCATGATGTTTAGATGCAAGAGCCCTCAATTCGGTTTCAGGCAGCCTGCGCGCCTTGCAGCGGGAAACCTCGCTGCCGGCCAGGAACACGCCCTTATCCAGCCAGATCAGCGCCACGCCGGTGTGTACCGCCTGCCAGCAAGCGTTCTGCAGCCGCAGCAGCCGCAGGGCGTCGCGGTGATGCTTTGGCTTGCCCAGCACTTCGCCTTTGCAGTAGACCAGCGTGTCCGAACCGAGTACCGGGAAGGCCGGGTGCTTAAGCGCCACGCTGAGCGCTTTCTTGTAGGCCAGCTCGCGCACTATGCGCGCAGGTCGGCGGTAAGCGGAGACCTCTTCTATGTCGCTCGGAATTACGCGGTACTTTATCCCGGCCTGTTTCAGCAGTTGCTTGCGCCGGGGCGATCTGGAAGCCAGTATCAGCGCGGGCATCACTTCACGAGCTGCTTGTAAACCACGGCGGACAGGAAGATGCCCATGATGCTGGAGATGTTGAATTTAAAGACCAGTCCGGCGGTGAATTCCACCAGGTTCAGGTCCACCGTGGTGGGGTTGAGGCCCGTGTTGATGCCGGTGTTGATGAGGGCGTTGAGCTGGTGCCCCACCGGGAACCACATGTTGAGCAGCTTGCTTATGAAGATGCCTATCAGGGAGCCTACCACTACCACTACCACGACGTGCAGGGTGTTTTTCATAGTTCCTTACCGGGAGCCCCGGGGTTTATCCTTTGGGATGTTGGTGGTGAAAAGCGTGTTGGCGCCCAGCCAGTCCTGGTAAGCCTTGGGGGCGCCGTCCATGGCCAAAAAAACCGTTTCCGGCACCGTATAGGGGTGGTTGGTCTTTACGAACTGGGCAACGTCCTCGCGCAGCGCGCGGCGGGTCTTTATTACAAGCAGCAGTTCCTGCGATCTTTCAATGCGGTCCTTCCACCAGTAGGAGGACTCCACACCGGGCACCACGGAGACGCAGGCCGCCAGGCGCCCCTGCAGCAGGCCGCCGGCTATCTTTTCGGCGGTCTTGCGGTCACCCACCGTTACAAAACAGATGTCGTATTCCGTCGCCATAAGCCAATAATATCAAATCGCCCGGGTGGCTAGTCCACCGGCAGTTCGCAGTCGGAAAATTCTTCGCGGACCTGGTCCAGCTGCGGCTGCCTGGCCGCGCGCCAGGAGGAGTCCTCGCGCAACTGGGCCGCCTTCACTTTTTCCATCCGGTCCACTATATCGCTCTGCCGGTCGTAGAACGTGCGCTGGTAGCGGTACACCTCGTAAGCCGGCAGGCCGCGCAGGCGCGCGTCGTTCTTCATGGCGTCGCTCATGGTCATGGCCCCGCGCTTTACGCGCAGCAGGTCCCGGTCGGCCAGCAGCTGGTAAAAAGTCTCGTCGTTAATGGACTGGCGGATCTTCTCCAGCCAGACGCGCTGGTTCTCCACCGTGTCCAGCGGGCGCTGGCAGTCTGAATCGTAGGACAGCGCCTGTTTGCGGGCCTGCTCCATGGCGTACTTGGTGCCGCCCAGGATGTAGGAGCAGAAAGACGTCTTAATGGGCTGGGCGCCGCGCACCTTGGCAAAATCCTCCTCGCTGACTCCCAGCTCCACGGCCAGGCGGGCCTGCAGCAGGGCGGAAAGTTCTTCCTCTTCGGAGATTATCTCTTCGAGGCCGGTGTAGGCGTAGAGCTCGTAAATGTAGGCCGCGCGCGCCACCGCCAGCGCCAGCACCTTGTCGGAGGCCTTATATTCCACAGGCAGGAAGATCTTGCCGGCTTTCAGGGAGAATTTGTGGCACATGCCGGGCGTGTTGGAATATTCAAAGCGCGCCGGCCGCTTGCGCAAAAACTTCAGGCGCGGTTTGCCTTCCCTGGTGGAGGCCAGCAGGTCGAAAGCCCGCTCGATGGAGGGCTCGCTGGTGAGCGAGGCCTCCCTGCGCGAACCGGCGCAGGCGGCCAGCAGCAGCAACAGGGGCGGCAGGAGCAGGTATTTTCTCATTTCTTGAAAAGGTTCTTAAGCAGTTTGTCGCCGCCGGGTACCAGCTTGTCCAAAGCCTTCTTCACCGCGGGCTGCTCCACTATGGATTTTACGTCCGGCTTTACCGAAGGGTTGGCGAAGGTCCCTTTTACGGTCATGGCCAGGGGGCCGCCCAGCCCGCCGCGTTTAAGCGTGGTCGCTACGCGCATGTCCAGTTTCTCGGCGGGCAGGTCTATGGTGCCGGAAGAGGCTACGTCGGCTTCGGGCCCGTTAAGCGCGGACTTGTTAAGCTTCATCAGGCCTTTGGTAAAAGCGTAGTCCCCCTCTATCCGGTCGAAGTCCACGTTGTTGAAGTCCGGCAGGTTGAGCGTCTTGGCCAGCTTAGAACTTTTCTGCAGCACCAGCAGCGGGTAAAGGGCTATCTTGGCCGCTTTGTAACGCCCTGCCAGCGCGTAGAGTTCCGTAAGCTTTCCGCCGCCCGTAGTGAAAGAGGCCGAGCCGTCCAGCGCCTTCAGGTCCTCGGAAATATTCGCCAGGTCCAGTTTGGCGGAGACCGCGCCGCAGCGGAAATTGGGGTGCTCTATGGCGCCTATCTCCACGCGGCCGGAGACGTCCATGAATTGCTGCGGGGCCGCCGGGCCTGCCGGCTGCGGTTTGGCTTGCGCGGCAGCCGGTGCCGCCGCCGGCAGGTCCTTAAGCGTGAGCTTTGCCAGCTTAAGGTCGAACTCGGCCTTGGGGTGCTTAAGCAGGTCCCTGGCGCGGAAAGAGGCCTTCAGGGCCTCTCCGTCCAGCTTGCCTTCCAGTTTCTGCGCCGAAACGGAATCTTTGGTGAAATCGGCGGCGCCTTTCAGCCCGGAAAGCGAACGTCCGGCGAAGGACGCGCCCACTCCCGAGAAGTCGGCGGAGCCCTTGAGCGCCAGCGTGCCGGAATAGGAGTATTCCAGTTTCGCTGCGGCTTTGCCGGAGAGCGCGTAGGGTTCCAGCAGCGCGGGGGCAATGTCGGCCAGCTTGGAAAAATTCTTAACCTCGGCGGCCGCCAGGCCGGAGGCTTTCAGGGCGCGCCCGCCAAAATCCACGGAGGTCCGGCCCGTCAGCGCCAGGGCGCCGCAGTCGGCCGTAAAAGAATTTATGTCGGCCCGGCCGTCCTTGACGGCGAGCTTGGCCTGCAGCGTGGTCATGGGCAGTTTGAAGCCGCGCGGGATGGGCAGCTGTTTGAAGCGGCGGGCCAGCAGCGTGGTGTCGCCTTCCGGCAAGGTGGCTTTGGCCTCCGCGGACAGGTCGTAGGAAACTTTGGGGTCCCAGGCCGCGCGTCCTTTGAGCGTGCCGCTTACGGCGCCTGCGCGGAAAACTACGGAGCGCAGTTTTACGTCCTTGGAAGTAAGCTTGAAGTCGGCGTCGGCGTCCAGCTCCGGCAGCAGCACGCGCGGCGGCAGGCCTTTAAAAACGCCCTTGAGGTCGGAGGTGGAGGATTGCTTCACCGCGACGGTGAGTTTGGCGTCCGGTTCCAGCAGGTTGGCGAACGAGCCTTTGACCTCGGCTTTCACCCCGCCCAGCGAAAGGGAGGCTTTGTCCAGTTCCGCGCGGCCGTTCTCCGGGCTGAAGCTGCCCAGGGCCAGCCGGCCCTTCAGCCTGGCGGGGATGGAGCCTTTGAAATACGGGGAGGCCACGTCCATGGTAAAGTCCCCCTCCACGGGGAACAGCCCGTCGGGCGAAATGCCGGAGGCGGAGAGGTTTATGTCGCGCAGGTCAACGCGCAGGTCCCCCGCGGCGTTGGCGTAGCTGAACCTGGAGGACTTGATCTTAAGGCTGGAGACGGCCAGCCGCGGCGCGGCGGCAGGCTTGCCCGCCGGCTTGGCCGGGGCCGCCGGCTCGGCGGCCAGCAGGTCCGAGAAATTGTAGGTATTCTTCTTCACTTCCCGGACGCGCAGCTTAAGGCCGGAAGCGGTGATGGAATTTATTTTCACTTCGCGGCGCAGCAGCGCGCCCAGCGAGGGCTTTACCGCGAACTCGCCCGCGCTCAGGAATTCGCCTTTTTTAAAATCGGGATAGTCGGAGACGCGCAGGTTGGCAATGGCCAGCCCGGAGAGGCCCAGTTTTACGGAATCGAAGGAGATCTCCCGGCCCAGGTTCTTGCGGGCGTAGTCCAGCGTAAGCGCTTTCAGGCGTTCGGGGGTGAAGTAGAACCTGGCGGCCGCGGCGGCGGCGGCTAGCAGCAGCAGGCAGGCGAGGGCCGCCCAGGCGGCCAGTTTCAGGGCTCTTTTCATACCAATATTATATAACTATTCAACTTCAAAACTCCGGTGCAAAAATGCTAGATTTAATACTCGATGAACGCCCTGATAGTAAACCTCAACCTGGCCGTGGACAAGACCGCGCTGGTGCCCGGCTTCTGCAAAGGCCGGGTCTTCCGGCTGGGCGGCACCGTTACCCTGCCCGGCGGCAAAGGCGTCAACGTGTCGCGCGCGCTGCGCTCGCTGGGGCTGGAAACCCCGGTGGCCGGGTTCGTAAGCGGCCATAACGGCCGCTGGATCTCCGAGGCCATGAAGAAGGAAGGTTTTAAGACCTTCCTCGAGCCTCATGACGGGGGCGAATCGCGGGTGTGCTATACCGTGGTGGACGCTTCCGGCTGCGCCACCGACCTTAACGAAGAAGGGCCGGACGTGCCGGCCGCCGCGCAGGCGCGCTTTCTTAAAAACTACTCCGGTCTGGCGGACAAGTTCCGCGTGGCGGCGGTCTGCGGCAGGGTTTCCTCCGGCCTCAAGCGGGGGTTCTACGCCTCGCTGGTAAAGCTGGCCGCGGCCAAAGGCTGTTTTACCATGTTCGATACCAGCGGGCCGGTGCTGGCGGAGGCGCTGGCGGCCGGCGCCGAAGGCATAAAGATAAACCGCGACGAGTTCGAGGAACTTTCCGGGGCGCCGTATACGCCCGCGCGGCTGCACTCATTTTTTAAGCGCCACGCGCCGCGCGGCCTCAAGACGCTGATAGTCACCGACGGCGCCGGGCACACGCACGCCGCCTCCCCCTTCGGCCTGTGGCGCGTTACGCCGCCGCGGCTGGCCCGCCTGAAGAGCCCCACCGGCGCCGGAGACTCGTTCATGGCCGGCTTCCTGTTCGGCTTCCTCCACGGGTACGATTTTGAACGCACGCTGAAACTTGCCACCGGCGCGGCCTCCTCCGACTGCCTCACCGTCGGGGCCGGGCTGATAGACAGGGCGCAGGCGCTGTCTTACGCGCAGCGCGCGCGGGTGGTAAAGCTGGCTTGAAACGGCGCGCCGCGCCGCTGGAGAACACATGACCGACTTCGAAGCTATAGAAAAAATACTTGCCTACGCCGGGGCCGCCGGGCGCGCCAGCTTGAGCGAGCCCGAGGTCTACGAAGTGCTGACGCTGGCCGGCCTGGCTGCGCCAGCGCACCTGCTGTTTTCCGCCGCCAGCCTGGACCCGGCCGCGGCCGCAACCCAAACCTGCGCCAAACTAGCCGGGGATAAAACCGTGCTTAAGCTGGTTTCCTCCAAGACGCTGCACAAGACCGAATCCGGCGGCGTTAAGGTGCTGGAAAAGACCCCGGCCGGGCTGGAAGAGGCGCTGCGGGCCATGGCCGCCAAGTTCCCCGAGGCCGAAGGTTTTATGGCCGTGGAATTCCTGCCGCATTCCGCTTTCGCGCTGGGCGAGGAACTGCTGCTGGGCGCGCGCTCTGACGACGCGTTCGGGCCGGTACTGACGCTCGGGCCCGGCGGCACCAACGCCGAGGCGCTCACCAGGTCGCTGCGGCCCGGAGTGTCCCCTTCCGTGATACCCGTGGACCTGGCCTTCAACTCCGGGGCCTGGAAGACCTTCCTGGCGCATAACTGGGTGTGGAAGTACGCCGCCGGCGAGGTGCGCGGCGGGCGTCGCCTGGTGCAGGACGGCGAACTGATGAAATGGCTGGAGGGTTTTTCCCGCCTGATGAAGCATTTCCGCGACGGCGGGGATTCCGACTGGGCCATAGAGGAATTCGAGATCAACCCGCTGGCGGCGGCGCGCGGGCACCTGACGGCGCTTGACGGCGTGCTGCGCTTTCGCAAGGCGCGCAAAGGCGGTCCCCGCGTGAAGCCTTCCAAGGCGGGCGTGCACGGGCTGCTGCACACGCGCACCGCGGCCGTGGTGGGCGTGAGCGAGAAGAAGATGAACATGGCCCGCATCATCCTCAACAATATCGTGAAGGCCGGCTTCCCCAAGGAGCGCACCTATATCATAAAGGAAGGCGTGGCCGAGATAGACGGGGTGAAATGTTTCGCCTCCCCGGCGGCGCTGCCGGAGAAAGTGGATATGTACGTGGTGGCGGTCCCCTCCCCGGAGGTGCCGCGGGTGCTGGCCGAGGCCGGCGAGTCCGGCAAGGTGAACGGCGTGGTGCTGATCTCCGGCGGGATGGGCGAGAAGGCCGGTTCCGAGGACGTAGGCCGCGCCGTGGTGGACTCCATCGCGGCGGCCCGCGCCAAGAACCCGGACTTCGCGCTCTCCGGCGGCAACTCGCTGGGCATAGTGCTCAACGCCGAGAAGATCAACACGCTTTTCATCCCGGAGTATAAACTGGAGCACCCGATAGGCGCCAATCCCTACGGCGCCAGGACGGCCTTCGTCAGCCAGAGCGGCGCGTTCGTGATCTCCACCATCAGCAAGATGCCGTGGCTGAAACCCGCCTACAGCGTGACGGTGGGCAACCAGCAGGACGTGACCGTGCCGGATTACGTGGAGCGGCTGGCCGAAGAGGAAGACCTGAAGGTGATCCTGGTGTACATGGAAGGCTTCAAGCCCGGCGACGGGCTGGCGCTGGCGAAAGTTATAGAGAAGGCCCGCTCCAAGGGTAAACTGGTGGTGCTTTACAAGGCCGGCCGTACGGCGGTCGGGCAGAAGGCGGTGATGGGCCACACGGCGTCCATCGCCGGGGATTACCTGGTGACGCGGCTTATAATGGAGAACGCCGGCGCCCTGGTGGCGGAGACCTTCGACGATTTCAACGACCTGGCCGCGCTGGCCTGTTCCTTTGGCGGGTGGCCGGTGAAGCACGGCAACACGTTCTTTATGAGCAACGCCGGTTTCGAAGCGGCGGGTATGGCCGACGGGGTGGCCGGGAAAATTACTGCGGACATGAGCCAGGCGCTGGCCGGCGAGATGGCTAAAACCCTTAAGGAATTCAAACTGGATTCTATTGTGGACGCCAAGAACCCGCTGGACATCACGCCCATGGGCCCGGACGCGGCCATAGGCGGCGTGCTGAAGGCGGCGCTGGCTTGCGACGAGTTCTCGGGGGCGCTGGTGGCCATGGTGCCGCTGACGCCGGCCATGAATACGCTGCCTAAGGGCGACAAGTGGCCGGACGATCTTGAGAAGTCTTTCCTGAAGGGCGCGGCGGAGGCGGCGCGCGCGGCGTGCAAGCCTCTGTTGTTCTGCGTGGCGGCCGGCAGCATTTACGAGCCGTACTGCGCGTACGCGCAATCGCTGGGGCTGCCGGTGTTCCGCTCGTCGGACCGCGCGGTAAAGGTCTACCGGCAGTACCTGGAATACATCCTGGGCTGACGGCTTTGCTTTAAGAAACGCGGGAAGCTGAGTCGGGCTGGCGGGGGTATGGGCCCGTCGGGCACGCTGTCGGCCACACCGTGGCCGCGCTGCCGCTCGGGCTCGGCGCTTGCGTAAGCCTCGCCCTGCGCGAGCACCCGCCGAACCCATACCCCCGTCAGCCCTCCGAAAGCAAAGCCGTTAAGCTATTTGGCTTTCTGCAGGATTTCCTCTACTTCGGACTTGGTGAGCTTCATGCCCCACAGGGTTATGAGGCCCATGGCGTTGTCGGCGATGCGCGGGATGTCCGCGGCCGGGATGCCGGCCTCCGACAGGCGCACCGGCGCGCCTGCCTTGCGGAAGAACTCCTCGAAAGCGGTTATGGCGCCCTCGGCGCTCTTGGCGCCGAAGACGGCCGCGCCGAACTTGGCCAGCCGCTCCGGGCCGGCCGTTTCCAGGTGGCGCTTGAACCAGGCCGGCATCACTATGGCCAGCCCGGCGCCGTGCGCTATGTCGTAGAGCGCGCTGAGGGAATGCTCGATGACGTGGTTGGGAAAGCTGGTGCCGCCGTAGCCGCAGGAGGCCAGGCCGTTGAGCGCCAGCGTGGCGGACCACATCATGGAGGCGCGGGCGTTATAATCGGCCGGATCCTTTAAAATGCGCCCGGTGGCTTCCACCACGGAGCGCGCCAGCGCGTGAACCACCTCATCGGTAACCTGCACGTCGCGGTCAGAAGTGGTGAAGTAGCTCTCTATCAGGTGCGCCAGGGAGTCCACCGCGCCGTTGGCCACCTGCGCGCGCGGCAGCGACATGGTGGTCTCGGGGTCCAGGATGGAGACCCTGGGGAACAGCGCGGCGCCGTGCGCCGAGAATTTCTCGGCGGCCTTTTCGTTGGTCACCACGCAGCCGGCGTTCATCTCGGAACCGGTGGCGGGCAGCGTAAGTACGGTGAACAGGGGCAGCGCGTCCTTGATGGCGGCCTTGCCGCAGAAAAAATCCCACACGTCGCCGGAATGCCTGGCCCCCGCCGCTATGGCTTTGGCCTCGTCTATTACGGAGCCCCCGCCGGCCGCCACTATCAGGTCGCAGTCGTTCTGCAGGACTTTCCTTACGCCTTCACGGGTGTGCGACAGCACCGGGTTGGGTTTTACTCCGGGATGCTCTATTACCGCCACGCCGCTTTTTTTAAGCGACAGCAGGACCGCGTCGTAGACGCCGTTCTTCTTTATGCTCCCCCCGCCGTAGACCAGCAGGGCTTTCTTGCCGGCCTTGGCGGCCTCGGCGCCCAGCTTGGGCAGCGTGCCCTTGCCGAAGATTATGCGCGTGGGATTGTGAAAAGAGAAGTTTTGCATGGTTCCTCCTGCGTTCTGAAAGTCTAGCAAAAAAAAGGACCGCGGCCGGAACCGCGGTCCTTCCTGCCCTGCCGGCGGTTACTGCGCGTCCACCCAGAAGCCGCGGGCCGGGACCTGGGCCAAGCCGTTGCCCTTGTTCTGCACGGCGCTCTCTTCGGCCAGGCAGCCGGAGATGAAGGCGCGCGCCTTTACCAGTTCGTTGAGGCTGTTGATGTAGATGGGCGTGTCCTTGCCTTTCTTGAAGTTGACGTGGTCCTTCTTTACGATATACTCGGAGTTGAGCTTGCCGCTCATGTCGTTGTAGATCACCTCGACGTGGCAGTCCAGGTAGTCGCGGACCAGGCTCTTAAGCCACAGGCGGTCTTCGGTGAGGGTGGCCTTGAAGTCACGGCTTTCCACGTATTCTATGCGGTCGCGGAAATCCTCGTTGAGGTTGAGGTAGACCTTCTCGTCGCAGTAGTTCTTGTCCGGGGTGAAGGCGTCGAAGAGCTTTTCATTCACGATCTTGGCCAGCCGGGCGCCTATCTTGCCGCCCATGGAATTGACCGCGTCTTCCTGGTGCTCGTCCACGCCGCCCGAAAGCACGTGGGAGCCGGCGGTCTCTATGCCGCCCACCAGCGCCGCGCGGAACCCGCCGCGGACGTAGCCGTAGAGCATGATGCCGTGGAAGTGGTACCACGCGCCGTACTTGTCGCCGCGGCCCTCGTAGAAATTGCAGATGTTGGCCAGCTTGCGGGTGACCGCCAGCTTCTCGCGCTGCGGGTGGCGCCAGTTGTCGGAGAGGATGTTCTCTATGGTGAGGATGGTGAGGTACACGTCGCCGTTATTGATGCGGTAGCTGTTGCGGAAGGCCTCGTGCATGGTCACGGATCCGTCGGGGCGGGAGAGGAAATAATTTATCAGGGTTTCTTCGGTGCCGGTGCGGAAGTGGCGTGAGGTAACGCCGCTGGCCAGGGCCGTAAGCAGTTTGGTGAAGCCGAGGGGTATCATCTCCCCCTTCTCTTTGCAGTACTGGATGAACTCGGGGCTCCAGGTGTGCGGCTCGCCGAATTTGGGCTGCAGGCCTGCGGCCTGTTCTTCCTTGATGATCTGCATCATCATGTTGAGCATCTCTTTCTTGCGGAAAGGGTTCACGCGGCCTTCTATCTGCAGCTTGGAGTTGCGCAACTGCACCAGCAGGCGCTCTTTTTCATCCGCCGGCAGGTCCAGGGCCAGGATGTCCGCCTCGGTGGGCATGGCCACGGGGGTGTCGTCTATCACGGGGTTGATGCCGGTGTAAGTGCCGCCGGCGGGGTTGCCGTTGTCCTGGGCTATGCCGAACAACACCTGGAAGAGGACCTTGGGCAGGTTCTTGGTGTAGACGGCCAGGGCCACGTCGCTCTGCACGTCGTAGCGCTGGTAGGAGGCCTGGCGGTACTGGCGGGCGAATTCCAGGTCGTTATTGATGCCGGGGATATCTATGGTGCCGCCGATGATGTTGATCTTGTCGGTGGACGCCTGGCGGCGCCGGATCAGCAGCGGGTCGTAGGAGTTCCTGTCTAAATAGTAATTGGACGCTTTGGCGGCGGGCCTGGCCAGCTGGGCGGCCGGCATTTCGAAAGTTTTGGCGGAGTCCTTAAGGGCCTGCACATCTACGTATTCCAGCTGCTGGGCGCCGGCCTGCGAGGCGAAGAGAGGGAAGATAATTGCCAGAAGTGCGTTTTTCAAGCGGTTTCTCCTATCGGTTTCCCGGGATATACTATAATCTATCAGAACGCGCCGGGTTTGTAATGCGCGTAAAGACCCAGATAAACCGGGTTTTTAGGCCTACCGCCGGGTAGGCCTTTAGCCGAGAATATGCCGGACAAGCTTAAAATACTCCACGTTACAGAATCGCACGGCTGGTCTGGCGGAGCCGCCCAGGCGCTTTATCTTGCCCGCGAACTGCGCGCCGCCGGCCACGACAATTTCTTCGCCTGCCCGCTGGACGGCGACCTGGGCCGCAAGGCCGGGACGGACGGCTTCCGGGTGACGCATTTCCGGCCCAGCCGCGACTACGACCTGGGCACCGCCCGCGCCCTGGCCCGCCTGCTGCAAACCGAACGCCCGGACGTTATCCAGGCCCACCACCCCAAGGCGCACGCCATGTGCCTGCTGGCAAAGTTCCTCTCCCGGCATAAGCCGGTCTTCGTTTTTACCCGCCGCGTTTCCCACCCCATAGTCACGGGATTTTTCGCCAGGCTCAAATACACCAGCCGCCTGATAGACGGCGTGATAGCGGTGGCCGATTCCGTGCGCGCGCAGCTTATAGCCTACGGCCTGGAGCCGGAACGCGTGCGTACCATCTACAGCGGCACCGACCCGGAGCGCTTTTCGCCGCGCCCGCCCGACGCGGGCGTTCTTGACGAACTGGCGCTGCCGCCCGGGCAGCCGGCGGTGATGCTGGTGGGCAATTTCAGCGGGCATAAGGGCCAGCACGTGCTGGTGAAGGCCGCGAAGGAACTTTACGCCCGGGGGCTGGAATTTACGCTGGTCTTCGCCGGCCGCGGCACCGATTCCGGGGAACTTAAGGCGCTTTTCGGGCTGGAAAAGATCCCGCTGGAAAAAGGCCGCTTCCTGGGCCTGCGCGACGACGTGGAAAAGCTGCTGAGCGCCGCCGCGGTGAGCGTGAACGCCGCCGTAAAGGGCGAAGCCCTGAGCGGCAGCATCAGGGAATCCCTGGCCATGGGCGTGCCGGCCGTGGCCAGCGATATTTCGGGTAATTCCGAGATAGTGAAGGACGGTGTGACCGGCCTGCTGTTCCCGCCCGGCGACAGCGCCGCGCTGGCGGACCGGCTGGGCCGGGTGCTGGCGGACCCCGCCCTGCGCGGGAAATTCTCCGCGGCGTCCGTGGCGCTGGTGCGCGAAAAGTTCACCACGGCCATTATGGGCCGCCGCACGCTTGAATACTACCGCGAACTGCTGGCCGCCCGCCGCCCTTAGCCGCCGCCTTTTATTTCTTTCACCCTGCGTTTGTAGCAGCCGTCGCAGAAGCCGTGCGTGAACATGGCTTCGGAATGGGCGCTGATGTAGGACTCCAGCTGCATCCATTTGCCGTCGTCGGAACGGATGCGCTTGCAGTCGGCGCAGATGGGCAGCAGCCCGGTAAGTTGTTTCACTTTTTCCAGCGCTTCCTGCAGCTGGGTTATCAGGGCTTCTTTTTCGTTGAGCAGTTCCTTGCGCTCCAGCGCGTAGGTTATGGTGCGCTTGAGCTCCCTGTAGCCGAACTGGCCTTTGACCAGGTAATCCTGGGCGCCGTCCTTGAGCGCCTCCAGGCCGGTCTCCTCGTCGTCCAGGCCGGTCATTACTATGACCGGCAGTTTTGGGAACCTGCCGCAGACGGCGCGGATAGTGTCGGGGCCCGAGCTGTCCGGCAGGCCCATGTCCAGCAGTACCACGTCCGGGCGGGCGTGTTCCAGTTCCTTAAGCGCCGCGTCCAGGCGGCCGGCCACCACCAGCCCGCCCGCAAGCCCGGCCTCCTTAAGCATGCGGCGCGTCACTCCGGCGGAGACGGGTTCGTCTTCCACCAGTAATATCATTACCGGTTTAACCATATTCCCCCCTGCGGTCATTATACCTCATGCCGGGCCCCGGATTTAATATAATAGTGGTATTCCCCCGTTCTGTCCGGAGCGTATGTGACCGATCTCCCCCAGCCCAAACTCCTTTTGACCAGCGTTATGCGCCCCATCGGCCCCGCCTATGGCGACGCGGAGAGCGTGGGTTACGAACTGCTGCACGCCCAGGTTACCCGCGCGCAGGGCATGTTCAGCCCGCGCGCCGTGCACCGCCAGTTCTCGCTGGACTACATGGCCGAGAACCTGGAGAATCCCACGGTGGTGCTGCATTACCCCTCCCGCCGCGAGCTCATAAAAGAACTGAAGAAGAATTACGATTACGTGGGCATCTCTTTCATCATGGTGACCTACCACCGCATGAAGGAACTCTCCGCGCTTATCCGCAAGCATTCCCCGCAAAGCAAGATAGTGCTGGGCGGCTTTGGCACGGTGTTGCCCGACCAGGCCCTCGCTCCTTACGGCGACTATATCTGCCGCGGCGAGGGCGTGGCTTTTATGCGCGACCTGCTGGGCCAGCCGCCGCTCGCCGAGCATAAACATCCCTTTATCGAGAGCCGCCTGAAGGTTTTCTCCAAGACCGTCTCCTACACCGGCATGGTCTTTGCGGGGCTGGGCTGCCCCAACGGCTGCGACTTCTGCTCCACCTCCCATTTCTTCAAGCGCCAGCACCTGCGCCTGCTCAATACCGGCGCGCAGGTTTACGAGGTGGTGAAAAAGCACCTGGCCGTTAATCCGGACGCGCAGTATACCATCCTCGACGAGGAATTCCTGCTCAACCGCGAGCGCGCGCTGGACTTCCGCGACCAGGTGGTAAAGGGCGGCCGGCCGCTTTCCATCTTTGTCTTTGCCAGCCTCAAGGCGCTCAGCATGTACACTCCGGAGGAACTGCTGGAGATGGGCGTGGACGGCGTGTGGATAGGCTACGAGGGCGAACGCTCCGGCTACGAGAAGCGCGCCAACAGCAAATCCCCCGAAGAGATCATCGCCGCCCTTAAGGCCAACGGCATAACCGTGCTGGCCTCCATGATAGTGGGCTTCGACTACCAGACGCCCGAGGTCATAAAGGCCGAGCACAAGCACCTGATGTCGCTGAAGCCCGACCTGTGCCAGTTCATGATCTATAACCCCAATCCCGGCACGCCGCTCTACGAGAAGGTGAAAGCGCAGGGCTTGTTCCGCAAGGAATTCTCCGAGAATCCCGAGCATTACTGGAAATGGGCCAGCGGCTTCCGCTCGCTCACCGAGCATCCCGCCATGACCGGGCGCGATATTGAGAAGATGCAGGAATATTGCTTCGAGCAGGACTTCAAGGTGCTGGGCCCTACCATCTACCGCGTCGTGGAGACCATGCTCAACGGCTATCTCAGGCACAAGGATTCCCCCAACGCTTTCCTGCGGCTTAAAGCGGAGCGCTTTGCCGCCGAGCTGAAGAAAACCTACCCGATGTACCTGCCGGGAGAACTCTTTGCCCCCACCCTGCGCACCCGCGCCATGGTGCACCGCCTTAAGAAGCGCGTTCACGCGGCCTTCGGCCAGCCCTCGCTGACCGACCGGCTGCTTAAATACGGCGCCCTTGCCGCCGCGCTCTGGACCTCTTTTAAACTGCGCTTCAACCTTTTTCAGAACCCGGCGCTTACCCGCAAGGGCTGGCGCCTGCCGCCGGAGCCGTTCACCAGGGAGTGGCTGGAGGTACAGCTGCAGAAGCACAACGTGCCGCAGCGGCTGCAGGTGCTGGTGGAAGACTACGACGGCCGCCGCAACCAGCTGAAGGTGCGCCTGGAAGGCGCGCTGGACGGCTGCCAGGGAGAAAAGCTGGCCGAGGAACTGCGGGTTTACCTGAAGGAGACCCGGGTTAAACTGGTACTGGATTTTGAACGGCTTAAGGTCACCGAGAAGGAGGCCGCGGCGGCTTTTGCCCGGCGCCTGGGAGAGTACCGCTCGCGCGTGCGCATAGCCATGCCCCGCAACGCCCCGGCCCACGCGGCCCAGTTCCTGTTCCTGGCGGAAGCTTTCAAGTATTACAAAGGTTGATAAGCGGCGGCTTTAAAAGCGAAAGCCCGACGTGAGCCGGGCTTTTTCTTTACCGGGTCAGAACTTGCCGGCTAGGAGGCGTTTGCGTTCGGCCGCGGGGAATCTTTCTATGGCGTAGCGGAGCGCCGTGCGCGGCAGGCTGGGGTAATTCTTTTTAAGGAAAGCCAGCAGCGTCTTTTGGGAGCAGCGCTTGCCCACCTCGCGCAGCATCCAGCCCACGGCCTTGTGCATAAGGTCGTGCTTGTCTCCCAGCAGTAGGCGCGCTATGCGCAGCGCGTCAGCGGCCTCCCCGTCGTAAATAAAAGCGAAGCAGGCCACCATGGCTATGCGCCGTTCCCATAACAGGCCGGACTTGGCCAGCCGGTAGAGCGGCGCGCGGCTTTTGTCTTTCAGCCAGCCGCCGACTATCCGTGGGGCGCTCAGGTCCACCAGGTCCCAGTTGTTTATGCGGCGGGTGCTGGCAAGGTACAGGTCGTAGATGGCTTTTTTTTCCGCCGCCGCGGCTTTTTCGAACTTTTCGGTCAGGATGATAAGCGCGCAGAGCCGGTGCTCGTGCCACGTGGAGGCGAGCAGGGTTTTAATAGCCCGCAGCGGCAGGTCCCCGTGCACCTTTGCGATGGCGCGGGTGACGGGGACGGTGAGCCCCAGGAATTTGTCCCCTTCGGCGTATTCCCCCTTCCCCGTCTTGAAGAAACGCTGCAGCAGCCTGGCTTTGGCCGGGTTTGCGGCTTTGAGGAGGTCCCGTTCAACGCCCCGCGTCATTGCAGTAATTTGCCCTGCAGCAGCCAGGCCAGTCCCAGGAAGGAGAAGAACCCGACGATGTCGGTGATGGTGGTGAGCACTATACCGGAAGAGTGCGCCGGGTCGAAGCCCAGCCTTTTCATGGTTATCGGCACCAGCGCGCCGCTGAGGCCCGCGGCCATCAGCGTAAGCGTCATGGAGAGGCCGGCCACCAGGCCCAGCCACGGGTTGCCTTTCCAGAGCCAGGCTATCAAGGCGGTCACCAGGCCGGTGGCGAGGCCGTTCACCAACCCTACCCCCACTTCGGTCATTACCAGTTTTGCGCCGGTGCCGGGCTTTATTTCGCGCATTATCATGCCGCGCAGCACCACGGCCAGCGTCTGCGTGCCGGCGTTGGTGCCCTGCCCGGCCACTATGGGCAGGAAAGCCGCCAGAACGGCTATCTTGGCTATCAGCCCTTCGAACATCGAGACTACGAGGCCGGCCAGGAACACCGTGGCCAGGTTGATGTGCAGCCAGGGCAGGCGCTTTTTTATTTTGAACAGCCCAGGGGAGTAGACGCGCTCCTCGGCGCTGGCGCCGAATAGGATCTGCAGGTCCTCGGTGGCTTCCTCCTCGGTGGAGGCTATGATGTTCTTGGTGTTGACTATGCCTATGATGCGGCCGGTCTCGTTGACCACGGGTACCGCGAGGAAATGCTTGCGGGAGAACATCATTACCAGTTCTTCGCGGTCCGCGAACGGGGAAACCTTGGCCACGTCCTTTATCATCACCTCTTCCACCGGAGCGTCCGGCGAACCCAGCAGCAGGTCGCGCATGTTGAGCACGCCCAGCAGGGTGTTGTCGTCGTCCACCACGTAGCAGTAGGTGGCGGGCAGGTGTTTTTTGGCGATCTGCCGGAGTTTCTGCGTCACCTCGCGCACCTTCATCTCCTTGCGGAAGGAGAGGAAGTCGGTGTGCATCATGCGGCCGGCGCTTTCTGCCGGATAGGCCATTATCTCGGCGATGTCCTTGGAGAAATCATGGGCCAGCAGCGGGATGACCGCCTTGGCGTAGTCCGGGTTGAAACGGCGGAAGATATCCGCGGCGTGGTACTTGCTGACGCGCAGCAGCACCGCGGCCGCGCACTCGCGCGAGTCCTTCTCCAGTATCTGCGCGGCCGTCAGCGGCGGCAGGTGCTCCAGGCACTGCGCGGAGACCGCGGCCGGCAGGTCCTTTATGACCTGCGCCGCGTCCGACGGGGAGAGCGTTTCCAGGGCCTGCGCGGCGTGGGCCGGGTCGGTCTGGATGAACCGTTTCACTATCTCTATGGCCGCTTCTTTCTTTTTCATGGGTCCTCAAGCCGCGGCGCGGCGCAGGCGGTCCATGATGGCCCGGCCCAGCCCGTGCGGCGGCACCTGCTCGGCGTAAATTACGCGCGCACCGGAATTCTCCAGACGGTGCAGCGCTCCGAAAAGATTGGCGGCGGCCTCGCGCAGGTCCCCGGTGCGTGACAGCACGGCCACGGCGGCGTATTTGCCCGCGGGCCTTTTGCTGAAAGCCAGGTAGGCCGCGCGCGTTCCGGGTTTTCCGGCGCGGCCCGGGCCTAGGATCCTGAGTTTCGCTTTTGGGGCGTAATGCTTCTTCAGGCAGCCAGGTGCCAAAGGTTTCCCGACTGACTTGCCCGCGGCGGCCGCGGGGCCTGCTATCTTTTCTATCTCTTCCAGGGGCAGGCCGCCGGGGCGCAGCAGCATCGGCCTGCCTCTTTTGAAAGTGATTATGGTGGATTCCACGCCAATTGCGGTCTTCCCCCCGTCGAGTATCAGGTCGGGCCCGCGGCCCAACTGCTTTTTTACGTGGGCGGCGGTGGTGGGGCTCAGCCGGCCGAAGCGGTTGGCGCTGGGGGCCGCTATGGGCCGCCCGGCGGCTTTTATAAGCGCGAGCGCGGCTGGGTTGGCGGGCACCCGCACGGCTACGGTTTTAAGTCCGGCGGTCACTATGTCCGGCACGACCGCGGCCTTGGGCAGCACCAGGGTGAGCGGCCCCGGCCAGAATTTTTTCATTAGCCGGGCCGCGGCGGCGGGGACGCGGGAGAAAAGGCGCCTGGCCCTGACGGCGGAGCGCTCGTGGAGTATCAGCGGGTCGAAGCGGGGCCGGCCTTTTATCTCGAAAACGCGGGCGCAGGCCTTCGGATCCAGCCCGTCGGCGCCGAGCCCGTAGACCGTTTCCGTGGGGAAAGCCACTACCCCGCCCGCCCTTATCAGGGCGGCGGCCTTCTTTATTCCCGCGGCGTCAGCTCTTTCGGCCATAAAAAAACGCCCGCCGCTTCCGGCGGGCAGTCTAATTTTACCAATTTCTATCGAGGTTTCGCCTCGATAGGCGGGGCGAGCTATTTTTTGAGCAACTTGGCCAGCGTCCCCGCCAGGTCTTCGTACCTGTATGGCTTAGGCAGTACGGCGTTGAATCCGTACGTTTTGTAATCGGCCATCACCGATTCGTCGGAGTAGCCGCTCGAGACTATTACCAGGGCTTTCGGGAAATCCCGCCTGAGTTCCAGTATCGCCTCTTTTCCGCCCATGCCGCCGGGTATGGTGAGGTCCATTATGACGACGTCGAACGGGGTCCCGTCCGAAACGGCTTGGCGGTAACGCTTCAGGGTCTCCTTCCCTTCGGACGTGACCTCCGGGGCGTAACCCAGTTCCGTAAGCATCCTGACCGCGGCTTTTTTAACTATCTCCTCGTCTTCCAGCAGCAGCACCCGGCCG